>CBDUCX010000015.1:0-33225 GCA_965365755.1 uncultured Pleurocapsa sp.
ACTGATCCATCGGGTTCAGCATCCTGCCAATGATACCAATCGCTTTTGGGATTATCTTTACTAGAACTAGATTCTTGAAACCAGTTGTGCTGATCCGAAGTATGGTTAACCACTAAATCGAGAATGACTTTGATCTTCCTTTGATGACATTCAGCTAACAAAGTCTCGAAATCAGCTAATGTACCAAATACAGGACAGATATCATAATAGTCACTGACATCATAACCATTATCAAACATCGGCGAAGTATTAATGGGCGACAGCCAAATTGCATCAATCCCCAAGGAACTTTCGCTATCTATCTGACCATTATTGAGATAGTCTAACTTTTTGATAATTCCCTGCAAATCCCCAGTACCATCACCATTAGCATCGGCAAAGGTCAAGGGATATATTTGATAAATTACTCCAGTTGCCCACCATTTTTCTAGTTGAGATTCTGTCTTGTTAGCCATGAATAGTTATTTTTACTCTAATCCATGACTTTGATTATCTAATACTTAGACCTCTGGGTAATTAAACAAAATGTAACATTAGACACGCTTTTCAGTACGCCAAGCAGCACTTTTGAGAATTAAATAGCTAAAAGACTTATATAAGTAGACTTTTGCCAAGTGCATTTTCTATTAAATTAGATGAGCTACCTTACCCGCGAAATATCCGTTCAAATTCATCTTCAAAGCTAATTTTGCTTGAATGACAAGTATTAAACAGGGACTACCTGTGATTCGATTGTCCGTAAAATTACGCTACTATTTTTTTGATTAACAATACATATTTACACGTAAAAAAATAAATCAATATATGAAATAGCGTTAAATATCTAAGCAAAAAAAACATCATTACTTCATCCAATCAAAGCTAGTGTGAATTTTAATATATGTATGTATTAAAATATAATTTAAATTTATATTAAAAATGGATGCAATAGAAACAGGTTTAGATTTTAATTTTACTTACTCTCCAAGGATGACAGAAGACCAAATCTTGGGAGTTGAATTAGCAGGAGAGATGTGGTCAAACTATTTAGGAGATACCCATCAATATATAGATAACAATGACATACTACACGTAGAAAATACCGTAATTAATATTCACGTTGAAGTTGGGTCGGATTTATTACCAGATAATGTTATCGGTGGAGCTATTCCTGCAGTTGATAAATATAATTACAGGAAAGTTTATGATGCAATAACAGAAGATGTAACTACCCAAAACGATCAAATTGCCACTGATAGTTTATTAAATAGTAACAAATCTCAGGTTTTAGTTAATGGTGATATTATTGAAAATAAAAAGTTTGAGCTCACTAGAGCTAATGCAAAAGCCTTAAATTTAATTAATTCTAGTAGTAATAAAGGTCAAGAACTAGATGGTTATATTTTACTGAGCGATCTGAGTAATATTAGTTCTATCCAGTGGAATTATGACTATTTAGGTGGAGCAAAACCAGGGACGTTAGATTTTCTGAGTGCCATAACTCATGAAATTGGTCATACTCTAGGATTTATCAGTGGTACTGATGCTATTACCTCTGCTGCTGAAATATTTGCTGACTATGCTTCTTCTGCTCCAGTTAATATTTTTGAGCAAGCATTATTGATTAAAAACTACGGTGGATATTCTGTTCAATTGGATAATGACGATGAGCAAAATTCGACAGGAGAAACATCAAATAACAATTTAGTAGAGTTTGACGGCAAGTATAATCAACGAACTCAACAGCAATTTTTTGATGCCCTAGAAGTGCTGCAAAATTTAGATAATTCCGTCGCTCCTCAAGTAGTTAAACATGCCGTCAACGAAATAACAAAATTTCTAAAAAAGGATGATGATTGGGCCAATTTTTTAAAAGAAGACCAATTTTTAGAAGATCTGCTTGAAGATTTAAATCCAAAGTATCTAAAGTCAAAACAATTAGCTAAAATGATGACTAGCTTGGATTTATTTCGTTATTCTACGGCTAGTTCAAACTTAGGTGCTAATGACCTTACTAGAGGTTCAGCTACTTATTTTTCTCTTGATGGTTCGCCAACTGATTTAGCTATGTCTACTGGTCTAGACTATCAGGGTAGCCATTGGCAAAATCGAGAATTGACTGAAGGTTTAGGAGTCATGAATCCCACTGTAACTTTAAACGAAAGATGGAATATTTCTGGTAACGATTTGATGGCACTAGATGCTATTGGTTGGGATGTTAACTACAACCAATCAATGGATCTGCAAGATTTATACGATAAAGCATCAGCAGCAGTAGAAAACGCTTGGATAGGCGATCGCACTAAGGATTTAGAACAAATTATTAACAGTGAAGCTTATAATGCTCGTAGAAGTCGTAGAAACACTTACAGCATAATTTCAGCAGGATTCTTTACTACAGCAGGATATTTTTCTACTTTTTCCCCCATAATTGATAATTCTAATAGTAAAGAAGTTGCATGTGGTTATAGCTGTGTTTCATATATCGATAACTGGGTGGTGATTACCAACCATCGGCGATCGCCTCAATTTAACTCTTTTGGGGTAACTGAAATCAACGGTAATATAGCCGATAATTTTGATAGTGATACTGCTAGCTCTACTATTGCTGCTGAAAATCTCCAAAAAGAAGAAGTTGCCATAACTACTCTGGCGATGGATGATGCTCATGTTAAGAGTACTCTATTAGATGAAATTGTGAGCAAATTGAATACTGGCTTAGAGAATACCTTAGAAAACGACTTAGAAACTGGCTGGAAAATAGCGATCGCCTAATACTTCTGCACTTTTCGTTGTTAATTTATGCTGTTAATTTATGTTTTATTTGGGGAAACATAGACTTATATTAGTTGCCATAGCTTAGTCCCTCATTATGAAATATTTACTAGTCAGTAGTAATAATTATTTAGATTGTCTTACTTCTATCTTTTCTATCGCTTTTTGTTTATATTGTCCTGTTGCTGCGGCTCAAATTGCTGCCGATGATACTTTGCGCAATAATACGGAGGTACTTCGCAATGGTGATGCGATCGAGATTAACGCAGGAACAACCGCAGGTAATAATTTATTTCATAGTTTTAGCGAGTTTTCTTTGCCAACTAATGAGACAGCTTTTTTTAATAACGCTACTGATATAGAAAATATTATTGGTCGCGTCACAGGTGGTTCGATTTCCGATATTGACGGCTTGATTAGTGCTAATGGTGAGGCAAATTTATTTTTGATTAATCCTAACGGGATTGTCTTTGGGGAAAATGCAGCTTTAGATATTGGTGGTTCCTTTATTGGCAGTACAGCAAATAGTATTAAATTTAGTGATGGTAGCGAGTTTAGTGCCGTTAATCCCCAAGCACCCCCATTATTAAAAGTTAATATTCCTGTTGGGTTACAGTATGGTAATGATAACGGAGATATTACGGTTAAAGGTACTGGCCATAATGCTTTTTTTGATTTTGATACCTTTACCGTAGACCGCTTTGAACGCAATTTAGGATTGGAAGTCCCAGCCGGAAATACTCTGGGGTTAGTTGGTAATAATGTTTTCCTAGAAGGGGGAAATTTAACTGCTGAAGCAGGAAATATTGAATTAGGGAGTGTCGCCGAATCAGGTACAGTAAAACTTATTCCTAACGAGCTTGGTTGGACTATTGATTATGGGGAATTAAGTGGTGGAAATATTAATCTGTCCAACGCAGCTTCAATTGATATCAGTGGTGAGGGTAGCGGAAATACTTTTATTCGCGGTAATACAGTTAGTCTGACTGATGGTTCGGCAATTTTTGCTGAAACCGAAGGAAATACGGCGGGAAGGTTAAGCAAAATTAAGGCAAATGAAGTTAATATCATCGGTACAGATCCAGATCTTTGGCTTCCTAGTTCTATTTGGAGTGATGTTTATCTCGACGCTACAGGAGATGGGGGAGATGTCTTAATTGAGACAGGAAGTTTGCTATTAGAAGATGGAGGACAGGTTAATGTCAATACCTTTAGTTTGGGAAATGCTGGAGATTTAAAAGTTAATGCTACAGATATCCAAGTCATTGGTGAATCGGCAGATGGCGACTTTCTTAGTGCTTTATCGGCTCAAGCTGATATTTTTCTGACAGGCAAAGGAGGGGATATTGTCTTAGAAACTGGCAGCTTGCTGGTTAGTGATGGAGCGCAGATTAGTACCACTACCTTTGGTCAAGGAGATGCGGGAAATTTGACCGTTAAAGCTCAAGAAATTAAATTGACTGGTGATTCAGAATTTGCTTCTAGTGGGTTGTTTAGCTCCACAGAAGCAGAGGGAGATGGCGGTAATTTAACTGTAGAGACTGACTTACTACAAATTACTGATGGCGCACAGATAGCTGTAACTGCTTTTGATAATGACGATCCAGAAATATTAACTGGCGATGCAGGAATATTAAATATTACTGCCAATCAGATTGAAATTCTTGGTGTTTCAAAAGTTTTCCCTAGCGGTATTTTTGCCTCCACAGAAGCAGAAGGCAGCGGAGGTAATTTAACGATTACAAGCAATTCCTTAACTGTTGCTGATGGCGCACAAATAGTTACAGGTACTTTTGGCTCGGGAAATGCAGGTATGTTAAATATTACAGCAGAAAACATCGAACTAATTGGTGGTTCTGAATTGAATGCTAGCGGTATTTTTGGCAGTGCCGTTAAGGATACGGGAGATGGGGGCAGTCTCAATTTAAAAGCGGATAGTTTATCGATTCAAGATGGAGCGACTATTAGCGTAAGTAATTTTTTCAGTCGGGAAAATAACCAAGCAGGACAAGGAAAAGCAGGTAATATTAATATCCAGGCTAATTCTTTGAAACTAGATAGCACTGGCTCCGAATTCTCCAGCAGCATTACAGCTTCAACTAATAATGGTGGTGGCGGAAATATCCAGCTCAATATCGCTGGGGATATTATCCTCAATAACAGTAGCGAAATTACTGCCAATACTAGAGGTATTGCTGATGGTGGCAGTATCGAGCTTGTGGCTGATAACTTAAATCTCAATAATCAGAGTCGAGTTTCAGTTGACAGCAGCGATTTAGATAAAAGTAGCGATTCAGGTGAAAGCAGCGGTTTAGGACGAGCCGGCAATATTGATATTACTGTCAATGAGCTTAATCTTAATGGAAATCAAAGTGAAATTACTGCCACTTCGTCGGAGTCTGGGGGCGGGGATATTAGATTAGCTGCGGACTTGATTAAATTAGATAACAATAGCAAAATAAGCACTAGCGTCTTTGATGGTACTGGTGGCGGTGGCAATATTGTCATTGATAGTAACTATGTAATTGCCAGAGATAATAGTGATATCCTCGCTAATGCCTTCCGAGGAGATGGAGGAAATATTAATATTGCTACTGATGTAATCTTGCTCTCCTCTGGTAGTGAGGTTGATGCTAGTTCAGAATATGGTTTAGATGGCTCAGTTGAAATAAATAGCCCTGATACAAGCAAACAAGTTGGCTTGGTCAAATTACCTGGCAAAATTGCCGATTCTGCTGCTTTAATTACTGCGATTTGCCAAGTCGAAACAGTAAACGCTCTAATAACTACAGGGAAGGGAGGACTAGCTGAAAATCCCACCCGAAATTTGCGAGGGGAATCGGTGTGGGAAGATTTACGTGATCTTGACGTTAAACCCACAGATGGGGCAGTAGAATCTCCTGAGCAGCAAACAGGAATTATTGAAGCAAAAGCCTGGAATGTTAACGCTAAGGGCAAGGTGGAATTGCTGAGTCATGTCCCTCAACAAAATAATTCTAACTCTTGGGCATCATTGTTTAACCAATGCCAGGGCAAGTAGAGACAGGGAATTTCCCATGTCTGCAAATTATTTGAATATTTCCACTAGTCAAATAGAAAAATTATTATGTTGCGTCTTAATTTAACAGCAAAAGCATTACTAGCTTTAGTAACTCTAGGGGGAATTACCATGACCCCATGCTTAATTCAGTCAGCTTTCGCTACAACAGAAATAAAATCACCAGTTGCTCAAGATTTATTGTTGAAGGGTCGAATTGCTTATCAGGCAGGCAGATACAGTGAAGCTAAAACAATCTGGCAAGCAGCAAATCTGCATTATTTGAGAGAAAATAATCCCCTCAATCAAGCTCTCAGTTTAAATTATCTAGCTTTAACTAGTCATAAATTAGGAGAATGGCAGCAAGCATCAGAGTATATTGCCGAAAGCCTGGAATTACTCCAACAAAAACCTTTAGAAGCGAAAAGTTTAAAAGTAATGGCTCAAGCTCTGAATACTCAGGGTACACTTCATTTGACTAGGGGTAAAGCTAAGGCAGCTTTATCTAGTTGGCAACAAGCAGCCAAAATGTATCAACAGGCAGGGGATGATGTTGGCGCATTAGGCAGTCAGATTAATCAAGCTCAAGCCTGGCAAAGTTTAGGACTATATCGACGCTCCCAAAAACTATTAAACCGAATTGGCGCGAAATTAGCACAGCAAGACGACCTCACTCTCAAAATCGCTGGTTTCCGTAGCTTGGGTATCGCTTTACAGGTAACTGGCGATCTCCAATATGCTCAAGAAGTGCTGCAACAGAGCCTCGCTCTTTCCCAGCAGTTGAACTTACCAGAAGAAAGCAGCGCAACTTTATTTAGTTTGGGTAATATTGCTTTGGCATTAGAAGCTCCTCAACAAGCAACTGCTTGGTACGAACAAGCCGCAGCTAAGACTTCTCAACCTCTGCTTAAAACCGAAGCACAATTAAATCAACTACATTCATTAATTGCTAGGGAACAATGGCAACAGGCAGATAATTTACTTTCAGAAATTAAATCCAGGGTAGCTAATTTATCTAATACTCCCAGTCGTCGCGGTATTTATGTCCGTGTTAATTTGGCTAAAAGTTTAATTAAATTATCTTCTGGCGATCATAATTTAAACAACGAACAATTCAACGAAAGTAAAAACTTATTAAAAACTTCTCTCCAACAAGCCCAAAAGTTACAAGATACTAAAGCTGAATCCTATGCTTTGGGAACTCTCGGATACTTATACGAACAGCAGCAACAATGGTCGCCAGGACGCAAATATACTCAACAAGCCGTACAACTAGCCCAAGTAATTGATGCTCCAGAATTAACTTACCAATGGCAATGGCAATTAGGGAGATTACTAAAAACTCAGGGTAATCATTCAGGTGCGATCGCATCTTATTCGGAAGCGGTAGCGGCATTAAAATCTTTACAAGGAGACCTAGTTGTCACTAATACTGATGCTCAATTTTCTTTCCGCAAGAGTGTTGAACCTGTTTATCGCGAGTTAGTTAGCTTGCTCTTAGAAAGACAAGATGGTGAAGAAGTCAGTCAAACTAATCTGGTACAAGCCAGAAATACCATAGAATCTTTACAATTAGCCGAATTAAATAACTTTTTCCGCGAAGCTTGTTTGGATGCCCAACCAACTTCTATTGATGCCATCGACCGCCAAGCGGCGGTAATCTATCCAATTATTTTAAGCGATCGCCTGGAGGTTATTGTCAGCCTTCCTGATAAATCTTGGCGGCACTACTCTAAAGCCATTCCTCAAGCAGAATTAGAATCGGTGATCGAGACATTTCGTCAAACTGTTCAAATTCGCAGTCGCCGTCAGTTTTACGCCCCCGCTCAAAAATTATATAGTTGGTTAATCAGTCCTGCTTTAAAAGACTTAGCAGATCATGATATAGAAACCCTGGTGTTTATCCCCGATGGCACTCTCCGCAATATACCACTGGCGGCTCTCCATAGTGGGAAACGATATTTAATCGAGCAATACAATGTGGCTCTTACTCCTGGTCTACACCTATTAAGTCCCCAACCCCTAGAACAAGTAGAAATCAGAACTTTAGCCGCCGGTATCACTCAACAAAGACGGGGTTTTTCTTCTTTAGAATACGTTCAACAAGAATTAACAGATATCCAACAGCGAACCAATAGTATTGTCTTGCGTGACGAAAAATTTACCCACAGTAGTCTCAGAGAAAAGATCAAAACCGCTCAATATCCTATTGTGCATATTGCCACTCACGGTCAATTTAGTTCTAATCTAGAAGATACGTTTCTTTTGGCTTGGGATGATGATATCAATATTAAACAAATGGATGAGCTATTACAAAATAAGAATCCTCATCAACAAAGAGAGATCGAGCTTTTAATTCTCAGTGCTTGTGAAACTGCAAGGGGAGACGAGCGAGCTGCTTTGGGATTGGCAGGGATGGCAGTGAAGGCAGGAGCTAGAACTACTTTAGCTACTTTGTGGACAGTATACGATGAATCTACAGCATTAACTATGAATCGTTTTTACGAAAACATTACTCAACCCCAAGTTAAGTTTAATAAAGCTCATGCCTTACGACAATCTCAATTAGCTTTAATCGACAATCGTAGATTTAATCATCCCTATTACTGGGCTCCCTTTGTCATGGTAGGAAACTGGATGTGAAGGGTATTTCGCACCCTTCTTAAAGAGAATATTCAGATATTCTGAGCATAATTAACGGATTCCTGTCTGTCTTTGCCACTTACTTTTGATTTTTTGAAAATCCGTATAGTATTCTTGCGGATTGAACCCTGGCAGCGGTTCGTAGACATCAATTTCTTGCCAGAGAGGAGTAAAACTTTCTAATGCTGCGATTGCTCTTTCTACTACTGTTTCTGGTTTTAACCAGTATTTTTTCTCTTCACCCGTGGCATAGGGACGTAATTTGTTTTCGTTCCCCGTATCGGTGGTACTAACATTGACAAAGTTAATGTTGGTTAAATTTAGTTTAGCTATCTCTCTGGCTACAGATTCTCGATCTAGTAAATCCGCTTGGCAGTGTAGTGCTTCTGTTTCCATTGGCGATCGCGAAACGGCAACACATTCTGTATTATCTTGTTGCAGAAAGTGTTCGATAAAGCTATTATCGACAGCACCACTGGCACCAGTGACAATTACCAATCTAGTATTCATGATTTTTAGTTAAATTTAATAAAATTTAACCAATTTTCAATCATTTCCTCGATCCAGATCTTATTAAAGCAGAATTCCGTCAGCAATCAAAGTCCCACATTTATATAACTTGCTTGTACAATTTCCAAACTAAGGTTTTCTATGCAGACGAGGTTGATAAATCAAACAGTCTATTCTGCTTTTTTTGCTTTTTCTATCCAGTTATCAAATAATTCTTGATTTTGCTCTACCCACTGTGAACCATGACGGCGGATATCTTTTTCACTATCTTCACCATCTTTAATACGCAGACTTTCCGCACTCATATCTTCAGGGGGAATCTCGATTAATTCCAATAATTGTTTGGCAGATGGATTAGCCATTAAAAATTCCTTGTTAGCGACAACCCGCATGCGATCAACAGGAAAGCCTAGATTTTTTCCATCTACTGAGGTATCTGCTGCTGTAAGCTCTCCTTGTACTTCTGGTAAGTCAGTGGCAGTAACTTTCAACCACACTACATCTTCGTTAGGTTTTAGTACTGAACTCACCCAATAAGGAGTCCAAGTGTAGTAAAGAATCGGTTCTCCTTGCCTGTAGCGAGCAATAGTATTAGCAATGATAGCTGAGTACCTGCCTCGGTCGTATTCGACGGTATCCTCTAATCCATAAGCTTTTAGATGATGCTCGATAATGATTTCACAACCCCAACCTGGATCGCAACCAACTAAATTGGCTTTGCCATCACCGTCGGAGTCAAAGAGTTTAGCAATCTCTGGTTGTTGAAGTTGTCCGATGTTGGTAATTTTGTATTTATCAGCCGTTTTCCGATCGATTTGATAACCCTGTAACATTTGAGGAATTATTGTTCCCACCCTCTCTAACTTCTCTTGACCGCCACTTCTCTCAAAAAAAGCTTGATGATTTTTTTCCCAATGAGTAACCGTGTAGTCAAGTTCCCCATTGGCGATCGCCAAAAGCTTGGCTGTATAATCAATCGCTTTGATCGGCTCCAGCTCATAGCCTAGTTTTTCTAGACCAATTTTAACAATCTCCGCCCGAAAACTTTCTTCTGGCAAACCACCATGGGCAGGACGTACTTTTACGGCAGTTTTGTTATTCGTTGATTGAGGCGTTTGGGAGCAGGCAATTAAACTGAGAAATAAGGGAACTACAACCACGAACGAAGTCAGATGGTTGATTTTGAGATTTATCATCAATTAAAAGTTACGCAATATGAAGATAATTTTTCATAAAAAGGCATACAGGCATCCAGCAGAGGATTTAATTCTTCTGGAAAGTCATAGTCATAGTCAGAGTATTGCTTTGGGTCAATAAAACCCTTAGCATTTAAAACCTTGCTATACCAACCTGTCGAATAGGGTGATTTTTCTATCTGAAGTAGTTTTGACTTCTGAGGATTTGCTGACCAAGTTAACATTTTTTGAGAAAAATTTATTTTAAATTGATCGCATAAGAATTCCATGACTTTTTGGGGATATTTAACAATATCTTGGGAATCAATAACTATCGGTGTTTTTCCTGTTAATGATTCGATTTCTTTAAATAATTGATAATGCTGTTCGATGCCAATATGAGATAGAGTGATTTTTTTCTTGTACAATTTTTGATACGAAATTATAATTTCTTGAGGATTTCTGATTAAAAAAAAGTTGTTTAAAGATTTAAGCCAATTTCTACCAAATTCTGGCAAAGCATGCTTTGATTGATGTTTTTGAAAGGAAAAGGAGCTATTTTCGGGTAAATCACCAGTAATTTTGTGAATTATTTCCTGGTGATTTGTTTCCAGATATTGCCCGACTTCTCTTTCCTTACAAGGTTCTCCTAAGCCGTGTTTTACCAGATAAGCCCCAAAAAAAGGTTCATCAAACATAACACATTCATCTAGCTGTTCAAAAGCCCTCGCAATTGCTGTTGAACGACTTCTTGGGCAACTCCACATAGCAATATGTTTGTTATTGTTCATTATCAATTAATCGGAATCCTAATATCAAGCTGATAACCACGCTGGCGTAGCAGATATCGAACTAGACGAACATTTAGTAGTAGATTGATCGAAGACAAAGAGAATTTTGTGGCTTAGGTTCATTACTCCTGCTTCACTAGGAAATGGCAGTAGCAGATTCTTGTTGAAATTCTCTTGTCTTAAACTCCTCAATAATTTTCTCTACCATGGCTGTCGTCCCTACCTTTTGATATTGAGAATTACCTCGATGTAAATCTGATGTCCTGTAACCAGCAGCTAAAGCTTTTCTAACTGCTAATTCTAAAGACTTTGCTGCTTCTGGTAACTGGTAATAATATTCCAGACACATGGCTACAGCGTGAATCATGGCGATGGGATTGACAATATTTTTATCAGCGATGGGAGTAACTGTGCCATGATTGGTTTGGAAAGAAGAGAACCCTTCGGGAGAGAAGTTTGCCGAGCAAGCAATGGAAGGCTCACCATGAATTGCCCAAGAAACATCATCCATCATATAGTCCATAAATAATTCAGGGCCAACAACAATGTTGTATTGTTTCATAGGTACGTCGTAAGGATCGCTAGCTACATCTGAATTATTACGGGTTCTGACATAATGACCAATATCTTCAATACAAGGCTCAATGCGCCAGTAGTTAATACTAGGATTTTCTTTAGCCTTCTCAGCAAAAACCTGTTCCCACAATTCTCCAATTGCCCCTAGTTTACGAGTTGGCATTGCTAAAGTTAAAGAACCTTTTTTCGCTAATTGAAAGCCAAAATCAGCTAATTGTTCTATCTCTTGCCGATGATGAGTCAGTTGAGCGACGGCTGTGCCGTTGCCATTATATTCTCCATCACAGTGAAACAAGCCAAAAGTATTTTCTCTGACCAACAAGATTTCTAAGCCGTCTAGTTGCTCTGGGGAAAATCTAGTCAAATCAGCAATTTCAGGAATCCCTTTAACTGGAGTGATTTTATATTTATGATTAACTCGCTCACGGGCTTTATATAGTACTGGTGCTTGGATTGCTCCCCTTAAAATACAGCCACCACGCTGTTCCACTTGTTCATAGAATTCGCACATTGCCTCATAAAACGGCTGATGCCATACTTCTGTTTCTGCTTCTTTACGCCACTTTTGGTCATCAAAGCGCGTAAACTCAAATTTAACATCATAGAGTTCTTCTACAGCTTTGAAGCAAGGTAGTATTGCATTAATTAATTCAGTGCCAGTGCCACCGCCACCCATTAAACCAATGAGTTTTTTAGTCATTAAATATCTCCAGTTAAAGTCTCGTAGGTTGGTTTACAAAGCCAATATTGATTATGCTATACATCTTGTTCTGTAATCAAAAACTTATAGTTAAAATTTCTCGAACATCTTCAAGATCAATATCCTGGTGTTCTCCCAAGGGAATTAGATTATGTTTCTTTAAATTTTCAATTACATCAGAGATAGCACTCTTGTCTAATTTATAGTCTCTAAGGTGAGTTGGGATACCGAGAGATTCAAAAAATTCACGGGTAGCTAAAATCCCTTGATCGATTCGCTCCTCTGCATCTCCTTGGGTTATTCCCCAAACCTTATCTGCATATTGTAGTAGTTTATCTCGTTTAGTATTGCGTTTGTAGGTAAGCAAACTAGGTAGAATAATCGCTAGGGTAACGGCATGATCTAGTCCAAATAAAGCAGTAAGTTCATGAGCGATCATGTGGGTTGACCAATCTTGAGGTACGCCAACTCCCACTAAACCATTATCAGCAAGGGTTGCACACCACATCAAATTAGCTCTTGCATCGTAGTCAGTCGGATTGGTTAGGGTTTTTACCCCATTTTCAATTAGAGTGAGGAGAATTGATTCTGCTAAACGATCTTGCAGGGGTGCATTGACGGGATAAGTCAAATACTGTTCTATTGTATGTGCAAAGGAGTCAACTATACCATTGCTGATCTGTCTTGGGGGTAGGGAAAAAGTTACGGTGGGATCTAATACAGCAAAGCGGGGAAATACTAATTCACTACTTCTTTGAAGTTTTTCGTGGCTAGCACTTTTACTAATCACAAAATAGGAGTTCATCTCTGAACCTGTTGCTGGCAAGGTCAAGATTGTTCCCAATGGTAATGCTTCTGTTACAGGGGCATCAGCAGCTAATATATCCCAACAATTGCCGACAAAGGGAACTGCCAAAGCAATAAATTTAGTACCATCAATTACCGAACCTCCACCGACAGCTAAGAGGTAATCTACTGCTTCTCGACGAGCCAGCTTAACTGCGTCTATCAGTATTTCTAATTCAGGATTAGCAAGAATGCCGCCGAATTCAATTACTGTATGTTGAGCTAGGGCAGCTTTTACCTGTTCGTATACGCCATTTTTTTTAATACTACCGCCACCATAGGTCATTAAAATTTTGGCATCACGGGGAATTTCTGTGGCAATAGCACCAATCTTTCCTTGTCCAAATAAAATTTTGACAGGATTGTAATAGTCAAAAGAATCCATTAAGATTATTTTTCGATAAATTTATAATTTCATTGATATTTACCAAAGTTTGGTTACTTATTCAATTGAATCAATAATCTTCGATCCGTCCCTAACCTATAGAGGATAAGGAATTCTCGCGACATTTAGTTAAAGTAACATTGTCGAAGCAATTAACGCTCCTCGTTCTGCCATGGTATATAGACCGACATGATGGGCAATGGCTTGGGGATGAATTGCTGTTTTTGGTAGCCCTAATTGAGTTACCATTTCGGGGGTCATGTCGTAGGTGGCGCAACCTTTGGCATAAACAGCGATATCTTTGAGAGTCGGGGTCAGGTCGTGATTGCGCGCCGATACCATAGTGACCACAAAATCCATTACGCAGATATCAGTACAGATGCCCACTACGACTAAGGCTTCTAATTTATTCTGATTAACCCATTGCAGTAAGCTATTCTTGCCTGTATCTACATTAATCGAACCAATAAAACCATTGATACAGTCTTTCTCAATCAAGGTAGTATGGGGATCATTTTCCAACCATTCCAGTTGAGGGACTAATTTTTCTTCTCCCGTGCCTTTTTCGCAATGGAGGGGGTAAGGTGGTTCTGGTTTACCTGGTTGGTGACTATCTAAAAATGCTAATACTGGTAAACCTTTGGCGGTAAATTCTTGAGCTAAACGGTTACTTTCTGCCACCATTGTATCTATTTGTTCATTGGGTTCTGCTGGTGCGAGAGAACCATAACCGACAGTACAAAAACCATTTACTACGTCTACGATAATTAAACCTGTAGGGCGATCGCCTATAGTATAAGATTGAGGGTCAATGGGTAAGGCAGCTTCTATGGCTGCTAGGGTGGAATCGGGTGTGGTTAAAGCTTGGAGCATAAAAATATTTTGGCGCTTCGGTAGGATATTGTTAGCACTAGCGTAACGCACCGAGAATTAGATTTCTGCATTTTATTTAATCCTAATCATCATCCATTAAACTTCCAGGAAAAAATGTCCCCTAGTTACTAGTCCAAACCCCATAAGGCAATATTACAACCGCCTGTTGTATTTTCCGTTAAAGTAATCGTTTTTGGGGATACTTCGAGTTCAGAGGCGATCGCTTTTCGGGTTTTATGGATTTCTTCAGCACTCCAATTATTTCGCTTGTTAGGAAGATATTTCTGAGATTTAGCGATCGCAATTCTTTCCTGTTTAATCGCCAAATTCTAGGTATTTTACTCAGTTTCAAGCGATCGCCTGCGCCCAATTACCACTACTATAGCCGTACAAAGTTATGTTAGGACAAGTTTATTGAATTGTTCGTAAGTAATAAGTAATGAGTAATGAGTAATAAGTGTCCTAATCAAAATACGTAGTGCTATAGCTTACCTACTGAGGTTAAAGTTTGACAATCAACTTGCCTTTATTACCACCAGTAAATAAGAGATTGATGCCAGTGATGGCTGATTCTAGCCCATTGATGATGTGAGCGCGATATTTGATCTTCCCTGCCATGACGTGGGGGGTGAGTTTTTCCAGCAAGGTAGGTACTTCCTCATAATGGTCTGGCATCGCAAATCCTTGAAGAGTGAGACGCTTTTTGATAATTGGAATCCAGTTGGGACCAGCACTTGGCTCGGCCTTACCGTAATCCGCAATCATGCCACAAACTACTACTCGACCATGAGCATTCATGCGCTCAAAAACGTGCGGTTGTATCGCTCCCCCAGTGTTTTCATAGTATATATCAACTCCCTTGGGGGTGAGTGCTTTTAATTGACCTGCCAGATCCGCCGATTTATAGTTGATGGCTCCATCGAAACCCAATTCATTGACAATCCAATTACTTTTTTCCTCGCTGCCGACAACACCAATAGCGGTTAGACCCTCTGCTTTTGCCAGTTGCCCAACAATTGAGCCTACCGAGCCCGCAGCCCCACTGATTAAAATTGTCTCTCCTGCTTGGGGTTTGCCGATATTGTAAAAACCATGGGTAGCAGTTAAACCAGGCAAAGCAAATACAGATAAGGCAGTTACCGCATCGAGATCCGATCGCACTTTATTTAATCCCGCGCCAGAGCTGACTAGGTATTCTGTCCAACCCATCATCCCCATTACGCGATCGCCAACTGCAAAATCAGGGTGATTACTTTCAACAACCTCAGCAAATCCCGATGAGCGCATGACCTCACCCAGTTCAACTGGAGGTATATAACTCTTTCGATCAGAACTCATCCAGCCCAACATTGCTGGATCGAGTGACATGTGAGTTTGTTTAACTAAAATTTGATTCAGACCAGCTTGAGGAATAGGTTTTTGGGCAATTTCAAATAAATCAGGCGTAATAGTTTTAGAGCTAGGTCGCTTAATTAAGTGAATTTCGGTGTAAGTATTAACCATTTTGGATTTCTTAGTTTTTTGATTCAGGCTTAATGATTATTTAGGGAAAGCGATTACGCTCCGCGTAGCCTTCGGATCGCTGAAAAACTAATCAAGAAGAAAGGATGTGCATCTGCTGAATTTTCTTCAGTTGAGTTATGGTGAGCAATTATCGATGGCCATAACTTCGTTAAGCTTCGCTAACAGTAGGCTACGAATCGCGTCGTAATCACTGCTACTAAATTTTAAACAGTCAAAGTTAGTGAATAAATAAAATTGTTATCTATTAAGCGTTATTAGTTTTCCTGTACTGCCACTTCTATTAATAACTGAATAATTTCAGTATTTCCTACTTCTTTAACTATGCTCAATATAGTATTTATGTTCGGTTTTGCACCAGCCTCAAGTAAAAACTGAACTGTATCAATACTATTATATTTAATGGTTTCCACGAAAATATTATTGGGATTAGCTCCAGCCTCAAGTAAAAGCTTGCTTATTCTCAGATATCTAAGATTGATGGCATTGTCCAGAGGAGTAGTTCTTTGTTCATTTTCTTCTGCTAAATTGGCATTTGCTCCTGCTTGTAGAAGAGCTTTTACTACCTGTTCTTTATTTTTTTAACGAATTACAAGCAGATTGTAAAGCAGTTAGCTTTTCAGAACCCACAGCATTAACGTCAACTTTACTGTTAAAACAATCAATAATATTTTCTAAGTTTTCAGTTTTAGAAGCATTAATTAATTTTTCGCTAATACTTCTCTTAACTATCATCTGAATACTTTTCCAAAAGATAAAATTTATTATTTTTTTCATCGGCTGAATTTAAAAAAGAAATCATATTTTTTACTTATTAAGTGTGGTTAAGCTGGTCATTAAAAGTATTATGTCTTGTTCAAGAGCTTCTTTAATTTTATAACTGAGAATTCATTACGTATTCAATTAGAAAAGAAAGATTTCCGAAAGTGACATAACAAGAACAAGACACCTGATACCAAATCAATAAATGTTTGCGATAAATAAAGCATTGCGAATAAAAGGATATCCGTAAACAGAAGTTATCAATTCGGATGTCAATTCTTTCAGAATGCGTCAAAATGCGATCGCTTTCTTAAGTACCCTTCATATGCGAAGAGACTTGCACTTATTTTAGGACAATCGCTCGATTAGGAGAATCCGTAATAGATATACTTCTTAGCCGTATGGGTAACGATCATTATCCAGTCAAGATTAGGTTTAATACGCGGAACAATTGTTGGCAATTTACTCTAGCTTAATCAAGATTTTACGTATTTGTACTGAAACAGTAATTATTATGCTTGTTGCATATTACAGATAACTATATTTGACTGTATTGAGAAACATATAACTTGCGTAATTTCGATCACAAAAGATTGATTTGTAAAGCCCTTATAAATGGAAGAGTCAAACAAATTAAGAATTAATAAAGCAACTAGCAATTACCTAGTTGCAAAATTAAATCTTCTGTAAACATGCATTGTTAGTCATTTTTATTTTGCTAAATGAGCCGAATAATTATTGATCACACATTAAATTAATAGCTGAAAAAATTATCCAAAATATAGAATCAAAATCTAATTTTGAATGTATTAAGTATCAGATATCAATTAGCGATAAATGATGACCTAATAATAATTTTCAGCATGGCTAATAAGTGCATATATTAAGCGAGTATTTTTTTATGTCTACTGAATTAATTAACCGAGTTGTTGAACTTACTAACATTGAACGTACAAAAGCAGGATTACAGCCTCTAACCCTAGATTTGCAATTAGTTGATGCGGCACAAGACCATAGTTTTGATATGGCGCAAGATGACTTTTTTAGCCATACAGGAGCCGACGGTTCTAATGTTGGCAGCCGTGTTAAAGATACTGGTTACCAATATTCAACTGTAGGTGAAAATATCGCCGCGGGACAAACCACCGCGGAACAAGTAGTAGAAGGTTGGATGAACAGTCCTGGTCATCGTGCTAATATCCTCAATGCAAATTTCACAGAAATTGGGATTGGCTACGAATACTTAGCAAACGACACTGGTTCGGTTAACTTAAATCATTATTGGACACAAGTTTTTGGCACACCTCTAAACGGCAACAGCGGAGGTTCAAACCCACAACCCCCAAAACAAGAGACTGTTAAGCCTGCTCCCGTAGAGGAAATTGTTGAACTTACTCCCGTAGAGGAAGTTGTTAAGCCTGCTCCCTTAGAGGAAGTTGAAAGTAGTGACAATTTAGATTCCACTGGATCAGCTCCTGGAACCGAATTAATTAACCAAGTTGTTGAACTTACTAATGCTGAACGGGCAAAAGCAGGATTACAACCTTTAGAACTAGATTTGCAATTAGTTGATGCGGCACAAGACCATAGTGGTGACATGGCGCAAGATGACTTTTTTAGCCATACAGGAGCTGACGGTTCTAGTGTTGGTAGTCGTGTTACAGATACTGGTTACCAATATTCAACTGTAGGTGAAAATATCGCCGCGGGGCAAACTACCGCAGCAGAAGTAGTAGAAGGTTGGATGAACAGTCCTGGTCATCGTGCTAATATCCTCAATGCGAATTTCACAGAAATTGGGATTGGCTACGAGTACTTAGCAAACGACACTGGCTCGGTTAACTATAATCATTATTGGACACAAGTTTTTGGCACACCTCTCAATGGCAATAGTGGAGATTCAAACTCAAAACCCCCAGCACAAGAACTTGTTGAGCCGACTCATACTGGAGACATAAGTGGAGCGTCTAATGATTCAGTAGTTGCAGGTGATTCTGATGCAGTTGAGTATTTGGAGCAAAAATTTGACCTTCAAGATACTAGTGATAATTTGCCTGAAGACTGCCAACTGCAAATCGAATCCTGGTTAGGAATGGCAGCAGAAGCAAATGGGGATTCTGAGATCATGGATCTGGTTGAAGCTGGCTTAAGTTCACATTTGGCAGAGTGTAACCACGATTTCGCACAGGAAACTTCTGATTCATTTTTGTAAGATTTATTGATTGTTGAGATAGCAATCTAAAATAGATTCTTCAATAGAATAAACGAATAGTTAGCGTCTCCTATTTCTATAGGGGACGCTATAGCGTTTTTAGTATTGTAATGAGATGCAAAGTTTTCTTGACATCATGCATAAATTATCTTCTGCCAACCTATAAATAATTAAGAACACAAAAATTTAAGGTCAGTTGAGTAATCAAGGACAAGAAATAAAATTGTAATAATTAGTGATGCAAACCGCTGTATCAAGAGGTAAATAAGATGAAATCGTTAATATTTCCAATTTTTATGCAAACAGGTATCTCTCTCTTTAGTTTTCTCTTGCTTGTTATCCTGTTTTTGTAATAATTTAATAATTTATGACCGTGAATAGAGAGTGATAGCGCTTATAATCACTAGTAGCAATGGTACGATTCCTACAATTCGCTGGTTTCCAGCTAGATCGTGGAAATGCTTTGTGGTGTAACCTAGGGCTAATATAGAAAGCAGAAGCGATATGCCAAACAGACTCAAAAAAATTGCTCCTGAAACTCCCCGCAATGAAAAACTGATTTTAGAACCAAAGAGTCGAGAAAGAGTAAGTGATACAGCTAGGAGACTAGAGCTAATTGTAGATAAGGAAAATAAGTTTCGATGTTCAAGATCCTTCATTTTTAGTAATATTTAAATTAGCAAAGCTAGAGTTTGATTATCTTAGCTGCCCTAGGGAACGTAGCTCAATTGGCAGAGCAAGCGACTCTTAATCGTTTGGTTGTGGGTTCGAGTCCCACCGTTCCCATATTCAATTCAATTAATGATAGGGAAAAATGATCTGTCTCATGTAATTTCTCAGAGGAATAGAAACCTCAGAACTTGGAGGTATTATGAAGGGCCATTATTCCTGATGATAACTTTTTCGCTTCAATTTGTCTTACCAGGGGATAGTAACCTAACCACTGCTGAGATAGATTCGCAAACTGTTGAGGAGAGCCGCTGACACAAAAACGAGTTGGTAGAGGAAACTGATTGTTGCGGAGTCCTAATAAGGATAGTTCTTTTTCCGCAGCAACTACAATATGCTCTGCTGGGTCGATAACCTGGACTGAAGCAGGTAACAAAGAACGAATTGTGTTTTCTAAATGTCTGTAGTGAGTGCAGCCATAAATCAAAGTGTCTATCTGTTGTTCGATCAATGGAGCTAGATACTGTTGTGCTATTTGTTGAGTGTAATCGGTATGAAGCTGATTTTGCTCAATTAAACTTACAAATTCAGGACAGGCAATTTCCCATACCTGAGTTTGGGGATTAATTTCTTGAATTGCTTGACGGTAAGCGTGACTTTTAGCAGTAGCAGAGGTAGCAATCACGCCGATTCGCTTACCCTGCTTAACCGCAGCTTTTGCCCCAGCCAGAATTACACCCAAGATGGGGATATCATATTCCTTTCTCACGGTTTCCAGTGCTAAAGCAGAACTGGTATTACAGGCCATGATTACCATTTTGACATCTTGACCACACATCCAATCTAAAATTTCTCGGACAAATAGTAAGATTTCTTCGGGAGTCCGCTTTCCATAAGGCAACCTTGCTGAATCAGCAAAATAGAGCAGGGATTCCGTCGGCATCTGACGGTACATTTCTCGCAATACAGTTAATCCACCCACCCCACTATCAAACAAACCGATACGCTGATGTAAATTCTTCATTCTTAATTTAGATTTTATTTAGGTTTTAAATGGTTATACCTTTTTGTAATCTCATAGAAATGAGCAATCTTAGATAAGACATAGGTCTACAGTAAAAAATAAGTAAAAATACCCATAGATTATAGATTATTCTGTTTAATATACTGCACAATCCCCCGTGCGATCGCTTCTGCCATTTGGCGACGATGATTGGGATCTTTAAGACGAGAAGCATCTACGGCACCAGTTAAAAAGCCTACTTCTACCAGTACAGCAGGCATAGTGGAATGTCTCAGTACGAAAAATCTAGCTCGGCGAATACCTCGGTCATCAATGTTGACCCCGTTTAAAATACTCCAGTGAATTACTTCTGCCAAGCGACGACCACTTTTGTAGTAGTAAGTCTCTAGCCCATTGACATCCGGGCGACTGAGGTTAATTGCATTGGCATGAATACTGACAAACAGATCGGCTTGGACATCATTAGCTAGGTCAGTTCTACCTTCAAGACTAATAAAGTTATCGGTGTCCCTCGTCATAATGACTTCGATTTCTTGCTTTCTGAGGATTTCCGCTACGTCTAAAGAAATTGGCAAGACCACATCTTTTTCGCGGAAGCCGTCAATACCAACGGTGCCAGGATCATCTCCGCCGTGACCAGGATCGATAATCACTCTAGGGCGATCGCTAGGTAGAGGAGTCAGTTCCCGTTCAAAGGTTCGCTCTTTAGGGGCTTTGGCAAATCCAGGCGGCAATAAAGGAGCATCACTTGCTGGTGGAGGAGCCACCCCCACCTCGATGGGGAGAGAGATTTTTTTGTTGTCCGCATTAAGCTGCCCCAGACGATATCGTAAGCGGGTGGTAATTTCTAACACTACCCGATCATCTTCCTGACGTACTTTGAGTTCAGAAATGGGACTACCTGCCTGCAATTCAGGGCCTTTGAAATCTTCCGCCAGCTCGGCATTATCGATGATAATTTGATAGATACCATTACTTTTGCGGGCTGCCACTGCCGATAGCTGATCATCACCATGAATGAGAAATTCTGAATCGTTATCTTTTAGCTCGATTTCATCGATTTGACTGGGGTCAACACCGAACTTGCTACGGTTTGTTGCTTCATTCGCGGACAAGTCATTCTCGTCGTCGTCTGATTCTGACGAACCTTCTCTTATTTCCGGCTGAGTATCAGAAGTGCTTGCTACAGTGGTCGAAGTGGGGAGTTTTCCTCTGGGGACTAACAATAACCCTTTGATACGGCTAAAAGTAGCCAGCCAGTCAGGACTTTCCTCAGTTACAGCCAGACTCATAATCACCTGATCATCATCTGTCTGTTCAAATTCGATTGTGGAAACACCGTATTGATTGACCGCTACCGACTGATCTACTAAATCAGAGGGGACAGTAATACCCTCCAAGAAAAAATCAATGCGATCGCCATCTCGTTCGGAATCAATTTTGATTTTACGATTGCCATCAATGCTAATAAAAAAGCCATTTTTAGTGGCTTTAATATAGGGAGAGTCAACCGCAGCAGGAGCAGGGACTTCCGCAGTTTCCAAGCCAGGCAAAGTCGAGGGCAGCTCGATTTGAGGTAGGTCTAAAGCCTGACTATCTCCATCAGAGGTGGCAACAGGAGAAACTTTCGGCTGAGGTATTTCTACTTCCCAGTGAGTCGGCGAAACACTTTCAAATTCGATGTCATCAGCATCAAGAGTATATCCAGGTGACAATTCGACTACGATTCGCGAAGTATCTGGCTCTGGTTGACCAATGCGAAACCCTCTAATTGGCCCTTGGTAGCTTTCTTTGACTGTTTCTCTCCCTAAAATTGTTCCTGGCAAATCGATCACCAGTCTGGTGGGATTACTCAATAACTCCGCTTCAGGTTGTACCCCCTCGTCAGTCTTAAAAACTAGACTGTTATCTTTCGACTCAAACTCCCAAGATATGATTTTTCCTGCCTCAGCGGGGGAACAAAACAGAAAAACACCTATAAAACCAGATAATAGCCAGTGAAATTTCACAATTATTGCTCCTCACACACAGTAGATAACTGACTTTTTAGATACACTTTGCCCAAACTCCCCTGGAGAAATAAAACCCAAGTACCGACAAAAACGTAGTACCCAACTAAACTGTCTCCGAGAGAATGATGCAAACTCTAAAATATTCTCAGTCAATCCCATTAGAACTTTATAGTACCCATTCTTGAAGTTTGATCTATCGAGACGTAAGTAGAAGCAATTTAGTTTCTTAAACTACTTAAGGCTAATCACACATAAACTTTATAGACTTGAGTTCGACGATAACGATAATGGGTGCTAATCTAAGCAGATGTCTGACGATTTTTCAGTATTTCTGATTTCTGACTTCTGACTTCTAACTTCCCACCATGGAAGATTTTGATATTCATCGAACTCACACTGATAAATGTTTTGTGGTGAGCTTCGCCTCATTATGTTGTCATTCTTGAATTTTGTCCACTGCTTCTAGGCTTTCTGTTTCTTGGAACACTAACCGCAATAGGGGCGGAGCAATAAAGGTAGTGGCAATTACCATTACGATAATGGCTGCTTCTGTCGCCTCTGATAAAGCTCCGCTATCTGATCCTACTCCTGCGAACACTAATCCAACTTCTCCTCTGGGAATCATGCCAACGCCGATCGCCAGTTTATTAAGATCGGGGTTACCAAATACGGTAAATCCCGTAATTACTTTACCCAGGATAGCAACCAAAATTAAAAATGTGGCAATAATTAATCCTTCTCGGTTGCTCGCTACTGTAGGATTAAGTACGCTCAAGTCTGTTTTAGCACCGACACAGACGAAAAATATCGGCACCAAAAAATCGGCGATGGGAATTATTTGTTCTTCTAATTCTTTCCGTTTTTCAGTTTCGGCTAAAATTAATCCCGCAGCAAATGCCCCCAAAATGCCTTCTAAATTTAAGATAGTTGCAACATAAGATAATATAAAAGCGAACACCAAGCCAGTCAGCAATACTTGCCCGCGGGTTTTCATTTCGTTGACTAAGCCAACGATAAACGGGCTAACTAGGCGACCGATTAAAATGGAACCGATCAAAAATACCCCCGCACTAATGATCAGATAAACAATATTACTTACCTGAATTTCTCCTGTTTTGGCTAAACTAGCGACTACTGCCAAAATGACAATGCCTAAAATATCGTCTAATACCGCCGCACCAATAATAATTTGACCTTCTTCGGAACTAAGCTGTCCTAATTCAGCCAATACCTTAGCCGTAATACCGATACTGGTAGCGGTTAACGCCGCCCCCGCAAATACCGCAGGCACAATGGGAGTATTAAAGATATAAATTAAACCGACTGTTCCTGCCACGAAAGGAGCAATTACACCGACTACCGCTACTACAGCAGCGATCGGTCCAACGCGGATTAATTCTTTAAGATCAGACTCTAAACCAATTTCAAATAGGAGAATAATCACTCCTAATTCTGAGAGTAAACTAATGACCTCACTTTGAGCAGCGAATACCGAAGAGGCTGCTTCACTCGGTAACCCTGCGGTACTCTGAAGAAAGCTAATAATTAGAGAGTCGCCCGCAGCACTGCTTTCAGGAAAAACTAAGAGGCGAAAGGCAGAAATTCCAATTAGTACCCCACCAACCAGTTCTCCCAATACTGGAGGTAAATTAATGCGGGAACATATTTCGCCCCCTAATTTACTGGCAAAATAGATGATGACTAAGCTCAGTAGCACTCCAGCTAGGACTAAAGTTCCTGATTCCGCCTCAGATTCGGCGGCAACTTCCGTAGCAGCAGCGACCACAGGGGAACTATTCAGCCAGTTCCAGGTCAGTATATATGTAATATCGGTCATATTCTCGGCTAAAAAATTTTTCTCTAATTTATTAGCTTATCGTTATCTTTCCCCATCTGATGTTCCTAAAGGAGCGCGATCGCAATTTCTCGCAAAAAAAAGCTAGAGTAACCAACCCAGGAAACTCTAACTTCTAGTTTTAATTGGGGATTGAATCCCAACTGAAACATACAGCTTATGTAAGTTGGGGTATTAAACTCCAAAAAGTTTACTGTTGACTGTTGACTGTTGACTGTTGACTGATAAATGCCTCGGTCATTTGATAAGCTTGATCATCAGTAAATTGTTCGGGTGGGTGCTTCATGAAGTATGCCGAAGGTGCAGTTAATACCCCGCCCATACCGCGATCTAATCCTAATTTGCAGCAGCGAATCGCATCAATAACTACGCCAGCGGAATTAGGAGAATCTTCAACTGAAAGTCTCATCTCCATATTCATGGGTACATCGCCGAATAATTTACCTTCAATCCGAATAAAAGCGACTTTGTTATCTTTTTGCCAGGGTACATAATCACTAGGGCCAACGTGAATGTCTTCGTATTCCAGGCGTTTAGCAATTACTCCTTGTACCGCTTCGGTTTTAGATTCTTTCTTAGAATCAAGGCGAGTACGATCCAGCATGTTACGAAAATCGGTATTACCACCAGTGTTTAGCTGGTAAGTACGTTCAACTTTGACCCCACGCTTTTTACAAAGATCTACTAAAGTACGGTGGCTAATAGTTGCTCCAAATTGAGACTTAATATCATCGCCAATAATGGGAATATTATGGCGCTTAAATTTATCTGCCCATAATGGTTGACTGGCAATAAATACAGGAATACAGTTGACAAAAGCCACTCCTGCGTCCAGAGCACATTCAGCATAAAATTCTACCGCTTCTTGTGAACCTACAGGAAGATAGTTAACTAAAACCTCTGCCCCAGATTGCTTCAGATTATTCACAATGTCCGCTTTAGACGGTTCTGGGCGATCGCTGACCATGAAAGTATACTTTTCATCAATACCATTCATGTGTGCCGCAACCCCATCTAGCACTGCACCCATTTGAACCGTTACCCCAGTCTGAGGTACATTGTCACAGAAAACAGTCGTACAGTTAGGAGGGGCAAAAATCGCTTCAGCAACATCCTTTCCTACTTTGCGCTGGTCAATATCAAAAGCAGCAACTACTTCAAGATCGTAAGGTTTGTAGCCCCCGATATCCCAGTGCATCAAGCCAATCGCGTCTTTTGCTTGCTTATCTCGATAATATTCAATTCCTTGGATCAGTGAACTAGAACAGTTCCCTACACCGACAATTGCAATTTTTATGCTCCCCACGGTTTAACCTTCCTCCATTATTTGGAGTACATTATATGCAAATCTCACAGTCATTGTTTTAAGAATCGTAAACGAATGGTAAATAATTCCACCATAGTAGATGTTCTGCTTGATAAATCAACCAATCACCCCCATCAAACTGCCTATACCTTTTTAGCCGATGGAGAGCATGAATCTGGTAGCTGTAACTACCAAAAGTTAGACCTTCAGGCACGAGCGATCGCAGTACAGTTGTTAGCTAAGGTGAAGCCAGGCGATCGCGCTTTATTGGTTTATCCCTACACTGCTGGCTTAGAGTTTATTGCTGGTTTTTTGGGTTGTCTCTATGCTGGAGTTATCGCCGTTACCGACTATCCCCGACAGCACATTAAATCCCTTAGCCAATACCAAGACCGTATTGTCGATTCTCAAGCAGCAATTGCTCTAACTACTCAGGAATTTGCGGATCGGGTTAAAGGACAGTTAATCTCTAATCCAGGGATGGCACTGAAATTAAATGCCTTGCCCTGGATTGCCAGCGATCGCGTTAACCTTGATTTAGCTAAACAATGGCAAATGCCAGATATTACTAGTGATACTTTGGCTTTTTTGCAATACACTTCTGGTTCCACAGGGCAACCCAAGGGGGTAATGGTGAGCCATGGCAATGTGCTACACAATTCTCAGGTAATTTATCAGTCCTTTGGACATCATGCTCAAACTAAGATTTTGATGTGGTTACCAATGTTTCATGACATGGGACTAATTGGGGGAGTAATGCAACCTTTGTTTGCAGGATTACCTGCAGTGTTGATGTCTCCCATTGCTTTGGCGCAGAAACCTTTTCTGTGGTTACAGGCGTTATCCAAATATCAGATAACTACTAGTGGGGGCCCTAATTTTGCTTATGATTTACTCTGTCAGAAAGTTACTGATGAGCAACGGGCTACTCTAGATCTCAGTCATTGGGAAATCGCCTTTACGGGGGCTGAACCTGTACGGGCAGAGACTTTAAAGAGATTTGCTGAACTATACGAACCCTGCGGATTCAAAAAAGAAGCTTTTTACCCCTGTTACGGCATGGCTGAAGCAACTTTATTTATCACCGGGGTGAATGCCTCAAAATACCCGACTATTACCTATCTCGATAAAAAGGCTTTAACGGAAGATCAAGTGGTAGAGGTAACAGCAGAACATCCCCATGCTAAATCTGCCGTTAGTTGTGGTCAAACTTGGCTAGGAGACGAAATTATTATTGTCGATCCTGAAACTAAAATTCAATGTGCCGATAATCAGGTAGGGGAAATTTGGGCAGCAGGGGCAGGTATTGGTAAAGGATACTTTCAGAAAGAAGAGCAAACAGCAGCTACTTTCCAAGCTACTTTAGCTGATAATCCTAACCAGACCTATCTGCGTACAGGTGATTTAGGATTTATTAAGGACGGTGAACTGTATATTACGGGGCGCATTAAGGATATGATGATTCTCTGGGGACGTAATCACTATCCGCAACACATCGAAGAAACAGTGGAAAGCAGCCATCCTGCCTTGCGTCCTAATCATGGTGCAGCCTTCAGCGTAGACTTCAACGGAGAAGAGCAATTAGTAATCGCCCACGAAATTAATCGTACTGACCTACGTAAACTAAATGCGGAAGAAGTTATCGGCGCAATTCGCCTGGCGGTAGGAGAACAAAACATGGCTAATGTCTTTGCCGTGGCATTACTCAAAACAGGTAGTATCCCCAAAACCTCTAGTGGAAAAATCCAGCGCCGCGCCTGCCAAAGCATGTTCCTGGATGGCAGTTTAAATACGGTGGCACAATGGCAGCAGTCAGAAATCCCTGAGACTGATATTACTGATTTGGCAGGACAGTTTTTTAGTGATTAACGGGAGTTCGGAGTTCAAAATTTTGTTAGTTGTTAGTTGTTAGTTGTTAGTTGTTAGTTGTTGGTTAACTGTATGCCTTAACTGAATTATGGGCGCGATCGCCCATTAACTCCTTGACAATTAAAAGGCGATCGCTTTAACTTTTTAAACCATTTCTCATTGGCAAGGAAATTTAATTGTGAGCAGACTGAGCCAAAATCAAGTAAGGAAGTATCTTGTGCTAATTCTGAATAATATTTCTGCCAATGTTATTGGCTGGCTATTGATGGAGAATCTAAAATTCTTGACTTTTGATTTTTGACTTTTGACTTGTGAATTTCCTGTTGCCAAAGATCAACTAAATTCTCAATTGCTTGCTCCCAACTGTATGCCCTAACTGAATTACGAGCGTGATCGCCCATTTCTTGTCTTAAACTCTGATTTTCAATTAGGGTCTGGAGTTTGTTGATAAAGTCATGGCGATCGCCTGGACTGTATAAAAATCCATTACTACCATGCTGGATATTTTCGATTATTCCTCCAGAAAAAATCGGCTTGAGGAGCATGAAAATTAAAGCGATCGCTATCAAACCCAACCAGATTAGTATATTTAGCATTCTTTATTCCCAAATCCATCACTTTTGGATAAGTGACAGTACTTGTAACTAAGGTTAGGTCGTAGGAGTTGTATACCCAGACAATTAACTTGCGCAACACATACTTGATTGCCACAAAAATGGGTTTCGGTAAGGGAAAATAATCTTCTAAACTGCTATAGTCTGGACAAAACAAGATAACCTCGTGTCCCCATTGACTTAATCGTTTGAGTCTTTGCAGCCCGCTAACGGTAACACCATCCATAATGGGTAGAAAACCCGAGGTAATAATTGCAATTTTCATTCGCGATTACTTTTTTGCACGACCTACCAAACTTAAATACCGCAGATGAAATTTAGATTAACCTCAGAATATGAATTGATTTATATCTGGTAAAGAATTAATTGACAATCAGAAATAGATAATCAACAATTATCTTTTAGTCAGTAGAAATAACTAACTATCGGCGATCGCACTCAACCTCAAACTATTTTTCTTAATAACTTTTTAAAATATATGATAGGCTGGACACATTTTTTTATCCCCGATACTTTAAATCTACTTTGGCTAGCTGTTAGCTTATTTGTAGCTGGCATAATTGAAGCCTTTTTGTGGAAAACTAGTCCATTTCAAGTATTAAATATTCCCATTCACACACAATGGTTTGGTGCTAATAAAAAATGGCGTGGATTAATTAGCTTGCCAATAGCAATGATAGCAAGTGTTTATCTTTTGCATTTTATTGAGTTATTAATTCCAGCTTTAACTCAACTAGAAATTTCTTTTGCTGATTTTAATTTATGGAAATTCGGTTTATTAGTGGGATTTATCTTTAATCTATCAGAATTACCCAATTCTTTTATCAAACGTCGCTTACAAATACCTCCTGGAGATGAAAGCAGCAAAATCTTTTATTTCATCGATCACATGGACTCTACCTATGGAGTTCTAATTCTCTGGTATTTCTATTTTCACTTTCCCTTACACATTATTATTACCGGCTTAATTGTGACCCCATTATTGTTTATGGGTGCAACAGAATTGCGGAAAAAGCTAGGTTTGAAGTAAATTACAGCAGCTTGTGGTTTAGATAAATTACGTTATCTTCAAGCATTTATGAATGAGAAGATTAGCTATTTTAAAATTAGATAACTCTATAATCATTAAATTTCAGGATGATTGTGAGGAGCAATGCAGCCATCGGGAAGTAAAGCAATAGAAAGAGCTATTGAATAGTGTTTAATCTGAACGCGCTGTGCCAAAGTATGTTCTAAATCGATTACGTCATGAATTTTGACGGGAATGACGCTGTTTGGAGGAAATGCCCACCAACTACCATCCTGATAAAAGCGATCGCTATAGCCTTGTTGTGTACACCACCTTTGACATACCGCAGCAGCAGCAGCCTGGAGATTAGGATAAATAATAGTTGAATCTATACTGTTGTTCATAGCAATTCGGTAGTTACGAGCTAAAGAGCGATTACGATCTTCTCATCTTTTTCTAACAACCCCAGAAAAGATAATTCACCGTGGATGCTGTCAGCTTGATTGGATCTATTGCGGTTTGAGTGATTGAAAACCTGATTGCATTCTGTATAAAAATGATGCGATCGCCTGTCCTTGAACCCTTCGGATCGCCTTCGTTTTTGACCCCATACTTACCAATAAAAAAACCTTGGCACATGTACCAAGGTTTATTAGGAGAAATCCATGTTGACGTTGACCAGAGAAAAAATACTAAGTCAGCAAACCTAACCTTTTACCATTGTCGCGAGCAGTTCTAATCATGTTCTGTCTTGTGGTTCTTTCAACGCCAAAGCGATTACAAACTGCGGTGATGGTCTTGGAGTGTAGAGCGATCGCCTTACCGCGAAGTTGATTAAATTTAGCTTTACCGATACAAGTGCGAACTAGAACTACGATAGGTGCAAACATAGTATTTCTTAAACTTCGATTAACTAAAAGTGAACTAAAAATTGTTGTTTAAATTGATGGCAATGACTTGGCTTTGCTTGATTACTGAGAGTTAGCTAACGACAAAGGAAATGAAAACTAATGCCGAAACTAAGGATGTAGCGATCGCGGCTTGCTTGAAGTAACGCTTTTGTTCGTCAAGACTGGGGTAATCGGCGTAACTCATTTTGGGTTCAACAGCGTAATTGTTAAGAGTTCCGTTGTCTAGTTGAGTAGTTGTATACATAGTTGTTTGTTGTTCTTTATTGCTTTATGTAAATTAATGTAACAAATATTATCAAGTTTTGTAAAGTTTATTTGACAAAAAGTTTTTTATAGTATCCATAACCAAAGTTAATCAATACAGTAGATTTTGAGTGAAAAAGGCGATTCTCTCTTCCTCGATAATCTTTCAGAACGTAATTATGGCAAGCGACCGCTGCTGAGAATTCTGTAATCGTCCTCGGTGAAGCTGGTACAGGGAAAACTAATTTTGTCGTAGCTCTCCATGATGAAATGTCAGGGGAGTATCAGGCTGCCATAGCCACATGTTGGAGATTGAATTGGATTTAAAGCGATCGCCATATCAGAGAAGTGATGGAAGCTGAGGCACAGAAACAGGGGTTACAGATAAGTAAATTGGAAAGTGTCAAGGGTGAGAGGAAGAGGTTGGGGCAACTCCTTAAATTAATTATTCTTCCCGTTCATGGGCTTCTGACCAAGTTTCCCAGCCTTCTTTAAGTAGAAAAATTACAATAATCAAACCAACGAGAGGATCGGCTTGCCAAAATCCGAACAAATAGTTACAGCCCAAGCCGAGCAACAAGGCGAGAGAAAGCCAAGAACAAACTAAGGTTTCTTTAGAATCGGCAATCAGGGCTTTACTGTAGATAGCTCGACCCGTTTGGTATTTCTGCCAAGCTAGAAGGGGCATGATAATCAACGAAGCGATCGCGATTAAAATTCCAACCATTGAAGGCTGTGATATTTCCTGAGTGATTAGTTTTTGTCCTGACTCGAATAAAACATAAATTCCCAAAACCCAAAAGGTGATAGCCACCAATTGAGTCGCCTGCCGTTCAATTTTTTCCTCTGCTTCCTGGTCGAGATTACGATGTTGCTGTAACCGCCAAATCAATACTAGCCCCGAAAGTGATTCGACAATGCTATCTAGTCCAAACCCAATTAAGGCAATGCTATTACTAAGGCTGCCAAAGGTTAGCGAAAGGATTGCTTCAAGAATGTTATAAGCAACAGTAAAATATTCCAACCATAAGCCTTTTTTGTAGAGATTTTTCACCGACAGCAACCTCGCCAATTTTTGGTAATTCTAGCTTGGGCTACGGAAGTCAACTTTAACTTGAATTTCACGCTTTGCTGCTGCTGTAAATAAATACTTTACACACAGAATACTAGTCATCAATGTCTAAATCTGCATATTCAGCAAAAGAACCTAAATGTTGCGTTTCTCCTGCTTCAGCTTCTTCCAATCCGCGTTTTAGAGAGTCAAGGGCAGATTGATTTTTCCAGAGCCAAACTTCTTTTTCTGGTATGTTCACAATCGGGTCTAAAAGAATTTGCCCTGATTGATTGATCATTATTCTGTAATTCTTTTTTTTAGCTATTGCACCAATTGTTAAACGTCCTCTCTCATCAGCACGAGATGAGGGTTTGACTTCTTTAAAATTTAAGTTGGCTACAGGAGTATTTGCAGGCATTTTTTTACTCTCGATGCAAATAGTTACACTAACCCTAAATGTACTAAGGTTGGCTTCTTTTAGAGAATAGCAAATATTGTGGGTAAGTGGGTAATATCCACAACAATATATGACTTAAAGCGATCGCTTTTTTATTATGTAATTTCATCCAAAATCTGAATATTCAAATTAGCAATATTTTGAAAACCCTTGTCATTGGTCAAAAAAAATTCTGCATCATTTTGAATCGCTGTAGCAATTTGAATCGCATCTGGAGTTCTAATATTATCTGTAGCTCTAAGTTGAGCAGCAAGTTGAGCAATATCGGGAGATACAGAAAAGACTGTTAGAAAATCTTGATTAAGCAGAATATTCCGATACTGTTGCGCCAGTTGGTTATTTCCATTTCGTAACGGATGTACTAATACTTCTGTTAATGTCAATGAAGAAGTAACTACTTGAAATTCCCCCTTATTCATTGCCATAAAAAATTCTCGAACAATATCTATGTAGTTCGGATTCTGTTCAATAAAATAGATTAAAGGTGCAGTATCTAAACCAATAACTTTACCCTGTAACCGATTTAACCATCCCATGATTGACGCTCTTGATCAACGTATTGTTGAGCATCAATCCCTTGCCAGATATCTTTCCCCAATCCTTCTAATTCCATAATGCTGTGCTTAGGTTGAGAGGATTGTCGATCATCAAGCATTTTGGCTAATTCTTCCATTAACTTAAGCTGCTCATCTACGGATAAGTTTTCAACTTGACGACGTATTTCCTGATAAGTAGCCATATTTTCCTTTTGTACCATGTAACAAAGGACTGTTTTTTCAAGTATATCTTTAAATTATATCGATTCTGAATCCGCTGAGGCGATCGCTATTTAATACTGTATAGTGGCGACAACACACTGTTACCTAAATACAACACAGAAAATCAGCGATCGCTTATTAACTTTAGGCAATTGTCATCTATTACATTGCTATCTGTGAAACAAACGGACAAATTTTAACTGTCGTCTACACTGATCGAGGCGATGTGATTAGATTAATTAGCGCGCGTCAGGCAACTAGATATGAAAGAAACCTCTATTACTCGGACAACTATTGATGAAGCTAAAAAATCGGCAGATTTGACCGATCTAAAACGAGTTGATTCTATGGATGAGTCCGAAATTGAAGCAAATGCACTTTCCGATCCAGATAATCAGCCTTTAACTTCTGATAGTCTCAAAAAAGTCCACAGGATTAAGCGCAAGTAAAATATTTTCCTGATATCGATTCTGAATCCTAAAAGCGATCGCTTTATGAGTTAGGGCGATCGCTGTTAATCACCATTTTTCGGTTTTGCTAGCTTCATCTAAAGCTTTTTTATTATTAGATATTCCCAAAATTACTAAAATTCCCATAACTGCCTTAATTAAGAAGAGCGAAAATTTTTTCTCAATGCCTATTAAGAAACTGCATAATTA
>CBDUCX010000016.1:0-32708 GCA_965365755.1 uncultured Pleurocapsa sp.
CTACTTCAACTCTGTTAGAAAACTTATGGATATCATACCATGAACACAACTCGATACAACACAAACACCCTAAAGGGCGGGGCTTTGAACCCATCTATTAAACGGTAAATTCGGCAATCAACAACACCTAATTTCTTGTGCCCGTCACAATATAAGTGACTCTTTGGCTAATATTAGTTGCGTGATCTGCCATTCTTTCTAAATGACGGATGATCAAGCCCAGGAGTAAAATTGGTTCAACTACCCCTGGAATATCTTTCTGGAAAGCGATCGCCTTATAAAGACGATCATAGGCATCATCTACAATATTGTCGTATTCTTTAACTCTTGCTCCAGCACTCTGATCCAAGTCGGCTAAAGCTACCAAGCTCGTAGCTAACATTAACTGAGCATGTTCAGACATCTGGGCGATTTCTGGTAGCAATTCAGGGGGAGGATATTTCAACAGCTTAGTTGCCATTTCAGACAAATCTTGGGCACAATCTCCAATACGTTCGAGATCGCGCACGAGCTGCATGAACGCACTAAGCATCCGTAGATCTTGAGCTACTGGTGCTTGCAACGTCATTAAAGTTGCACAATCTGATTCAATTTGGCGGTAGTAGAGATCAATTTGACGTTCTATGGCTAATATTTGATGCACTGCTTCGACATCTCCCTCAAATAAAGATTGATGGCTCAAGCGAAATGATTCTTCAACCAGAGTGCCCATACGAAGAACTTCTTGCTGTACTCGCTGAATCGAACGCTGTAATTGATTTGCTTCTTGGCGACTAGCTTTGGGGGATAAAGTCACTGAACTTAATATATATATATATATTGTAATTAAATGAAACTAAACTAAATTAAACGAAATTTGTCACACTTCTTAGTCTTATATTAATAACAAAAAAGCTTAAATTTTGCTGATGAATTGTATTCAAAGTAACCAAAATGAGCTACGAGTTATTACTTCCTATCCCTCGGCAGAATAATTTCTAACCAAGCACCGCCAATTTCGGGATGATTTTTAGCAGCGATCGCGCCTCCATGAGCCTGAATAATCTGCTCCACAATAGCTAAACCTAACCCGCTACCATCAGAGTCAGAAAAGACTCTATTTTGTTGCTCTCTCTCCCGAGATTTGTCTCCTCGGTAAAGTCTTTCAAAGATGTAGGGTAAATCTGAGGCATTAAATCCTAGACCAGAATCGATCACATCTATTTTAATTTGCTCGATTACAGAAGGTTCAAGGGGAGTATGGGGTAATACCTGGACTAAAATTTCTTTTTGTGGTGGATTATGCTTGATGGCGTTATCCAATAGGTTAAGAAAAACCTGAATCAGACGAGATCGATCAGCGGCAATAGTTAAATCGCGATCGCCACTATAGGATAAGCTAATGTCTCTTTTCTTGGCGATGGGTTCTAAGGTTTGCCAGACTGACTGAACTAAATCGTAGAGCCTAATATTTTCATATTTTAAAGCACGATTGGGATCTGCTTCTAGCTGAGTTAAGTCTAACCACTCCTGTACTAGTTCGATCAGACGATTAGTTTCTTTGAGCATTTGCTCTACCCAACGTCGTTCAGGATCTTGTAGACGTTTGAGCAAGTTCTCTGCCACTAGAGAGATTGAGGTCAGAGGGGTGCGTAATTCATGGGTGAGATCGGAAAAAGTGCGATCGCGGGATTGAGATAGTTCCACTAAAGGTTGACGATTTTCAATAAAGACTCCTACCTGTCGATTAGATAAAGGAAATCCATAACCTTTGAGAGCGATCGATTCGACTATTTTTCTGAGTGGCTGCTCTGTATTCTCTTCCAGATTGGGATCTTGCGGAGAAACGTAACGGGTGAAATAAAAGATCCATTCTTTAGTATGGGAACGTTGAGAGCTGCGAGTTTGCTCAATTAACACGTCTAAATCATAGGAACGTACCAACTCCAATAATAAACGAACTCTCAGGGATCTTCGAGAATCAATTCGCAGTAGCGTCCTGGCACTCAAGTTGCAAGCTATAAGTTGGTTGTCAGCATCTACCTGAAGATAGCCAATGGGAGCTTGTTCAATTAAATCCCGCCAGACTTGTGTATCTTGTTCCAACTTCTGGCGTTGGCGATCAAGATCGCTTAACTCCCGACGTATTAGCGATTGCAACGGCAAAGACACCTCTCCATCTTCCACATTAGTATAGGAACGAAGAGTTTTCTTTAACTGCTGTTTAAACCGATATTGCTGACCTGCGTAAATGCTAAGACCAACTGCTAATCCCAAGAAAAAAGTTAAAGTTGTCACGGAGTAGTAGTTGTTAATTCACTCTGACTAACTTTAGTTTATCTTTTCTTTCATTAGCCAAAACGATAGCCAAAGCCTCTCACGGTAATTAAATACTCTGGCTGGCTGGGTTCTGCTTCTAGTTTTTCTCTCAACCAACGAATATGAACATCTACAGTTTTAGTATCTCCTAGAAAATCTGCCCCCCACACTTGTTCAATCAACTGTTCCCGTGACCATACCCGACGGGGATAGCTCATAAATAATTCTAATAAGCGAAATTCTTTGGGGGACAGGCTAACTTCAACATCCCGAACCATAACTCGACATTCTTCAGGAAAAAGGCTAATGTCCCGATATTTCTGGATTGAACTGCTAGATGAACTACTGTATCCCTGACGACGTAACAAAGCACGACAGCGAGCAATCAATTCCCTCATGCTAAAGGGCTTGGTTAAGTAATCGTCTGCTCCAACTTCCAGACCCAATACACGGTCGGTTTCACTGCTTTTGGCACTAACCACCAAAATAGGCGTGATATCACCCTGATAGCGTAGTAAACGGCAGATGTCTAAGCCATTTACCTCTGGTAACATTAAATCCAAAATAATTAAGTCTGGACTTAATTTATCTCGGCTAAAATCTGGGCTTTGCAGCATGTTTAAGGCAGATCTACCATTATTGGTAGTATGAACCTCGTAACCTTCTTCCTCTAAAGCAACCACAATCATATCTCTAATCAAGTCCTCGTCTTCAATTAGTAGAATGCGATTTGTTTGAGCCAATTTAGATTTATCTGAAGCCTTGGTAGTTTGTAGAGAAAGCATAAATAGATACTTTTTATTGTCCTTACTATTACATATACACTAATATTGTCGGTGTTGAAATATCGGTTAGATTGATATTAAACATTAAACGCGATCGCATTTAACCAGGGCTGGTTATCAGTTATTAATTACCAGTGAGGAAAGAGTTGAGAAAGTCAATGCAATTCAAAATTATCAATTAAAAATTCGCGCATTACGAAGTCAAGATGCAGCTTTGAGCATGTGATAGGTAATCAGCAGTTGAGTCAATGCCAAAGGATAGCTTTGTAAGATTTCCCCTGTAGTTCCCGTAAGTTTGCCTAACTCTTGATTGCCTTCGAGACTACAAAATTGACCCAGATAAGGCACTTCATGACACATGATCTTTTCTAATTCTCGCACCTGTTCTAAGTTGGCATGTCCATCTATTTCCAGAATATCGACTGGTTTTCCCATATCCCGACTTAAACCTAAACGAATAGCTGCACCTAAATGATTTCCTTCCGCATTGAGAATTGTGCTTAACTCTGGGTGAGGAATTGTCGGACGTAAAATTAAGTTGGCATTCAATAACAAGTCATCACTAGTACTTTCTGTCTTATTTGGGGGATAAAACGAAACGATCATGTCCGCCCATTTGCGTTGAGGGCGAATAAAAGCTGCGGAATCTGGCTCTCTTTTGCGCAGTTGTTCCAATACTTGTGATTCGTCATACCCCCGTTTACGGGTATCCCGTTTAACTTTCCAAGTTGTGCGTAAAGATTCTGGAGGAGCAAGATAGGTTTTCACATCATAACTATCGCGCATTCTGCGAGTAGAGTAGCCCAGTAAACCTTCTACAATGACGTATTTACGTGGTTCAATATATTCTGGAGGATCGAAAGCACCTGTACTGTGGTTATAAATCGGCTTAAGGATTGCTTGTCCCTCTCGCAGCAGCGCCAAATGCTGTTCGATAATGTCAAGATAGTTACAGTCGGGATGGAGAGCAGAGATGCCCATTTCTGCCCTTTGAACGCGGTCATAACGATGGTAGTCGTCGGTGCAGATAATAGTAACATTATCTTCTCCCAAGACCTGAGCAATTCCCTTGGTTAAAGTAGTTTTTCCTGCTGCACTATCACCAACTATACCAAGGATAATATTTTTCTCGTTCATCCATCTCTCCTTACTGGAAATTATCGCTCTAACATACAATAGATCGAATGATTGACAATTGTAAAACTTTATTGAGTACAAAAGTATTTATAAATGAAATAGTAAACATAAAAAAAGAGATATAGAGCCAAATTAGACAGCTACATCTCTGAAAATTGAGATTTATTTGGTAATTTATTTAACGATGGTCGAAAATTAATCAGATAAATAGGCGATCGCTACTAGCAAGACATTTGTCAGATAAAACATTCCTACTACCTGAGTTTCAGTCCAGCCACTCAACTCAAAGTGATGATGAATCGGCGCCATTTTAAACAGGCGTTTACCCTGTCCATCGGCACCTTTGGTAGCCTTATAATAAGCAACTTGGGCAATAACTGAGAGGGATTCCACAAAGAAAACACCACTGATCAGGAACAATGCCCATAAATTACCGCTACTCAGACCAACTGCTGCTAATGCTCCTCCTAGGGCGAGAGAACCAGTATCCCCCATGAATACTGTCGCAGGGTTGCGATTATGAACCAAAAAGCCCAAGCAACCGCCACTGAGACAAGCACAAAATATCGCTAAATCGGGATCATCTAGACCTAAAATTGCGCCTAAGCCCAAAAATGCGATCGCTCCTGTTCCAGCAGCTAATCCATCTACGCCGTCAGTAAGATTAGTGGCATTACTTTCGGCAGTAAGGACAAATATTGCCAGAGGTAAAAATAACCACCCCAAAGACAAGGTTAATCCCCCTGGAAGATCAACGTTGGTGACAGCAGAGGATTGATGCCAAAATAGCCAGCCAGCAAAAAATGTACCAAATATAACTTGTAGAATCAGCTTCATGGAGGGAGATATTCCCTTATTAGACTTACGCCGCAGCACTTGCCAGTCATCAATCCAACCAATTAAGCCATAACTGAGAGTTACCAGACATACGGCAATTAGCTCTGGAGAGCTGATTCCTGTGTCTCTGTTAAGGTTACTCCATAGCAAAGATAAAATTACCGCTGTGGGCACAAAAAAAATCCCCCCCATGGTGGGAGTTCCCGCTTTTTTTAAGTGCGCTTGAGGGCCGTCTTCCTGGACGATTTGTCCTGTCTTGAGCCTGTTGAGTATAGGGATATTCACCAGTCCCAATAAAGCACTGACCAGGGCAGAAATGATTAGGGGCAAGAGCAGCCAGCCAAATTGTTGTTCTGGTTGTTGTTCTGGCGAACTACTAGAGACATATTCAACTGCGATCGCACTTAAAGTTAAAACGCATAGCAGAGAAACTAGTAACACTTTGCCTGAAGGATCGATTAATTTCTCTGTAGACAATGACTTAACATCCACAATTAAACTACGTCAAATTATTTAAAGAAGATTACTGGGTTAAAGCGATCGCGCTTCCCTAGAAGATAATCTGCGACTAATCGTCAGTATCATCTTCAAAATCTTCGTCGTCGCCATCCATCAATATATCTAAATCATCGTCGGTTTTAACCTTTTCTGTTTCCACGGGTTCGCGAGGAATTAGACGATTATTTGCCTTGAGCCAATCTAAAAGAGAGGCTTCCTGCTTGAGGGGAATGACAATTGCTGGTTCATAACGAGGTTCTTGAACCAAGGCCGGGTTTTTATGTTCCATATTAGAGAATTTGTTACTGTGTCCAAACAATTTTATCTGCTTAAAATGAGATTAACCAACAGCAGTTGCCAATTATTTGCTCTGTTATTTTGATGATCAATCTTACATTAGTCTAGCTCACGAAATATACTCAAGACTTTGTGCTCCCAATTTGCGCTAATATTTTTTTATGATTTTTGATTTTATCAGGAGCAACAAAATCGAATTGTTAACGTCAATGGCATAATAGATATTTTGCTCGCTCATTACCTATTTTTGGCTACTCAAGATAACCATTAATTAATCTAATCATCTAATATGTGTGCTTATGACAGAAAGAGAAGAAAATCCTTTAGTTGAACTCTTTAAAACCCTAGTATCTGCTATGATTCTGGCAATAGGTATTCGTGCTTGCGTTGCAGAGGCTCGCTTTATTCCATCTGAATCGATGCTTCCTACTTTGGAGATTGATGATCGTTTGATTATCGAGAAAATTAGCTATCGCTTTCGTAAACCGAAAAGAGGAGATGTCGTAGTTTTTTCGCCGACAGATACTTTGAAGGAACAAAACTATAAAGAAGCCTTTATTAAAAGAGTGATCGGCATACCAGGCGATGTTGTCAAAGTCGAAAATGGTGATGTATTTGTCAACAATCAGAAGCTAACTGAAAAATATATTCTCCATCCTCCTGAGTACGATTATCCTGCTATGAAAGTGCCTGAAGATCATTATTTTGTATTAGGGGACAATCGTAATAATAGCTACGATTCTCACTATTGGGGATTTGTTCCTCTCGAAAATCTCATTGGTCGCGCGGCAGTTCGCTTTTGGCCACCTGATCGGTTAGGTCCCCTCGATCATCAGCCTCTCTACCCAGAAGCGGAATAAATAAATAAATAAATAAATAAATTTGGTTGTAGGAAGATTATCTTTAGCGCGATGATGGAAGCCACGCTATATGATGCGAAGCTAATCCTTTAGGATGCTCTTAGCAATTAGCGTTGGGAGGGTGTCACTATCCAATAATAGATCCCAAGACTATACTAGATAGGTTTAAATTAAGTTATCTAGGAAATCGATGACCATCTTACAAGATCAAGAGAGACAAGTATTTTCTTTAGGTATTTTGCGTTTAGTTGGTTACGGCTTATTGTTGATGACTGTAGTTGATGTGGTTTTTTTGTTAATTCCACCCCAGTTAATTAATCCTCTGTGGCAGTTTCAGACGATGGGTGCAATTGTAGAAAGGTCTCCCGTTACCTTGTTGGGTATGGTTTTAGTTTATTTCGGTGAAAAAAGCGATCGCGCGGCGATAGAAACTAGTATTCTCAAGGGTTTATCTTGGTTTTCTTTACTAACAGCGATCCTCTTGATGCTGATGATTCCCTTGAATATTAGTAATGGCTTGCAGATTTATCATCAACATAGCGCGACGGCAGATGCTCAATTTGGCAATCAAAAAGAAACAATTCGACAATTTAAAGAACAGCTAGAAGCAGCTAATTCTAAGGCTGAAATTGGAGCCATTTTACAACAACAAGCCCAGCAAAAAGTTAATATTCCGGATTCAGTAAATACCCAGAAACTCAAAACAGATATTATTGCTAATCTACAAAATAATCAAGATAGTATTACTAATCAGGAACAGGCATTTCGCTCACAAAAACGTACTTTATTACTTAAACAAGGTTTTAAGTGGAATCTCGGGGCATTGATTGCCTCAATTTTGTTTTTTCTCATTTGGAAAAGTGCTGCTTGGGCAAGATGAACAATTATTAAAAATCCCTAACAGACACGACTTGGAAGGTTAGGGCGATCGCAGCTAGGAAAAATTAAGTAGTCGATCTTTCAGTCTCTATCCTTACACCTTTAGCCTCAAGATATTTAACTCGTTCAACGAGTAGATTTATTCAAAATTGACTGTAATTGCTCAATAACTTGATCTTCTTTGCCCTTGATCCAGTGAGCAAAACGTCTGGCTAATACGGGGGCAAATACCAGAGTACTAGTAAAGCCAGAAAATAAGTACAGTCCTTTTCTAGCTGCCAAATTACCCACCAAACCAATTCCCTGATTGTTAAACGCCACCAGACAACTACGGCACTTACCTGGAATATCTTCTAGTAGAGGCAGTATATGACCTACCTGTTCGCGGATTTGGGCTTCAGCAGCGACAAGATCAAAATTAGCTTGAGGGTGTGGTGCGATCGCACTGATCTGACCTAAACATAAACTACCATCTAAAAATTGTACTGCCCCAGGATCTAAAATCATTCTGACAGGCTGATCTGCCTCAGCAAAACCTTCTGCCTCAGCTTCCAGGCTAAACCGCTGCTGCACTGCGGGCATTACCACCGTCCCTAATTCCAGATCTACAGGAGGAGTAATGATCATTTGAGCATGGGTAAAATAATTCTTGACCTCAATGTTTGATTGTTGCAACAGCGATCGCGATCCCCCCCCCGCACAGACGACTATATTGTCGGCATAATAAGAATTAAGTTGGGTTGCCACCCCGATCACATTTTCTCCCTGACTTAATAAGGTTGTTACCTGTTCATAGATAATTTGCCCTCCATTGCGTTCAAAAGCCTCAAGGTAAGCTTTGGTGGTTTTTTGAGCATTAATGTGGCCGTGGGGTAATTTTAAAGCTCCTGAGATGGCATTAGGATTAAGTAGTGGCTCTAAAACACAGGCATCTTGAACGTTAAGTAACTCGGTCGTAACAGTAAACCGTTCATAGTTTTGGGCAACAGCTTCAGGATCGTCCTGGCGAGCGATCGTCAAAACTAAGTCTAGTTCTCTAAATTCCGTATCCCCTGCTAATTCCTCAGTAAGATGACGATGTAGCTCAATACCTTCCTGTCCCAAACTACGAGTTACCTCATCTGTTCCCGACCAATAAGCTAAACCACCATAACTATAAACAGTCGCGTTATCTGGCTCGGGATCTTTTTCTAATAACAGAACCCTAAAGTCCTGTTGACTCAGTTCATAGGCGAGGCTAGCGCCAGTTATACCCGCACCAATTACTATCCAATCATAAGTTGCCAAGACATTAATCATTAAACATTAAATATTGAATATTGACTTTTTTCAAGCAAAATCATTTGCTAACCGGCTATTATAGCCATTTTAAGGTCTCATACTCTTGATTAAAGCCATTGATTACTTTTTAATACTTTTTAATTTTGCTTTAGCCTGCTGCCAAAGAGATTCTAGCTCATTGATCTCGTAATCTGTCAGAGGACGAGGAGCGAACTCCTCCATCATTTCTAAACGTTGAATAAAACGACGGTTGGTTCCTTGTAAACCATCAAAGGGATTAAGATCATACCAGCGAGCAATATTGATGATTGTAAACAGCAAATCACCTAATTCCTCTTGTTGATGTATTTTATCCTCTGTCCCCAAAGCTTCTTTAAATTCACCTAATTCTTCCTCAAACTTTGACCAAACCCCCGCTATATCTTCCCACTCAAAACCTGCTGCCGCTGCCTTTTTAGAGATCTTCATCCCTGCCATTAAAGGAGGAAGGCTGCGAGCATAACGTTTTAGCTTACGACTGAGTAACTGTGCTTGTGCTGGAGTTTCGCCCTTTTCCTCTGCCTTAATTTGTTCCCAGTTTTGGTTGACTTCTGCTGCACTATTGACCTCCACGTCAGCAAAGACATGGGGATGACGGCGAATTAGTTTTTCAGTAATACCTTTAGCCACATTTTCCAGAGTAAAATCTTGCTGTTCACTAGCGATTTGGGTTTGTAGAACGACCTGTAATAATAAATCCCCCAACTCCTCGGCGATCGCATCTTGATTACCTTGTTGTAGAGCATCTACTACTTCGTAAGCTTCTTCAATTACATAAGGAATTAAAGTTTGTGGTGTTTGTGCCAAATCCCAAGGACATCCCCCATCGGGAGATCTCAGTTGAGCAACTACTTCCAGCAAACGCTGTAGAGCATCCAAAATAGACTGATGGTTTAGGGAATGAGAATTCATACTTAAGGCGCTGGTAATTTAATGCACGACTGACTGTTGACTGTTGACTGTTAACTGTTTCGTGCCTGTTTGATCATAGCTATTAGGGTATGGTGGGCATCTTGGGCATCTTTGAGAGTATGGTTAAACTCCACTCGGACAGGAACTACTTCCCCTGCAATTTGGGCAGAGATATTCATTCCTTGAGGATCGATAGAGTTCATAGTTGCCGTCTCTGCTTGCTGCGCATTGCCATAGACCCTGGCATATAGAGTGATCGCCTCACTATGATCTTCGTTCATGTGTTGACAAATGCGATCGCTAATTGCAGAGGTAATAGGTTCAGACATTATTAATTTCGTTAAATAGATTTAAAATCAGTTTGATCTATTATCACAACAAATTCTACTTCTAGTACACCTGAGCGCAAATAAACATACTATTTATTTATTTTTAACTTGCTACTTGCTACTTGCTACTTGTTACCCACTACCCATTACTTACCCGCAGCGATACTAAAGCAACTCAATATTTCTAACCTTACGAATTGTTTGGGGTAAAACCCCGACTAAGAGAGCAAAAGCTTCGTCAGGAAGATCTGCTACCGTTTCCACATCAAACCAATGCTCAAATTGATTCAAAATAACCTGCGCTCTTTCTGTTGGCTGGGGATTATCAATAATTTGCTTAGTTAATCTAACCCACTGTCTCCGCATCTTATAGGCTTGCTTTTTTTCTTGAGAATTTTGGGGATAAACGAGGGAAACATTGCCTACTGCCAATAAATTAGTCGCCCCCAGATCAAATTGTCCCCCTACAATTGCTCCCGGCCCAGCAAATTCAGCATGGTACTTTTTATAGATGATTAAGCCGTTTTTGCGACGAGGATTGATGATCAATAATTCTTGAGCTTCTAATTTCGCTAGAAGTTGTGGAACATTATCTAGCTCCAATATAGCAGGGTTTGCATTCAAGCTTGGGAGGTTCTTTCCTCGGCTTGGATGTCCAGTTTCGTCGATTTTAAACTTACTACTGTCTATGTTTTTCTCGTTCACTCTTGGAGTACCATTACCCAAGCTCATAAATAACCTTGGCAAATTGTCTTAAATTTAGCATCATAATTTTAAAATGAACAATAAAAATGAACACTAAATTTTTAGCTGGTTTGAATTTGTTTTCTCAACAGTAAGCGAGGTGAACAATCAAACCATAAATTTCCCCAATTTGACTCTATCTGTGATACTTGATATCCACTACTACAGTATAGTTTTTTTGCCGTATCGTTACGATCCAAAACATGAAGACGAGTTTCTTGATAACCCCAATCTAAAGCAGTTTGTTCGCATTTTGCCAAGAGTTTACTAGCAATACCCAGCCGACGAAAATCCTCAGCCACCGCTAGGTTAGAAATATAGGGATATTGAGGACTTGTTGACCACCAAAAATGAGAACGAAGCGCTATCTCTATAGTGCCAACAATTACCAGATCTGAATCGTGTTTCAGTATATTTTTGATTTGGCTATTTGGTAGAGCTAACTTGGCGACAAAACAACAATAAAGCGGAGATTGTGAACGTAGACGGTGGCGTAAATCCTCGTTGATAGTAAATTGCAGAAACGGATAGATCCAGTGAGCAAAGTTAGGAAAATCACAAAAACACTGCACCAAAACGGCGCTAATTGCTTTAGTATCTTCTGCTGTGGCAGGCTGAATAGTTAAGTTTAGGTCGCTATTAACATTATGATCAAGAGATTTTAAAACCATTAAATAAGAAGTAAATTCAAATTTTTTAATTATTGTAGTTGCAGATCAAAATCAGTGGGTTTTTTCTTGGTTGTTTGGGAACAATAGAATTAATTCTCTTGTTATTTTAGATAATTATTCCAATCTGAGACATCAAGAGTCACGACTACTCTGTTATAAGTTTAGAGCTTCTTTATCAGTGCTGTTGTTGATCAACTGTTGTTGATCTCAAGCCAAAATTAAAATTGATGCTTCAATGTAAATATAGTCAGTTAATAAGCGACTTATCTTGGTCAAATATAGGTCAAGCTATAGTTGATGCCGTGGGTCAATTGTTCAACACTGATATTGCTATACTACATCTGGATAAATTACAACATGATGCTGAAGAATATTTTTTCTATCAGGAATTTAGCACAGAAGTTTCTCCAATAGACCAAGATTTACTCAAATTAACAGTCATACCTCATAATCAATTTATCTGTGATGACAGCTTAATTATTCATTGGTATCAGGTCAAAGAATCTGAGTTTCCCATTATCAGTCACCAAGCCTGTTTACAAGCCAATATAGAGTCTACTATAACTATCCCACTGTTTAATCAGGGGAATTTATCTGCCTCTTTGACCATACATCGTTTGCAATCAGGGGATTATTGGCAGGAACAAGAGATAGCAGCCGCCAAGATGATGGCAAATCAGGCAAATTTGATGTTGTCACAAATGTTAGCTCGGGAGAAGTTACTGGAGCTAGCACACAGAGAAACTACAATTAATCGTATTACTGCCACAATTCGTTCCAGTTTAGAACCCCCAATTATGTTTGCGGCGATCGCCAAAGAGTTGGGTTCAGCTTTAAAAGTAGACGGCTGTACTCTTTCTCTCTGGACAAAAAGCGATCGCTTTGTGAAGTGTGTGGGTTTATATAATCCCCATGAACCCCAAAAGATTATTCAAGATTCTCACCATTGGCAACAAGCCACTACCTCCAGTGTGCCGATCTCGGAAAATCCGATCTTACAAGCACTGTTGTTTAAGAAAAAAACGATTGATTTATCCGATTTAGAACAACAACGAGAACTAGCTCGTTATGAGCTTCCCTGGCACTCCAAAGCCAGAGCCTTAATGATCGTCCCCCTAATTGTGGAAGAGGAGATTATTGGTAGCATTACCCTGAGACAGTCCGATATTTCCCGTCACTGGCATGAGTCAGAAATCGAATTAGCAGAAGCCGTTGCCTCTCAAGCAGCGATCGCTATTTCTCAGGTATTGACTCATCAGCGAATCAAGGAATTAGCTCATCGAGAAACTACAATTAATCGCATTACTGCCACGATTCGTTCCAGTTTAGAACCCCCAGTAATATTTGCGGCGATCGCCAAAGAGTTGGGTTCAGCTTTAAAAGTAGACGGCTGTACTCTTTCTCTCTGGACAAAAAGCGATCGCTTTGTGAAGTGTGTGGGTTTATATAATCCCCATGAACCCCAAAAGATTATTCAAGATTCTCACCATTGGCAACAAGCCACTACCTCCAGCGTACCGATCTCAGAAAATCCGATCTTACAAGCACTGTTGTTTAAGAAAAAGACGATTGATTTATCCGATTTAGAACAACAACAAGAACTGGCTCGCTATGAGCTTCCCTGGCACTCCAAAGCCAGAGCCTTAATGATCGTCCCTTTAATTCTGGAAGAAGAGATTATCGGTAGTATCACACTCAGACAGTCTGGTGCGCCTCGTAACTGGAGAGAGTCAGAAATCGAACTAACAGAAGCTGTTGCTAATCAAGCAGCGATCGCCGTGCAGCAGGCGAAACTATATCAAAAACTGCAAATTGAGGAACAAAAGGTCAGGAAACTCAATAATTACCTCACTGAATCGGTATTAAAACGATTTTTACCTGAGACAATTGTTAACAAAGCCGCAGCAGGAAAGCTTTCTCTGGACTTAAATCCTGAGCCTCGCCGTATTACGGTTTTATTTTGCGATTTAGTAGACTTCACCAATTTATCGAGTCAGTTGGAAGTGCTTCTGTTGGCAGAAATACTTAACGAATATTTAGAAGCTATGACCAAAGCAGTATTTGATCGTGGTGGTACGGTAGATAAGTTTATTGGTGATGCCGTAATGGCAATGTTTGGCGCACCAGAAGATTTATCCTGTCCCGAACAAGCCAGAAGAGCCTTTGCTGCTGCCAAAACAATGTATTTTTATCTGCACCAGCTCAATGAACGTTGGCAAGCTAAAGCCTCAAAGACAGGTAGTCAAATACCTATTTTGAAAATGCGCTGCGGTATTCACCAGGGAAAAGCAGTAGTCGGCATGTTTGGTGGTAGACAAAGACAAGACTATACTGCGGTGGGACGGGTAGTTAACATTGCTGCTCGCCTACAAAGTGTTACTTCTCCTAATAGTATTCTTATCTCCGAAGCAGCAGCTAATTGTTTAGGAAATAGGGTTAATTGGGGAGAAGGACGTAACTTTAGGCTCAAGGGAATTAAGCGGGATTTTCGCGCCTTTATGATTGGGATTAAGAATAGTTAGCAACTTTAATAACTGTGTTATATTACTTAAGAAATTTCTCTAGCATTAATTTGCTACAGCTTTATGACATTTTGGTAGCTTAACTTATAGTTAAAGTACCCAAACTGTGCCTATATTTACTATTAATTGTAGTATAGACATAGTAGTAAATGCCCCAAGTGAATCAAGTTAGCTACTTAAAGACCTAGCCAAATCTTAAGCATCTGGTTAAAGTTATCTGGGGCGCAAATTGCCAAACTAGGCTGGGGCAAAATTAACCAAGCAAATACTTTACAAACAGTAATTTAGCTAATCAAGAACCTATGAATATGCAAGTTATTGCAAAAGAAACAACCAAGACACAAGACTACAAAGTAGCAGACATTTCTCTAGCAGATTGGGGACGCAAAGAAATCTCCATTGCTGAAGGCGAGATGCCTGCACTAATGACAATTAGAGCTAAATATAGTGAAAGCAAGCCACTTCAAGGGGCAAAAATCATCGGCTGCATTCACATGACCATTCAAACAGCAGTTTTAATTGAAACCTTAGTGGAATTGGGTGCAGAAGTACGCTGGTCTTCTTGTAACATCTTTTCTACTCAAGACCATGCTGCTGCGGCGATCGCTGCTGCGGGAATTCCTGTATATGCTTGGAAAGGCGAAACTGAAGAAGAATATATCTGGTGTATTGAGCAGACTTGCCGCAATGCCGATGGTGAACTTTGGGATGCCAACATGATTTTGGATGATGGTGGTGATTTAACTGGTCATATCCATGAAAAATATCCTCAGATGTTGAATAGTATCCATGGTGTTACTGAAGAAACCACCACTGGTGTGCACCGTCTCTGGGAAATGCTCGAAAGTGGCGAGTTAAAAGTTCCTGCGATCAACGTTAACGATTCCGTTACTAAAGCTAAAAACGATAACAAGTACGGTTGTCGTCACAGTTTGAATGATGCGATCAAACGTGGTATCGATCACTTGATGGCTGGTAAGAAAGCTTTGGTGATTGGCTATGGTGACGTAGGTAAGGGTTCAGTCGCTTCATTGCAACAAGAAGGCATGATTGTTAAAGTTGCGGAAGTTGACCCAATCTGCGCTATGCAGGCTTGTATGGATGGTTTTGAAGTAGTGTCTCCTTACATCAATGGCGTAAATGACGGTACTGCCAACAGCATCAATAAAGAACTTTTAGGTTCTTTAGACATGGTTGTGACTGCCACTGGTAACTTTAATGTCTGTGACTCTAACATGCTCTCCCACCTGAAAAAAGGTGCGGTAGTTTGTAATATCGGTCACTTCGATAACGAGATTGATACTGCTTTCATGCGTCGTGAATGGCGTTGGGAAGAGGTTAAGCCTCAAGTTCATCAGGTATACCGTAGCGACGATCCTCAAGATTTCTTACTGTTATTATCTGAAGGTCGTTTGGTTAACCTGGGTAATGCCACTGGGCATCCTTCCAGAATTATGGATGGTTCTTTTGCTAACCAAGTATTAGCACAAATGTTCTTATATGAACGTAAGTTTGCTGATTTACCAGCAGATAAAAAAGCTGATGCTATTACCGTAGAAGTGCTACCCAAGCATCTAGACGAAGAAGTGGCTAGTTATATGGTTGCAGGCTTTGGTGGTGTAATCACCCAGCTAACTGAGGAACAAGCTAAGTACATCAATGTACCCCTCAATGGGCCTTTCAAAACTGACGCTTATAAATACTAGATCTCTCTAGATTTTTAGCTCTTCTTGCGACAATTGCTCTTTGTAGGAAACCAACAAGAGCGCATTGTCGCGCTTAGCTGGAAAACAATTAATTGTTGAACATGGAAAAAGGTGGGCATTGCTCACCTTTTGCTTTATGGTTATTGATTACTCTATTGTTATTGTTTTTTAAATTTTAAGATGGCAAAACTTTCTGTAGAATTAAATCGCTATTTTTTTGAAGAGACTAGAAACAAAAAAGTTACTTTATTAGATATTTTAAATCTCACCGAAGAACGTATATTCGGGTTTTTATTGGCAATTTTATCCTTACCCTCGGCTTTGCCGATACCAGCTCCTGGTTACTCCATTCCCTTCGGTATTGCGATGTTTTTCCTGGCGATTCAGCTAATTATTGGTCGCGATCGCCCTTGGTTACCAGAAAAAATGCTCAAAGGATCGATGAATCTAGAGACGGTGCAAAAGTTTGTCAAAATGGGGACTCCCTGGATTAGGAGAATTGAAAATATTACTAAACCCCGAATAGCTTATCTATGTACTAGTTTACCTGGGCGGACTATGTTAGGAGTGGCGATCGCTTTAATGTCGATTTCCATGATGATTCCTATCCCTGGAACAAATACCCTGCCGGCAATTGGCATTTTTGTGATTGCTTTTGGTTTACTGGAGGATGATGGGTTGATCTGTATTGCAGGGTTGTTTATCTGTTCTTTGGGAGTAGCTTTAACCACATCTATACTGGTTTTCGGGAAAGTGGCTGTAGAGAGATTTATCGATTTGGTTAAAAATTATGTAACCAATTTGCTCTAAAAAATCCATAGCTGTTAATTAATCTCTAAACCACAATCTGAAAAGGATTAGAAAGATAATTGGCAGTGTTTTCCACTAAAGCGATCGCATTTTCATATAACATTCTTTTTGGCCCCAAAATCCCCACACTACCGACAGGAACATCGTCTTGGTAGTAGTTTGCCGAAATTAAGGCGCAGGTTCGCATTGGTTCTAAATGATTTTCCATGCCAATTTTAATACTGACTCGTTGCAGAGAGTCTTCTAACTCAGGTAAAGCAAAAATAACTGGTGATAACTGTTCCTGCTGCTCTTCTAATAATGAGAGCAGAGTTTGTACCTGTTGTAATTGAGAAAATTCAGGCTGACGTAACAGCTCGGCTATACCATGAATCACCATGGGACTAGATTTGCTGGCTTGCAAAGAAAGCTTTAATTTACCTAAGAGCAGATCTAGGAAACCAGTATATTTAGAAAACTTACGGTCTATGGTTGACCAATCTAAAGTAGCAATTTCAGTTAAGGAGCGTCCCCGCAATTCTTGATCGAGAAAGTTAGATAGAAGTTGTAGTTCGTGATTGATCGTTGAGCGATCAACTTCATCTTCCCGTAGAGGCGACTCCATCAAAATTGATTGAGTTTGATAAGTGTCAGTGACCACAATTAACATCACCTGATTAGCAGCTACTCGTACTAACTGTAAATGGCGTAGAGTGCTATTAACATTCTGAGGAAAGGTAATCAAAGCAATATAGCCACTCAGGGCAGCCAGGATTTTAGCTGCTCGCTGTAATAAGGCTTCAAAATTAGCTTTTGCCACCTGCAATTCCTGTTGCACTATTTTTTGAATTGCTTGGTTAATTTTATGGTTGGGAACAATTAGGTGGTCAACATAGGTACGATAACCAGAATCGGAAGGAACTCTACCCGCAGATACATGGGGTTGATAAAGTAGTCCTACTTCTTCTAAATGACCCATAACATTGCGAATTGTGGCAGAACTGACGTTAAAATCATATTCCTGTGCCAAGGTTTTAGAAGCTACTGGCTCTGCGGTAGCAATATAGTGTTTGATAGTAGCTTTTAGTATATTTTGATGTCTTATAGTTAGATCTGATCGGTTTACCATTAAAAATAATTACGCTAGTAATTGTTAAGGTGATTATAAAAATTTTGGTAAAGTATAACTCGTCTTTTCAACTATTAAAAGCAAAATTAGTAACGATTGATTGTGGGGTCTACTAAGCGGGAATAGGCATCTATGCCACCCATCACATTTTGAGCTTGGCTAAATCCTCTCATAGATAGCCATTGACAAAGTTGAGCCGAGCGTATTCCATGATGACAGATCACAATTGTTGGCGCGTCTGGTTTAAGTTCAGTTAAAATTTTATCTGACCATTGTTCAAACTCGCTCAAAGGGTACAAATCAAAACCTGGGATATGGGCGATCGCTACTTCTCCTCTTTCCCTAACATCAATCAACTGTAGGGATGGATCAGACTGGGCTAAAAGTATTGCTAACTGGTTGACATCAATTTCGGGAATAGAATAATACATGTTTGGTCAACCAATATTTTTTAAGAGATCTGACTATAAATTAATTTTCTCTCAGTTTGCTTGTCATTTATTGTAAATTTTTTTAACCACAGACTGTATTGATAATGTTGGGTTTTTTGGCGATCGCATTTTTGATTTGAGATTTGAGTACAATTACGCGACCCATAAATGAAAAAGAGGTATATTTATCTTGGAAGTTGAACTTGCTTTCATAAGTAGCAAGCATTCTAAAAAATCTATTTGGTGAGATCAATTAACTCTAGCGATCAAGAATTTAATAAATTACAACCAAAAAAAATTAAACCCCAAACTATTACTAGTCCTCTTCGCTATCCTGGTTCAAAAAGAAGATTAGCAGAATACATAAAACAAACTCTCAAACAAAACGGCTGTCATCCAGATATATTTATTGAACCATTTGCAGGAGGTGCAAGTGTCGCTTTGAAGCTTTTAAATGAGGATATTGTAAAACAAATTGGTTTAATTGAATTAGATCCCCTAGTAGCAGATTTTTGGAAAACAGTTTTTTTTGATACAGATTGGTTAGTTGAACAAGTCAAAAATATTGAAATAACTGTTGAGCAGTGGTCTTTATTTAAAAACTCGGTATACGCAGATAGAAGAGAACGTGCTTTAGCTTGCCTATTTTTAAATAGAACTAGCTTTTCTGGAATTATAGCTAGGGCAGGTCCAATTGGCGGGTATCAGCAAAATTCTCAATATAAAATTGATTGTCGTTTTCCCAGGGATACTTTGATTCAGAGAATTAGACAAGCAGGCTCTTTCAGAAAAAGGGTAGCTTTTGTCTGGCGTATTTCTTGGAAACAGGGAATTTCTCGGATCAGAAGAAAGCAAGAGTTAGGTAAGCTACCTAATTCAAATCTTCTGTTTTATTTCGATCCGCCTTTCTTTGAAAAAGCAAATCAACTTTATAACTACTATTTCAATAATAGAAGACATAAGTTACTGAGGAATTATATTCTCACGCTCGAAGACAATTGGATACTTAGTTATGATTCTCCCGAACGAGTATTAGAACTTTATGGGAATGATTTGTCTTCTGCCAACATAGATATGCGTTATAGTACAGGCAGATGCTCGAATCGCCGAAATGAGCAAAAGGAGATTATTTTGAGTAATTTGCAATTATTATAGCGATCACCCAAAGCTAAATAATTTCTGAAATAAGATCCAAAATTTCTTGAATTACTAAGTACATTTGGATTATTCTTGGAAGTAAATATCATCAACTATATACAATGCAAAAGATTGGGAATCAAGCTTATCAAAAAGATGAACTAGTTCAGTTAATACAAGAAGAAAATTTTGTAGGTTACATCTATAAAATTGATTATGATACTGCCCAAGTAATGACAAACGATCTTTGGAAAGAGAAAGTTTTAGGCATACCTCATAATAGTTTCTTAGTTGCAGCAGAATTCGATCCCAATAATGTAAATGGAGATTCTTTGAAAGATACGGAAATTATTTTATTAAGAGTTGTTGGTTCAGCAAAGCTTCCTTTAGATGAAGATCTTATAAAAACAAAAATTGATAAATTTCAAAATCAACAAGATAAATATCATAACATCCAAGGTCAGAGCGATCGCAATTCCATCAATGGATATGATGATATTACTTTAAATCAAATACAATTTCACGGTCTAGACTGTAGTATTTTAGGTACTTTTTATAAAAGAGATGATTTACTTTGGCTGGGAAGTGATCTAGAATCATTTGTCTCTTCAACACGGTTTAATGTTTATCGTCCTAGAGGTAAAGCATTAGAAACAATTGTTAATTATGTCGATCCTATTCGACGTAAGAAAGCTAGGGAAGATATGAAAGAACTTGGTATTAAAGGAGAAATAGATTCTTTTCCTATTGGTACAGTTCGTTATACTTCAACTGATCGATTACACCGTAAAAAGAAAGAAGATAAAGTCAGAGTATCTATTCAGCCAACAGATTTTTTAGCTCGCCGTACTGCTGTTTTTGGTATGACTAGAACGGGCAAATCTAATATGGTCAAACAAACTGTATCAGTAGTCAAAAAGGTGACTGATGATGGAAGAATTAAGATTGGTCAAATTATTTATGACATTAATGGTGAGTATGCTAATGCCAATAATCAAGATAAAGGCGCATTAGCAGATATTTATCCCAAAGATACAGTTCGTTATCGAATGCTTAAAACAAAAGGATTTGAAGATTTGGGTAACAACTTTTACGAACAACTAAATGAAGGATTTAGCATTATTGTCAGAGAATTGGAAGATGCGAAAAGAATTAATAGTGATTATGTTCGCGCCTTTGTTAACATGTCTTTTGACGAGCCAGATAAAAGAGAAATAAAAGAGCATAATCGTTGGGGAGTTAGAGTCGCAGCTTATAAAGTTCTTCTGTATCTAGCAGGTTTTGAATTACCAAGCCAAGATTATAAAGTTAAATTTACTGTCAGCAAAAAAATTAGAGATATTGTCAAGCAGCAAGCAGACGAATATGACTTTCCAGAATGGCAATATAGTAAATTTTCTGGAGTCAATTTATCATTGTCAGAAGCTTATAACTGGTTTATTGCCGCTAGAGAAGTCAATCTTGAAACTCCTCTTAAAAGTTCTACAAGGGAAAAAAATTGGGTTGATGATCCCCTCCAGAATCTATTAGATATGATTGCTCAAAAGAGAGGTACAAGTAGTTTTATTTCTGGATTTAGAATTCTTACTGATGGCATTAAATATCATTCTCCGCGTCGTAATCGAGAAGTAGCTGGAGAAATTTATGAATATTTAAAAAGTGGCAAGATAGTAATATTAGATTTGTCTGTTGGCGATCCTAGAATTCGTGAAAAAGTTAGCAGAGAAATTGCTAGTAAGATATTTAATCTTTCACTGAAACAATTTGTTCAAGGAAAAACTCCACCAAATATTGTTATTTATATTGAGGAAGCACATAATTTAATCGGGAAAGGAATGGATTTGACTGAAACTTGGCCAAGAATAGCTAAAGAAGGTGCCAAATACGGAATAGCCTTAGTCTATTCTACTCAGGAAGTTTCATCCGTACACCCTAACATTCTTTCTAATACTGAAAATTGGTTTATTACTCATCTTAATAACGAAAGAGAGATCAAAGAACTAGCTAAATTTTATGATTTTGCTGATTTTAGTCGTTCTCTTTTACGCGCTCAAGATGTCGGTTTTGCTCGCGTTAAAACTCTTTCCAGTCCCTTTGTAGTTCCCGTTCAGATAGATAAATTCAAACCCCAAGCTAAGAAATCCAGAAATCAAAAAGCGATTGAAGTATTAGATTCATTTGTGGAAAATGGCGACGCACAAGAACAAAAAGAAACTTGGGAGGCTATTAAGCCAGGATTAATGGAAAACGAAGAAGTTCCATTTTAGGAGAGTACTTTTATGAAGCAAATAATTCTCCTTGATTCTGCTCCTTTGGGAATGGTTACTAATCCTAAACAAACAGCAGAAAACGAATCTTGTCGTCTATGGTTAAGAAATTTATTATCTCAAGATATAGAGGTAATAATTCCAGAAATTACTGATTACGAAGTACGTCGCGAGTTATTGAGAGCTAAAAAATTAAATGGTATTAAACGGCTTGATGCTCTAAAAAACACGCTTACATATTTGCCAATTGATACCGAAATAATGTTAAAAGCAGCAGAATTTTGGTCACAAGCTAGACAAATGGGAAAGCCAACAGCTAGTAATAATGCTTTAGATGGAGATGTTATTTTAGCTGCACAAGCTACTTTACTGCAAAATGCCGACAATAAAGTTATCGTCGCTACAACAAATGTTAAACATCTGTCATTATTTGTGGATGCTAGGGACTGGCGATCGATTAAATAAGTCAAATTGTCAATTTTAATTAGCAAATATTTGGAGTCTATCAAAAAATGCCTTATCAGGGAGAATTAGCAAATAAAGCATCTCATTTCGATCTAATCCAAGATCCAGAAATTGAAAATTTTCTTCATGAATGTGATTTTATTAAAGAGCCGTCAGAAACAGAAGGTAATCAACGTGTTGTAGATTTTACTCCTGCACCAAATTTAGATCAAGTTAAACTTCCAGAACAAATAATTGCCATAGATGGAAGTTTATATTGTTCTCGTATTAGCGATAGGTTACCAAACACAGAAGTAGGATATGTAAAAATTAGTTCTGTATTAATTGACTTAGAAAAGTTTGGCGGATTAAAAGTTGGTAAATATGTAGACCCATTTAAAGTTGCCAAATTACTAGATAATAGTGATTCGTTGAAATTTATTTTACCTATAGCTAATATTTGTTGGAATGGACAAAGTTCTCTTCGTGATAGTCTTCGTGCAGCAATAGATAAACATCTTTACAGTGAAAAAACACGATTTAATCACAACGATCCTAAAACAAGTCTCCGTTCTACTTTGTTTTACTTAGCATCAAAACGACCTAGTGATATGGGTACTGGTGATGTTAATAAATTGAAGATACATAAATGCCCTAATGAAGAATGTGATAGAAAACATATTGAAGTTTTGGATATACCAGATAAACAGTACTGTCCTAGTTGCAATATAGAACTCTACCCTTCAGATTGTTTGCGCTTATGGGAAGAAATAAATGAATGGCAATCTAATGAGTTCGTTATGAGTCGTTTTATGGGAATTATCGAACATCTTTTACCCATACATTATTTGCGTAATTTTGCTGACAATTCTTTAGATATTCTGTCGAAAACAGCTTTTTTCCTAGATCGTCCTCTGGGAATTTTTGGAACTGCTGCATGGTTACACAAACCAATTTTGAAATATATAGCAGAAATTAACGATCGCTTATCCAAAATAAATCTACCGCCGATATCAATTATAGGATTGCAAAAAAAAGGTCAAATTGTTGATTACGTAAACTTAATAGATCGTTTTATCGAACCAAATACCATATTTGCTATTGATGACGATTATCGCTATAAATATATCGTTCCTGGGCGGAAACCATCAAAAGGTGGATTTGGTAGCGAAACATATTACGGACAAGATTTTGTCTATAAAACAGCTAATGGAAGAACATTTATTTTTGCTCTTCCTTACCCTTTGGCAACTCAAAACTTTGGTAATTTTACCGAAGAAAAAATTAAATATGAAAATTATCAAAACCTGTCCTTAGCTTTAGCACTTATTAAAAAATTTGAATGCGATCTATATGAAAATGCAGTGATTCCCATTGCCTTAGCTAATCAGCATGCTGCAATCAGTTTAGTACCAGGAGGACAAGTACTAGATATTCTTACTAAAAGAAGTTTGTAATCAAAACTTTAAATTATAAATTCTCATAAAGGCAATGCTGATTGTTGACTGCGACTAGACAAGAAACAATTAAACAGTTAAGGGAGGGAGATTTTTCGATTTTTCCGTTACCAAAACAGCCACAGGAGAAATTGTTTTTAATACTCCCAACAATGGCGATCGCCTTAATTTCTATCCCACCCTAGTACGCTTGCATAAGTGCCAAGATAGCAGTAATAAGTTTGTGACTTTATCCCTTGATGATACTCAAGCATCCGATCTTGTATGTACGTCAGAATAATAGTTTTATTAGGAAGAATTGACTGGGTATACGGTCAATGGAGTTGATGAACTTGTTCATGGCTTTCTGGGTAACGATATTCTTCAAGGAGAAGCAGGAAAAGACACTTTAGATGGTGGTGCAGGGAACGACTTTTTAGATGGCGGAGATGATGGGGATGTTCTAGATGGCAGTATTGGTAATGATACCCTCCAAGGCATGTAGCTTAAACAAAGCTAGAGGGTGTGTTTATAGACTTAGTGTACACATAGTTTTTGTGACCGCGGAAGGCGGTCAGCCGCAAGCCCTGCCTTTTCAACAACAAGTTCAGAATTTAGGTTGATTCTTGTCTTGCTTGTGTGTTTATAGCATTAACTCTTGTTTCAAACGATAAATAATCGTATTGGGTTCAACTTGAGATAAAATCTCTTTAATTAAAGTAGAAGCTCCCATTTCGCCCCAAGTACAGCCCTGTTCTAGATATACTTGAGCAACTCGACCAATGACAAAAGTTCCATAGACAGCGATCGCACCTTGGGCAGAGGCAGTGCCTAAATAAGCGGTGATTGCTCCTGTACTATCAAATCCACTAGCTAAGACTGCTCCACTTTTGCCTACACCCAAAAATAAGCTGCTACCAACTTCTCCCAGCAACAAACCGCCAGAACTGGCAATAATTCGTCTTAAAAGGTTACTTGCATCATAAGTAGTAATTGGTAAGCCATATAGCTTCGACAAAGCACGGATTAAGGCTAAATCCGCCACTAGACCACCAATTAAATCTAAAAAAATAATCGGATTACAGGCGACAGCGATCGCTTTATAACGGGCATACTTATTAATAATTTTCTGTGCCTCTGATTGACGCAGTTCAATCGTTTTATGGGCAATGTTCAGCTCGGCATCTCTGGCTTGTACCAAAGCGTTTAACGCCAGTAAAGATTTTCCCTCCTGTCGCAAAATCTGCTCTAAAGCCTCTTTCAATGGTTCAATCTGGGGTTCGGGATATTCCTTGGTATTGGTTACAGTACCATCGGCTGCTTCTGTTCGGACTTGGATCGGCTGAGGTTTGGCTGCTACAGTGACAATTTCATGGGGTGCAATAATATCTGCTAAATTGCCTCTGCTGTTAGCTGCGTTCAGTTTTTGTAGTTGTTGATAGATTTTTTGGCGGTCTTGATCGGGATAAAGATCGATTTTATTGAAAACTAAGATCAATGGCTTCTGGGTACTTCGTAATTCGCACAAAGCTTGATACTCCGTCCGTGTGATATCTCCTGCCACTACGAATAAAATCAAGTCTGATTTTTGGGCAATTTCCCGCGCCATAGTTGCTCTAGTTGCTCCCGCCACCTCATCCAAACCAGGAGTATCAATTAACTCTGCACTTAAACCATCTTCTGGTAACGGATTCCAACGTAAAATAGTTAAAGATTGCGTAACGCCATGGAGAGGGCCTGTGGCAACTACTTCTTCCTCCAACAAAGCATTAATCAAGGATGATTTACCACAGCTAACTAAACCGAAGGTACTGATGCGAATTGCCTTGCGCTCTAACCGACCTAAAGCATTTTGTAGAGACTGTAAATCGGTTTTGACCGAGGCTTGCAAGCGATCGCTAGGAGGGGAACCACCATGACGACGAAAGCTAGAATACCAAGAAATTGCCTGTTGTAAGCTAGCATTAGCCTGATTTAATTGAGCTTCCTGTATAGATGTTTGATTACTCACGATCTTTTAATTAATTTTACCCACCTACTTTTTTATTCTTAGCAGTTAAATCTAAAGCCCCTTTGGGGTAAACGATCCGCTTATGATTAAACTGTTCCCAGACACGCACAAAAACTTCCGCAATAACTGGTAATTCATCATAGCTTAATCCACTATCAATTAATTGCTGGTCTTGCCAACGAGACTTAAAAATCTTATGGATAGTAGCCAGAGCTTGTTTCGGTGTAGCATCCCGCAGCGATCGCAGTGCGGCCTCACAGCCATCTGCCAGCATCATAATACCAGCTTCCCGCGATTGGGGTACGGGCCCCGCATAACGAAAATCTGATTCGACTACCGTGGTTCCTTCTTCTTCTGCTTTTTGCTTTGCCTGGTAATAAAAATAAGCGATCAGCAAAGTTCCTTGATGTTCGGGAATGAAATCACGAATTGCTTTGGGTAAGCCATATTTACGTGCCATTACCAATCCTTCACTGACATGCTTCTTAATTATTTCCGCACTGACCCCAGGATCATTAATCTCATCATGTTTGTTAGGCCCTCCCATTTGGTTTTCAATAAATCCCAGAGGATCGTGCATTTTGCCAATGTCGTGATACAAAGTTCCTGCTCTAACTAGCTCCACGTTACAATTTAGTTCCCTAGCCGCAGCTTCCGCTAAGGAAGCCACAAACATAGTATGTTGAAACGTTCCTGGTGCCTCGGTAGCCAACCTTTTTAGTAGAGGCAAATTGGGGTTAGATAGTTCCGCCAGACGAATTGGCGTAATTAAATCAAACAAGCGTTCCAAGTAAGGGGATATACCAATTGCCACCACAATCCAAGCAACGCCAAATAAACCGCAGACAATGGCATCAGGCAAAATTGCTGACCAGATAGTAGCTGGACTAGCACTCAAGATTAACTTGGTAATCAGATAGATTGCCACTTGGGACACGCCCACCGCAATACCTAATTTAGCTATATCTTCCCGCGATCGCAATCTACCGGCAAAAATAGCGGTCATTAAACCACTAAGAAAACCAGCCAAAAGATAAGTAGAGCCCAATGCCTGGTTGCTAAACATAATTAGTCCAGTTACTAAACCAACTTCACAAATCGCTATGGCAGGGGTGTAAAAACTACTAACCAGTAAACCAATGGCGGGCAAACTAGTATAGGGAACTTCAAAAACGCTCAGTAAAGGTGCGCTTAGACCTAGTAGACACAGCAGTAAGTAGTCACGATGACGAATAGAAGAATAAATGTTTCTTTGAATGATCAGAAATAAACCAATTATGGCACTGACGAAAGCCGCCGATAGCCTTAATCCTGACCAGTTAACGCCTCGCTGACTCAATTGGAAACCGTCTAAAAGTACGAAATCCGCCTGGGTAATTCTCGCTCCCTCCTCCACAATGACTTCCCCTTCTTCTGCTTGTACTACAACAGAGTTGATCGCCATGGCAGCTTTTTCGGCGATGTTACGGGTAGCATCTCGATCTTCTTGTAAATTAGGCTTTAAAGTTCCTAGCAATAAATTACTGGATAATCGTTCGGTTACATCGGGTATTTCAGGGTTGAGTTGCGCTGTCACCGCTTGCTCCAACAAATTGGAGGGGATTCCTAAAGGAATTCCCTGGATCAAGATCCGCTGGGCAGCTAGTAAAATTGTATCTTTTGTGGCTTTCCATTCATTTTCGGTTAAATCGAGGAGAATGACTAACTCTTTATCATCTAAGCGGTCAATTCTCTTCTGATGCAGCTTTTTCCAGGCTTGAGAATAGCGATAACGAGTTAAGGTAATTTGAGCTATGAGAGTATTAAATTCGGTTTCCGAAACTTTAGCTCTATATGCCTGTAGCTCGGATGCCACTTTTTGCAATCCAATATTAAAGTCTGGTCTTTTTTCTAGGGATAAATTATTGTTCTTATTTTGCTCTTCTTCAGTAAGTGTGGCACGAAAGTTTTCTGCCACTGAAGCTAAAACCGCCTTGAATTCTGATTCTGGACAAAACCGAATGTATCTTTGGCTAGCCAAAGATAGGGCATTGCGATCAGCGAAGGGAAAAGGTGCGGTCGTTTTTCTTAGTTCGTCAATACTTTCTAGCTGCTGAATCAGCTTGTTCTCAATTTCAATGGTTAATTCTTCATTGTGCTTCAGGATCGGAACAATGCCTGTTTGTACTTCCTTGCGCTTTTCTGATGTAGTTTTAGTATCTTCAAATTTAGCTGAATAAGGAGCTTTGATCGTTAAAGGAGAAATTTTACCTACGGTTAACTGTGGCTGATTGTAAAATCGATAACCAACCACACTAGTAAAAGCAATGATGCTTAACACCAACATCACCAGAAAATCTCTTAGTTTTGTTTGATTATTGGTTCTTCTTGACTGTCCAAAACTTAAGCTACTACTATACTTGCTTGACTTTCTTTTCTGGCTTCCTTTTCCCCACCAAAAGATGCTCTGGTGTTGATTTCTGTAACGCCAGCCTTCAAATTTTTGTCGCAGTGAATGCCAACTTTTCATCATAGGTGAGGATTGTGATCAGCTATAAAAATGCTTTGTCTAAATTTTACTCAACGTCAAATCAATCTAAAACGATCTAGAGCGAAACTCCTCTACCATCCACCAAATTTACTAAATTTAAAATATTTAAATAATAAGATTGAGAAATATTAATTATTGTGTTTTCGGTATTCAATTAACAACTAGGTTAACTCTCAGAACTATTAATCAACTAGTCAATAACTCGATGGGTTCAAGTTGGATTCAGCTAAACTTAGATTTTTGGGAGATAATTTTTAAGGTTTGACGAGGCTGAATCATTTGGGGACTAGCTACCGCATCAAGTTCTTGATTATATGACTCCTGATTACTATCGATTGAATATATTCCTAGCCAAGTCTTGAATAATTTCATTACGAGCTGATTTTCTGAGCTGTAGTTCGGATTTTGACTAATGCTGGCTCTCCAGTTCCAGGGAATTCCTATAATGCTATTATATGCTCCAGACAAATTACCTGTAAGAGCAGCGGTGAATTCGGCTATGTCGGGCTTAATACTGGCAGCTCTTTGAACTGAAATTTTAAAATCCTGAGGAGTGGTGGCGAAACAATACCAAGACAAAGCGATCGCTGTTTGCCTAGTATTACCATTAGACGATATTTTCTCTAGCAACTGATGTAGACTCGTGCCGTTTTTAACAGCCTGGACAACCAAGTTTAACTTTTGAGTCAATATAGTTTCTTTTCCCTCTAGATTATTTAAGATTCTCTCAACCAGAAAATTAAAATTTGTCTGCCGAGACTCAAACTTATTGTTTAATACTGAGGTTAGTAAATAGCTCCATGCTAATATGTCTTCTCTAATTTCTGCGTTTTTTCCTGAATTTGCTAACGTTAAATTATGCTGGCTCATGATTTTGTTTAATAAATCGTAATTATCATCACAAAAGATAATTAAAGATAACAACGAAAGCATATTGCTACCACCTGTTGTCAGCTTAATTTCGGTGGTTCTGTGATGATCATAGGCTGGTCTGGAATTACAATTGTACCCTGAGGAGAATTGGGGGCTAACTACTGGTTGATTAACTTTTTTTAAGCAGTCTCCCATCGTCGCACTATTATCCCTTTGTGTATCCCTTTGTGGGGGCGTTAATTGTAGAGCAATATCATCCACTCCTAATCCTTTAGCTCGAAGTAGAATCTCGGCGATTTTCCTCCGCTCTGCAAGCCAGTTCTGGTCAGGAAAATCAATCATCCCAGAGCGATCGCAACTGTTGTTTTGGTTAGCTAAAGCTTGACCAACTATGCTGCCTAACCACATTCCTTGAAATCGCTCAAAAGTCTGGTATTTCATTTAATAATTAAGCTCAAGAGTTAGTCTTGATCTTCCCTAATGAATAAAAGTCAATATAATATATGCAGAAATTAGTGATAGTTACTCTAAATATACATATATACATAAATGTTAGTTACCACAACCGATACAATTCAAAATCAATCTATTGAAACTTACTTGGGAGTGGTTACTGCCGAGGTAGTTTATGGTACTAACGTTTTGCGCGATTTTTTTGCGGGAATTAAAGACGTTATTGGCGGGCGCACTGGCAGCTATGAAAAAGTCTTTGAAAAAGGACAACAAAAAGCGATCACCGAACTCATCCAACGTGCCCAAAAACTCGACGCTGATGCAGTTGTTGGTATTGAAATAGATACAGGTACAATCAACGTTGATGAGAAAGGTGTACTATTGTTAATCACCGCTACGGGAACAGCAGTGAAACTGAGCTAAACCACATTTAGCTTGAAATCAGTAGTTTTTATGGCACAAAAATTATGTTGACCTCAGATAGTAACTTGCCTACTCCACCAACTTTTCCTGTCTTGAGTCTTCATGTACATCTGCTAGATAATTATACAGACTGGCTTGTAGCTAGACTAAAGCAGAGACTCGGTACTCATGTGGTTACCTTAAATGCTGAGATGAGTATGATGGCACAAGAGAATCCCAACCTGAGTCAAGCTATTGAAGCAGCAGAACTAGTGATTCCCGATGGTGCTGGAATTATTGTCTATATGCGTTTACGGGGTCACCAACATCAGCGTTGTCCAGGTATTGAACTAGCTGCATCTCTCATTGAATATCTTGGAGGTGAACCGAAGCCCCGTGCTTTATGTTTTTTTGGCGGTAGCCCTGGAACTGCGGAGAAAGCTGCACTAACTTGGCAAGAGAAATTTCCCAGCCTATCAATCCTGATTCAAGATGGATATGTCTCAGGAGAAGCAGAACAAGCATGGAAAGAAACTTTGAAGGCAAAACAGCCTGAGGTTATTTTTGTTGGCATAGGGGTTCCTAGACAAGAACTCTGGATTAGGGAAAATCGCGATCTCTGCCCCAATTCGATTTGGATTGGCGTTGGTGGTAGCTTAGATATTTGGGCGGGAACTAAAGACCGTGCGCCAGAGTGGTTGCGAAATAACAATCTGGAGTGGTCTTATCGTCTCTATCAAGAGCCTTGGCGTTGGCGCAGAATGCTCTCCTTACCTAAATTTCTCTGGCGTTCTTTAACAACATCAAACAAGAATATATAGTAATACGCACTTGTATCAGGACACTTATTACTCGTTACTCGTTACTCGTTACTCGTTACTACTTATTACTCGTTACTCGTTACTTACGAACAGTTAACTTAAAAACTATGGTTTTCAAACTAGACGCGGTTTAATTACAATGTGTCGCTGGTTATCAAAGTAGATTAACCCTTGGTTCTGAAAATCTCCCAGTATTCGGGTAACAGTGACTCTTGTAGTATGAATTGCTCCTGCCAAATGTTGATGAGTAAGACGTACCTGAAGACGAATACCATCATTTACAGGTTGTCCCATTTCCTGCTTGAGCATTAACAATAAATGTCTTAGACGTTCTTCTACTCTACTAATCGCAATAATTGCTAATAACTGCTGGGTTTTGAGCAGGCGATCGCTGAATTGAGCTAAAAACTGTCTAGCTAAGGCAGGGTGTCTTACTACGTCGTGAGAAGAGTAGCGCTTGGCATAGACATCTCCTAAAGCAACCGCACGATAGAGTGTGGAGGTATTGGTTAAATTACCGAAAGTGCCGTTCGCCGTGATCCAGCCTGAGATTATTTCGCTCCCATCTTGTTGAACTCGACTTAACTCCACCACTCCTCGATAAATTTGCCAAATTCCCGAATCTAAGACAGAAATTTCATCCCCCCTCTGAAACTGTTGTAAAGGTAATTCTCTGTCTCTTCTTTCTAGACTTAAATTGGAGTTAAGCTTTTGACTCAGTAGCATGATTTAAAGAGTTATTGTGCAGTGACCATCTTAACTCTTACTTTAGGGAGTCAAAGTAAACAACAAGTGAGGATCGGGTTAAGCTTTGGATATGTTGGTTAAAGTAACTATCGGGTTGCCTAGTGTTGATTTATCTGTTTTAAGCTCTTAGCTCTTAGCAATGATAAATTACGATATTTCTTCTTGATCGCCAAGAGAAACTTCATCCAAGCAACAGCAGGGGCATGATAGAAAGTAAAAATATCGCCGAAAGCTAAGTTAGCATTTTGATGATGTTGCCAATGTCTTTCTGGTGTAGTGATCAAGAGTAAGTCACAACAACGCCGCAACGAAAACTATTTTTATGACAAACACAACTGGCTCCATGAAACACCAGTGATAGCTTATTTGCTGTTAGTTAAGGCTATTTTAATAACTATTTAAGTTATGATTGCTTGCAGATTAAATTGCCGAGACTCCTGTTTCGTAAGTTCTAATTCTAATTGTCTCGTCAACATTGGAGACAAAAATCTTACCATCGCCAATTTCTCCAGTACGAGCAGCTAGAGATATTTGCTGAACCACAAGATCTACCATTTCATCTTCAATCACGGCTTCAAGCTTAATTTTAGTAGTAAACTCAACCCGATATTCCGCACCACGATAACGAGTCGTCGTTCCTCTATTGTGCCCAAAAGCTTTAACCTCTGAGATAGACATACCAATTACTCCAGCAGAGACTAAGCATGATTTGACATCATCGAGTTTATGAGAATGAATAATTGCTTCAACTTTTTTCAATTTATGTGCCTCAATACTATTAAGTGAAATTGCCAGAACTTGCTACCATTGTAATACTAGAAGTTATTGGAGATACTCCTAGACTCAAGAACAGTAAAAATAAATTAACTTATTAGTTTCTTGCTCAATACTTGATTCAACTAATTCCAGAACAGCAGCGCTTTTTTCTGCTTGCTTCTGGATCTGATATTTGTCATGGGGGCGCTCGCGATCAATTCAGAGGCAGCACGTTCGAGATCATTAGATAATTTCTCTACTTCCGAAAGAGAAGAGAACTTATATTCTTGAGTAAGATAGCCACCATTGCGCCAGTTATTCTTACTAGAATTAACTTTAACTCCAACAGCTATAAACTCGCTCTGGAATGTTTTGCCAACATCAAACGGCTTAATAAACAGGCGCTCATCTTGACTAGGTTTGTTGCTCCTTTTCAGGGTAATTTAATCAGTACTCTAGTACCTTTTACCCCTCCCTTTTTTTTCTTAGCCATATTTATCTACCTAATAGTTAACGATTGAGAATTAATTTATTGACGAATCAATAATTATGGTAGATAAGGCGTAACGCCAATTACAGCATTACCACCAGTGACACTAAGAGTAGTATCTAAAGTACAAGCTACTGCCACAGTAGAAGCCTCAGTATCAAAAGCAATCTGAGCATTATCAGGTCGAGATTCTTCAG
>CBDUCX010000017.1:0-32535 GCA_965365755.1 uncultured Pleurocapsa sp.
CCTTCTATTACAGTTAGGATTCTCCGCGCTTCGAGTTCTCTTGAACCCTACTCCCCAATGGGATAGTCTTTGCACCTTCCGATGGTTGATCGGCTTGGCTCAGGATTGCCATATTTCCGAGACGATCAATCTCTAAAACGTAGGTTTTTCCTGAATTCACGGAGTACGCAGCTAGAATTTCTTCTAACTGGGGCAGGTGGTATTTTCCTCTTTTATGGTCAAATTGAATAACTCCTGCTTTTACAAGAGTCATTGATAACTCTTCTAACTGAGTATGTATGTCCTGGTGTATGGCTTTGCTATGACAAATAAACAAATTATCAGGATTATTATTAGTTTTGTCACCATTTTAAGGATACCTAGTTTACCATTGACGACAAATATAAAGAGGAGCTTTTACCTTGAATTTAAAAACTACTCCTCTAAAAGGAGATGTGTGTTCGTGTTTTATCAAATAGTTAATTAATTTAACGTCTTTTTCATTTAATTCATCAGAAGTCTTTTCAAAAGAGGCTCTAGCATCATTAACAATACTCAGATCGTTACCCATAAAATCAATCAATTTAATTCTACTTTTACCGTCACCCAAAGGATCTTTATGATTCATGATTTTTGATTACCAAATTTAGCTTCAACTGTTTCCATTAATGATACGCACCATCAAACCTTGGGTAAGGTTACCCCAGAACCTTGATGTTGATATTTGCCACCGCGATCCGCATAAGTAGTCTCGCAGGATTCTCCTTCAAAAAATAATAGCTGTACGACTCCTTCATTGGCATAGATCTTGACATCAGCACTGGAAGCATTACTAAATTCCAAAGTAATACTTTGACCTTGCCAGGAAGCCTCTAAAGGAGTGGTATTGGCGATGACACCGACACGAGCATAGGTTGACTTGCCCAAACAGATGGCGGTGACGTTGGGTGGCATTTTAATACTTTCTAAGGATGCGCCCAAACCATAGCTATTGGCAGGAATTATAAAATAGGATGATCCATCCTGATCACTATGTAACTCTGCCTGTTCTAAATTTTGGGGATTAAACTTTTTAGGATCGACAACTGTACCAGGAATATGCCTAAAAATTCTAAAATCGTGGGGTGAGAGACGAATATCGTAGCCGTAGGAACTTAATCCCCAACTAATGGTAGGTATTGGCTGATCTGTACCTAAAACAGCTTTTCTAACCGATTTTTCCTCAAAAGGGGTAATCATCCCTTGACGAGCTTGTTCAACTATCCACTTATCGTTTTTAATCATGTTCCAGGCAATGTTGCCAACTCAAAATTTATTAGCAGAGAGTATCTTAGCAAGCTTGACATGGATATTGAAATGGTATTCAGTCTGATTTAACCTTTGCTGCTTTTTCTAATCTGTATCCGCAGTAATTAGAATTTGCTCCGAGTTAGGTAATTTTTTTCCTGATCTAAGCACAAACTTTACGTTCTGAATGTGAGTCGATATATTCAAGTGCTGCATCGGCTAAAAACCCAGATCGAGATTGATTTGTGTTTGCAGTGAAATAATCAATTTTACTTAAAATTCTCTCAGGAAGCGTAATATTAACTCGTTGAGTTTTTCCACCCAGTTTGGACAAATCCACTTCCACTAATGCCCAGATTCCACCTTGATAATCTTCCTGGGAGACGTATTGCTCCATATCTTTAGCGATGGGTAGTTCTTCGTTGTCTATTAATATTCCTTCTAGGTGACACTCAATTGCTTCGACTGCATTTTGTACAGCTTCTTGCATAGTATCTCCAGCAGAAAAACAGCCGGGTAAATCTGGAACAGTTACACCATATGCTGTATCGGGATCTTTATGAATGACAATCGGATAAAACATTATTTTTATTTGAGAATCGGAGTATCTTATAGACTGTGAATCTAATTCTGAAGGTGTGTTAATTCGAGTTAAGCTGAAGTAATAGCATAATTATTAATGACAAATATTGTTTATGGTACTTCGACTTCTAGCAGGGTTAATACTTTCAGTTTCTTTGTGGCTGAGTAGCTGGGTGATAACACCGCCCGCAGCAGCAATTACCTCAATCAAACTATCAGATCTTTCTTATGAGCCTTGTGCAGGAGACGAGGCAGATGGGAGTGTGTCTAGTGGCGATCTTCGACCTGCAAACTGTTTTACCATCAAAGGGAAAGCCAAAAATATCTCAGGCAAAACTGTAGTGGATGCCGATGTATTTGGACGTATCTACGATGCCAATGACAATTCTACCTTTGAAAACCGAGGGCGTATCGGCACCATTGAGGAAGTCCCTCCAGGGGTTAGCGATTTTGAATTTAGAATCAGTGTTCCTGCAAATCAACCAACACCTCTGAAGTTAAAAAACTTTAAAGCGTCGGGATTTGCAGAAAGAGTTCGTCCCTTCTACTACGATGATTTTGAATACGACGAATAAAACGGATTGGGTTAGAATCCGCTGGCAAATGACGCGGCAGAAAATGATGCCAATGAACTTTGAACAAACTGTAGTAGAAATAATGCTGCGATCGCCGAAATATCAATTCCACCCAGGGGAGGAATAATCGAACGGAAAATATTAAGATAAGGATCGGTAATGGGAGCTAAGAAGGAGATAATTTGTCCTGCCCATTCCGCAGTCTGAAACCAAGATAGTAAGATTCTAACAATTAGTAATACCCAGTAAATTTGTAGAAAACTAAGAAGACTAGTAACTATTAAATTCATAAATTTAGTAAACTCCGCAATGAATTAATATTGATTTGGTGTAATTATCATAACTTTACTTATTTTATAGGAAAAACTCTGTAGATTGAAATATCATCGGAGCTAGTAATTACCGACTCTTTTCAGTCAACAGATAGTAGGTTGGGTAAATAATCAGCATTAGCTCAATCAATACTCACAAAATATTTTTGCCCACCTCCCCAAGTCGTGTCTTTACTTAAAATAACCTCATTAATTAAACCCCCGCATTTTGCCTGGGTTTAGTAAGCCAAAAGGATCTACACGTTGTTTAAAAGCTACTTTTTGGGGATCGATTTGTTTGTTACCACCGTCTTCAATAGTGTAAACATGAGGGTTGGCGATAAATGCGCCCAGAGATTCATGGTGGCGGATAATCTCATTCAATCGCTCTTCAGTACTGTAGCGAATTAGTTGCAAACCCGCAGGGACAGCTTTACCTCCTGCACGCAGAAATTCTAAATGAATCATGATTTCATCCCCAGCCTCTTGATACAGTTGCTCAAGTCTTTCTAAGGTGAAGTAAAAGGTTTGCAGGTAGGTTAAATTGCGATCAACGCTACGGGCATGAAGGGTAGTGTGATTCCAAGTAAACTCTAAGAGGCTAGTTCCTTTAATTGCCTCAGTTGCACTTTTGCTATAGGTTATTTCTCCCTGATATTCTCTGACTAAATCCTCGAAAGCAGCAAAATCATATTCCGATATCATTGATAGAGCGCAGTGTTTTTCCTGGGGGATGTAGTTTCGTAGGGCGGTAAAGTATTTAGATATATCAGCATCATGAATACTGACGAGCTTTTTGACGACTCCACCACTATCACTTAAAGCCTGTCCAAACTTAGCAGCGGTCATGAAATCAGCAAAAATGGCGATCGCTTCTTGCCAAGGGTAAGCAGGGGCGAGGGAAATTTCTAACTCGGTAATGATGCCTGTAGTACCATAAGCATGGAGTACGTTTTGTACTTGATCTCCCTTTAATTCCATGACTCTGGGCTGTTTTTCCATGGTTACTAGGCGCACTCGTCGTAGATTACCGCGATCGCTGATCTGTCCATAATTTACTGAACCCATACCCACACTGCCACCACCGATAAAGCCCCCAATTGTAGCGGTACGGTAGGTAGAAGGAGCCATCCGCAACTCCCAGCCAATTTCTCTGGCTTGTTTATCAAAGGCTGCCATCTTCACCCCTGGTTGCACAGAGGCACTTCCTGGCTGCAAGCTGATGATCTGATTCATTTTACTGATATCCAGGATTATGCCTCCTTGAAGGGGGATACATTGACCATAGTTTCCTGTACCTGCACCTCTTACAGTTAGAGGAATTTTATTGGTGACGCAGATTTGAGCAATTTGTAGTACCTCTGCCTCTGTAGTGGGAAATACGGCTAAATCACCCCGCTTGTCTTGCAGTTGTGCTTCTAAAATGGGGCTGAAATGATAATAATCTAATGATAATTTGGTTAAACGATCGCGATCATTTGTGGTTTCCATTCCTGATAGTTGGCTAGCGATCGCTTGATAATCGATATCAGTATTTATATTCATTAATTTAGTCTGCTTTTTCAATCTATTTTAACGCTTTTTTTCAAAAAAAATGTATTTATATTGATTTTTATTACACAAAACATAGTTTTAAATTAATTTAAACTTCAGATATGTTTTAGTCTGATATATATTATTTGGGTCAGCTTTTGAATGCAAACAAGGAGACATCAAGATATCTTGAAAAATTAATCAATTAATTATTACTTGATTTTCATTTGTCTAATTTGTTACCAAGCAAACAAATATAAACCATGGCCATTTTTAGTAAATTTAGAGATTACATAGATAAATGTCCCGCATCTATACTAAAGATTACGATCTTTTAAGATTTAAGGACTATATACTACTAACGAACCGTGCTACAGGAAAGATGATCAACGATTCCCATCAAACACCTTTGTTAGATGCTTTGCGGAAATCAGTTCAAAAACCCCATGCTGCATTTTACGCTCCAGGACACAAGCAAGGTCAAGGAATTAGTCATAAGATTAAGAATTTGTTTGGGAAAAAAGTATTTGTAGCGGATTTACCAGAATTACCAGAATTAGATCATTTATTTGCCCCAGAAGGAGTAATTGAAGAGGCGCAACAGTTAGCTGCGATCGCTTTTGGGGCAGAGCAAACTTGGTTTCTGGTTAATGGTTCAACTTGTGGCATCATGGCGGCAATTTTAGCCACCTGTGGTACTGGAGATAAAATCATTCTCCCCAGGAATATTCATCAATCGGCGATCGCAGGTTTAATTCTTTCAGGAGCAATGCCGATTTTTGTTAACCCTGAATATAATACCCAGTCAGGACTAGCCTATAACGTAACTCCTGAAGCCGTAGAACAAGCCTTAATCGAAAATCCCGATACCAAAGCGGTAATGATGCTACACCCGACTTATCAGGGAGTATGTAGCGATTTAAAAGCGATCGCCGATCTGGTTCATCAATTTGATATTCCCTTGCTGGTAGATGAAGCTCACGGCGCACACTTCACTTTTCATCATGATTTACCTCCCTCGGCGATGAGGGTAGGAGCAGATCTCACGGTACAATCCACTCATAAAACCTTGAGTGCCATGACTCAGGCATCGATGTTACATCTTCAAGGCGATCGCGTATGTAGTCGGAGAATTAGCAAAGGTTTACAGCTAGTTCAATCTACTAGTCCTAGTTATCTTCTCCTAGCTTCTCTGGATGCTGCTAGACAACAGATGGCAACCCAAGGTGAAGAATTAATGAGCCAAACCATAGCATTAGCTACTACCTCAAGAACTAAGATCGCCGAGATGACTAACTTATCTATTCTCCCGTCAACAATACAGCCTGGTGCTCAACACTTCGACCAGACTCGACTGACTATCAACGTCTCCAAACTGGGTATTACAGGCTTTGAAGCTGATGAGATCTTAGATGAACAGCTAGGAGTTACCTGCGAACTTCCTTTGCTACAACATCTCACTTTTATTATCTCTTTGGGTAATACTGCTGAAGACATTCAAAAATTGATTGAAGCTTGTCAAACTTTGTCTCAGTCATTCGCCAATAATCATTCCTCATTGATCATTAATCAACAATTATCAACCAGTTATCAACCAGCCATTTCCCCCAGAGAAGCTTATTTTGCTAACACTGAAACTATAGGGAGCGAGCAAGCGGGCGATCGCCTTTGTGGGGAGTTAATCTGTCCCTATCCCCCAGGAATTCCTTTATTGATGCCAGGAGAAGTCATTACTACCAATGCCATTAACTATCTGCGGCAGATCTTGGCTGCGGGAGGAACTATTACAGGGTGCAGCGATCCTACTCTCCAGACCATCCAAATACTTAAATAGGCGAATAAACTGAATAAACTCAATCAGACTTTGTTAAGTTAAAAGTACAAGACTAGCTGAAAAAATATTTTGTATATTGTTAAACCGCGTCTGTATAGAGAAGTGTCGTTTTGTTTAAATAAGCAATTGTTATTTCCTACTACCTACTACCTAAAAAAAGTTATCTAAAAACTACTGGTTTCAACAGGGCGATTGGATAAGAGTCACGGCACTTCAGCATCCCTCGCCCTCAAAGTAGATGCAGTTTAGCTCTTTAAGTAATTTTCAAGTCCATAATTCAGCAACGATACCCATGGCAAATTACCAATAATTAATTAACAATAAAATTATGCTCTGGCCTTATAAAACCCCTGGAATTCCCGACCAACTATTTGAACGTTTACCTGGAATCCCTTTAAGCAAAAGAGAGGTACGAATTCTAATTATCTCCTCCTTGCGGATGAAGCCAGATTCAGTTTTATGGGATATTGGCGCAGGAACAGGAACAATCCCCGTGGAATTGGGGTTACTTTGCCCTCAAGGAACAATAATTGCCATTGAACGAGACGACGAAGTGGCAAAATTGATTAAGCGGAATTGCGATCGCTTTGACATTGATAATGTCAATGTTATTCAAGGCAGCGCCCCAGAGTGTCTTGCCGAAATACAGCCCAAACCAAATCTAGTTTGCATCGAAGGGGGGAAACCCATTAAAGATATTCTTAAGCAAACTTGGAAATACCTCCAACCAGAGGGGCGCATTGTTGCCACGGTTAATAGTCTCGAAAATCTGTATATTATTTCTGAGGGATTATCGGAACTTCAGGCTCGAAATATAGAAGTAGTACAATCTGCGGTCAACCGCTTGGAAACGAGAGGGATTCATCAGACTTTTGCCGCAGTCAATCCGATGTTTATTCTCAGTGGAGAAAAGTTATAGACCACATTGATATTCTAAGTATCTGCTAAAAAAATGCTAGGACTTCAGGCAGTAATTTGTTAACCTTTCATAAGGTTGTCTTAAACTTAATTGTCACCTTAATTTCGCGTTTGTAGCAGCAACGCATTATGCCCTTGTCTCGTATAGTTAGCTCAGTAGTTGCGATCGCCTTAGCTCTGGGAATGATCATTCTCGGAGGATGGTATTTTACGCTCGGTATTGGTATTTTAATTGTCCTGGCACAACGAGAATATTTTCGCTTAGTTCGTGCCAAAGGAGTCGAACCCGCTGGCAAAACCACTTTAATTGTCTCTTTAGTTTTATTGCTTAGTGCTACTGTTGCTCCCAACGTAACTGATGCGATGTTTTGCCTGGGAGGAACAATTATTTGCTTTTATCTGCTATTTCAGCCAAAAATAGCAACCATTGCCGATATTTCTAGTTCCATCTTAGGATTATTCTACTCAGGCTACCTACCTACTTTTTGGGTTCGTTTAAGAGTTAATCTTCCCAACACTAATAACGCCAGTAACTTGCCTCTGGATGGCTATTGGCCAGAGTCTTGGCTTAATCCCAGCCAGTTTCCCACTGCCTTGACCCTAACGTTTTTAGTCATGGCTTGTATTTGGGCAGCAGACATTGGTGCATATACGATGGGGAAAAATTTTGGTCGCACCAGACTCTCCGATATTAGCCCGAAGAAAACAGTTGAAGGTGCAGTTTTTGGTATACTTGGTAGTTTAATTGTCGCCGAGTTGGGAGCCTGGTATTTTGATTTTCCAGGATGGCAGATTAGTGGCATTCTGTTAGGTACATTAATTGGCATTACTAGCCTCCTGGGAGACCTGACAGAATCGATGATGAAGCGGGATGCAGGGGTCAAAGACTCTGGACAACTAATTCCTGGACATGGAGGAATTCTGGACAGGACAGATAGCTATGTATTTACTGCTCCCTTGGTCTATTATTTCTTTACTTTACTATTACCCTTATTTAGTGCTTAAAGGGAGTATCAACTTAAACGATTATTTCATAACCCCTAATGTATTCTAGTAGAGTGTCAAGATTGATAGATTACTAGTACGCGAGTGACAGTCTCGTAGGTGAATTTTGCAGCAGAACTATTTCTTTGCTTTGGAACAGCTAATTGATCGTCAGCCGTTAACCGTAGCCTCCGCAACCCCTCTCAATAAAGTAATTAGCTTGATGCAGGAGTGGGGCAATAGCTGTAACTTTTCTGATGTCCAGATTTCAGACTACGACCCGAATGTTTACAGCAACAATAGTTGTGTTCTGATAGTGGAAAATTCTCAGCTTCGGGGCATCTTTACCGAAAGAGATTTAGTTCGTTTGATTGCTACTGATACGGATACAACAAAGGTGACTATTGATGAGGTTATGACCCAAGACGTGGTGACCATAACTCCAGCCAATTCTCAAGATATATTTACAGTTGTTGCCATGCTGCGTCAGCATTGCATTCGCCATTTACCTGTTGTAGACGAGCACAATAATTTACTGGGAGTAGTCACTGCTAAAAATCTACGCCAAAAACTGCAACCCATCGATCTGATGAAATGGCGTAAGGTTAAAGAAATCATGGAAACGGAGGTCATATACGCGGCACCCCATGACTCCATCAGACATCTAGCTAGATTAATGACAACTCATCAAATCAGCTATGTGGCGATTGGGGAATCAAAGTTCGATCCTGATAGTAACAGTTCTTATATTCGACCGATTGGCATTATTACCGAGCGGGATATTGTTCAATTTCAAAACCTCAATCTGGATTTAGAACAGTCAGCCCAAAATCTGATGAGTACGCCGTTGTTCCTGATTCATCCCGAGGATACCCTATGGTCTGTAAAACAACAAATGCAGCAGCGTCGAGTAAGACGTTTATTAGTAGGTGATGCCCAAGAGAGACTTATGGGAATTGTCACTCAAACCAGCTTGCTTCAGATATTTGAGCCTACCGAAATGTATGGGGTAATCGAAGTATTACAGCGACAGGTATGCCAGCTAGAAGTAGAGAAAAATCAACTTTTAGAAGATCGTCAAGCTGAATTAGAGCATGAATTGCAAGAGCAAAATGCTGTTTTAGAAACTACGCATCAACAGCTAAATCAGGCACACCAACAGTTGTCTTATCACGTTAACAATTCTCCTCTGGCAATTGTCGAATGGGATAGTAGTTTTTGCGTCCAACGTTGGTCAAATCGAGCAGAACAGATGTTTGGTTGGCAAGAGTCGGAAGTCTTAGGTAGACACTGGCAAGATTGGGAGTTTGTATTTCCCGAGGATATTGATCATGTTAGGGCAATGGCTGCTAGTTTACTTAATGGTAATGAGCCTCGCAATATTAGTCACAATCGTAACTATACCAAAGACGGCTCGGTTATCGATTGTGAATGGTACAACTCCGTATTACTAGATCACTCGGGTAATCTAGTATCTATTTTTTCCTTAGTTCAGGATGTAAGTGAAAAGCAAAATGCCCTACGGGATCATGCTTTAGCAGAAATAGAACTTAGGGAGAGTCAAGAGCGTTACGCTCTGGCAGTTGAAGGTTCTAGCAACGGTTTGTGGGACTGGAATATTCTGACAAATGAAGTATTCTATGCCCCTCGATTTAAAGAGATGATTGGCTACAGTGGTAGCGAAATGCCCAATAATTTTGATGCTTGGTCAAGCAAATTACATCCCGCAGAACGCGATCGCGTTTTAGCAGCAGTACAGGAGCATCTGGAAAATCGTGTCCCCTTTGATATCGAATATCGCTTGAAAACCAAGCAGGGTCAATATCTTTGGCTTCAGGCACGGGGACAGGCAATTTGGGCTCAAAATGGTCAAGCTGTTCGTATGGCTGGTTCCATTACGGATATTAGCGATCGCAAACGGCGAGAAGAAATTTTAAAAGACATTGCTTCGGGGGTAACGATCCCCATTGGAGCAGATTTTTTATCGTCTTTAGTCGAGTATCTGAGTAAAGCACTTCAGGTAGATTATGCTTTTGTGGGGGAATTTACTCAGCCAACAGCAGATAGTATTAAAACCCTGGCAGTATACGGCAAAGGTCAAACCATTAATAATTTTACCTGTCAATTAGCCAAGACTCCCTGTGGTGCTGTAGTGAACGAGGGAATATGTGTTTATGCCAAGGGAGTTAGAGAACTTTTCCCTCAAGTATCTCTCCTAGAAGATATAGGGGCAGAGGGCTATGCCGCAATGCCGATTTATAATAACTTGGGGCAGTCTGTAGGCTTAATCGCAGTTGTTGACAGCAAACCCTTTACGGATATTTCTTTGATTGAAGAAGTACTAAAGATTTTTGCCACCCGCGCCACCGCAGAATTAGAGCGCCAACAGGCAGAGTTGTCGTTGCGACAAAGCGAACAAAAATTTAGGGCAATTTTTGACCAAACTTTCCAATTTATTGGTCTATTAGAACCAAATGGCAATATCATTGAAGCCAATAAAACTGCTTTAGATTTTGTCGGCTTGACCATTGCCGATGTGCGCGGTAAACCCTTCTGGTCAACTCCTTGGTGGTCAATGTCTGTCGAAATTCAAGAACGCATTAAACAAGCCATTCATCAAGCAGCACAAGGAGAATTTATCCGTTTTGAAGTAGAACATCCAGGAACGGAAAATCGTCTGGTAACAGTGGATTTTTCCCTTACGCCGATCAAAGATGAAACAGGAGAGGTAATAATGCTGATTCCTGAAGGGAGAAATATCAGCGAACTTAAACAAACAGAAGCCAATCTAGACAAAAGTAATCGAATTCTTCAGGCAATTAGTTCCATTCAAAGCCAATTTTTGACCGATACTGAACCAGGAATTATTTTTGATGCCATGCTCGATCACCTTTTGGAATTGACCGAGAGTGAATATGGATTTATTGGGGAGATTTTCTTTGCCGAGGATGGCAACCCAGTAGTGGAAGAAAGCTACATGAAGTTTCGTGGTAGACCATACTTTAAAACCTACGCTATTAGTAATATTGTCTGGAATGAATCAACTAGAGCCTTTTATGCTGAGAATGCTCCCAAAGGAATGGATGTTCATAATTTACAAACTCTCTTGAGGACTGTAATTGCTACGGGGGAACCTGTGATTGTCAATAGTCCCAGTGACGATCCCAGACAGGGTGGTTTACCAGACGAACAGCCTCTGGCAAATGCTTTTTTAGGAGTGCCGTTTTACAAAAATAACCAAATGACAGGGGTGCTAGGCATTGCCAATCGTCAAGATGGTTACGATCAAGAAATCGTAGACTATTTAAGACCGCTGATGGACACTTGTAGTCGTATTATTGAAGCCTATAAAAGCGATCGCCAAAGGCATCAAGTTGAAGAGAAAAACCGCGAACAAGCAGCTTTATTAGATATAGCCAACGACGCAATTATGGTGCGGGGATTGGATAACCAACTCTTGTTTTGGAATCGGGGAGCGGAAAGACTGTATGGTTGGACGCAAGCAGAAGCTTTAGAGAGAGATGCTGACGAGCTTTTGTATCGGGAATCTCTGGCAAAACCAACTCAAATTACCAATATAGTCAGGAACAAGGGGGAATGGCAGGGAGAGCTAAATCAAATTACTAAAGCGGGTAATAAACTGGTAGTTGAAAGTCGCTGGACGCTAGTTAAAGATGATGCGGGTAATCCTCAATCATATTTAGTAGTTAATACCGACATTACCGAGCAAAAACAACTACAGGAACAATTTTTACGCGCTCAACGCTTAGAAAGCTTAGGAACACTGGCTGGCGGTATCGCCCACGACTTAAATAACATTCTGGCTCCCATTCTGGGATTTTCTCGATTACTTCCCCTCAAACTACCCGATGTAGACGAACAAACCAAAGGCTTTTTCCAAATTATGGAAACTAATGCCCGTAGAGGAGCGGCGCTAGTTCAGCAAATTTTGACCTTCTCACGGGGACTAGAAGGCGATCGCGGAATTGTGCAAATTCGTCATTTAATTGCCGAGATTGGGCAAATAATTCGGGAAACTTTTCCCAAGACAATCGAGTTGGAAATCAACACACCCAGAAACCTGGTTACAGTTAATGCCGACGTTAATCAACTGCATCAGGTATTAATGAATTTAGCGGTTAATGCCAGAGATGCGATGCCCGATGGTGGCAAGTTAACCATTACAGCTGAGAATTTTACGGTTGATGCTGACTATGCCAGGCTACATTTGGATGCGAAGGAAGGTTCTTATCTGCTAATTACCGTTACCGATACTGGAGTGGGTATTCCTGTCGAAATAATTGATCGCATTTTTGAACCTTTTTTTACCACCAAGGAAATTGGTCGCGGTACTGGCTTAGGTTTGTCTACCGCCATCGGCATTGTTAAAAGCCATGATGGTTTTGTCGAAGTTGTCAGTTATCAAGAAACTAACAAAGGTACTAAATTTCAAGTATTCTTACCAGCCTGTGAAGCAGAAGCATCTGTAATCGAAGAGAATGAAGCAATTCCTCAAGGTAACGGAGAATTAATCTTGGTTGTTGATGATGAAACTGCCATCTTAGAAGTGACCAAAGCTACTTTAGAAACCTACAACTATCGAGTATTAACTGCTGGTAATGGGATCGAAGCGATCGCTGTCTATGCTCAAAATCAACAGGCGATCAATTTAGTAATCATGGATATTATGATGCCCTCAATGGATGGCAAAACAGCGATTCTGACCTTAAAACAAATTAATCCCGAAATCAAAATTATCGCTGTTAGCGGATTAATTGACCGCCAGGAAATTATTGACGAATTAGATGATAATGTTACAACTTTTATGAATAAACCTTGTACCAATGATGATTTATTGAGAATAATCAGTGAAGTTATTCACAGTTAATCGCGATCAGGAAGAAAAACAAATTAATAAACCCTTGAACCTTTTACTCTTAACCTTTTCCCTTTACTAATGTAGCTCAACTATCTCCAAGATTTGATCGGCGGTCACATCGTGAATATTTACGCCCACGTCTACTAGTAATATCGTAAACTTATTCAGTTAAGGATAAGCTAGAAAAGATAAAGTTACCAGTAATTAGAGAGCTAGAAAACTCTAGTCAGTCTTGTAATCTTGTACTAATTCTCATTCTGTATCCGAATACAGTTCATATTGGCAATTACTTGCCCCGAAATCGGGAATTTGCTGAGGTCGATTCATTTGTTCAATTAGTTCTGGATCAATTTGCAGTAAATCATCCCCTGAATAACTTTCTGGATAGTTAAATCTTTCTACTTCCTTTTCAAAATCTTTTCTTCCTGCTTGGAAAAATCTATCAGCTTGGGTTGGTGTAAATAGCCCGTTAATCATATTAAAAGAATCTTGAGCCTTCGCTGTTGTAATAGCAGCAAGAATAACTATAGCAACGGCAAGTGCTAAAGAATTAAACCAATTAAAAATTAAACCTGTATTGTTAGTTTTCATTTTGCCCTCCCCCGATAAAGCCCGATAAAGGATGGCTAACTTACTTATATTATAAGCTGAATCTGGAGTAAAGAGCTTCTAATTTACTAGTTTCGTCAAGTTTTTTGCTGTTACTTCTTAGTTTTTAGCCCTTAGAAAAAATCACATTTATTATCAGCCATTATCAGTAATGATTTTCCCAATCCGACTAAAAAGTTACTAAATATTTCTAAGTTGGCACTATTTGGTTCTGTTGTACAGAATGACTTCAAAGCTAGGAGGAAGTTAGGTAAAGAAGTGCGAATGTTAGTGTTTGAGCAACTGTTAATCAACCCTCATCCTTTTTTGGTGCTGCTTTGCGAATTTCTGAATAAAACGAAGTTTGTTTCTTGCCATCACTGTATTTAACTACTACAGTACGGAGTTTGAAGTTCTCGCTCCCAAACCACTGGCGTTCTTCGGCATACATTTCGTCTGTTTCAATAATTAAAGTAAGAACTTCATCTTCGTTCAAAATATAATTTCCACAGACTTCAGCATCTTCAGGACGAATTAGTTTTCCTGTACTTTCCCTCTCGGAATCTCTAACCAAAACAATAGTCGCTGAACCTACTTGTTTAGTTTTGCCCCAGTCTACGGAATTGTTCCAGCTTTGGATAGTGCCGCCAACAATCAAGTTAGAGTCTAAATTATGTTTTTGACATAATTGCAACGCTTGCGAGTCATCAGACTGGAGCAACTGAATTGTAACGTCGGCTTTACTATTAACAGATTTATTCTGGTCTAGAAAATAGTTGGTACGCTGGCTAAACCATTTACCTGCGGTTAAATTTAGGAATTTTTGTAGATTCATGATTATATGTTTTTATTGTTCAATAGAAGTTTTTAAAATTACTGCCTTTAATTAATTGAACTGATTCGGAGCGCATTCTCCTATCTTATTTTTGATTTAGGAGGGGTTAGCGACGACCAGAGACTAGGTAGGCGTATCTTGAGATTCAATATACTGTTTTACTATTTCCAACGGTGCGCCACCTGTAGATACGATACAGTATGCGCCAGTCCAAAAGACAGGTTTATGGTAAAACTTGCTCAAATGAGCTTGGTAATCTCTACGAATCAAGCGACTGGAAACAGTTTTGAGCGTATTAACTAGTCTAGATGGAGCAACATCTGGATACAGTTCGACTAACAAGTGGCAATGGTCTGATTCTCCGTTAAAGCTAGTTAGCTGACATTTTTTTGCTTCGCACAGCCGAGTAAATATCTCTTCTAAGTCGCCAAGTATTTCCTTGGTTATTACTTTGCGCCGATATTTGGTCACCAAAACGATCTGTACACTAAGTCTATAAACACAACCTCTAGCTTTGTTCAAGCTATTGTTTTTCATTGCACACTAAGATAAGATGCTCTACATGAGTATAACCCGTCGCGTTACTTTTAGACTTGATCCATCAGCATCCCAAAACGAGAAGCTTCACATAATCTCTAGCCAACAAATGTATAGCCAACAAGATTCCTCAACTTCCTTTGCCCACCTGCCTTCTTTGGAACTGACTCTCGATATTTTGCTCAATCGACAAGAGAAAGATTGGGGCTGTTTTCAAGTAGTCAAAGAAGGAGAATTTTATGCTTTATATATTCCGACATTGGACAGTTTCAAACTGTACAAGAATCCCAAAAGCGAAAATTACAAAGGATATTGGTGTAACTGGCGATCGCCAATCTTACCAGATGTAAAAAACCGCAGCGAAAAACCTGACATCTTTCTGCGAAACCGTAGCAAGCAGGTAACAGAAAAGAAGAGAAATCAAATTATTCGTAAAAAACAGCGTATTATCGACATTAAATATCGCTACAATCCATGTTCTGAGATGTATCGCCTAAATCGAATGATCGCTCAACTGATACGCGATCGCATTGCCAGCAATGTTACTTTTACTCCTGGTGAGGAAATAATGCCTTTGGTCTTAGCAACCGAAGTGGAAGATTAAGCAAGCTAATAATCTTAAATGATTTCTAATAGCACTACTCTAGTCAGTATCGCTACAATAATCGAGCATAATTGAAGTTATATATATTTTGTGGGCTTATGGTAGAGGCAAAAATTGGCATTATCGGTGGCAGCGGTCTATATAAAATGGATGCCCTGAAAAATGTTCAGGAGGTAAAATTATCTACTCCTTTTGGTGATCCGTCTGATGAACTGATTGTGGGAGAACTAGAGGGGGCTAAGGTAGCTTTTCTAGCTCGTCATGGACGAAATCATCATCTACTTCCCAGTGACTTGCCTTTTCGGGCTAATATCCATGCCCTGAAACAGTTAGGCGTGGAATACATTATTTCTGCTTCTGCCGTTGGCTCCCTTCAAGAAGCAATTAAACCATTAGATATGGTAATTCCTGATCAGTTTATTGATCGCACCAAAAACCGCATTTCTACTTTCTTTGGCGAGGGAATAGTGGCTCATATTGCCTTTGGCGATCCTGTCTGTGGGAATCTAACTAGTGTTTTAGCGGATGCTGTGAGATCATTGAATCTGCCTGATATTGATTTACACCGTGGCGGAACTTATGTCTGTATGGAAGGGCCTGCATTTTCTACCAAAGCGGAATCCAATCTTTATCGTAGCTGGGGAGGAGCAATTATTGGCATGACCAACCTGCCAGAAGCAAAGCTAGCCAGAGAAGCTGAAATTGCCTACGCTACCCTAGCTTTAGTTACGGACTATGACTGTTGGCACAACGACCATGATAACGTCACTGTAGACATGATCATTGCCAACCTCCAGCGCAATGCGCTTAATGCTCAAAAAGTAATTCAGGCCACGGTAAAACGGTTAAACGCCAATCCCCCTCAGTCGGTAGCTCACTCAGCCCTAAAATTCGCTATTCTGACTCCCCCTGATCAGATTCCTGATGTAGCCAAGGAGAAACTAGAGTTACTAATCAAGAAATATTTATAAATTGAACATCAGAGCAAAATATATTATGTTGGCTAATTCCTAGTGCGATATGTCTCGCCATTTTGCTCAATACTCTGTTTTTGCCCCAAACTATGGCTCAATCCCTATCCATGCAAGATCAAATTAGCGAAATAGTCAGGCGACAGGCTAAAGCTTGGTCAGAGCAAAATAGTCAGGCGATCGCCAATGACTTTGCTGAGGATGCAGTGTTTATCGCTGCGGGGTCTAAATTTCAGGGCAAACTAGAGATTAAACGAGTAGCCGAGGACTACTTTCAACAGTTTGAGCATATATCTGTCGAAATCAAACGCATTATTGCTGATGGCAATCAGGGTGCCGTCGAGTGGCATTGGCAGGAGCAAAATCGTCAGACTCGAACAAAAGGCTATGCCGAAGATGCCATTATCTTGGAAATGAACTACTCCAACCTGCTTCGCTGAGGATGGAGTTTCCAAAACCTCGGCTCAATTCAGGGACGGTTTTATTCGTACATGCGGCGAACTATGCGCCTTTGTCGGAGCTTGGCACTTCGCAGGTCGCAGCCTCTAACAAGCTTGCTTGTTTTTGGTCTTACACATCCTCAGTACCCAGAACCGCCAGTTCCGTGCGGTTATAATTTATTCAATTGTTTTCTGTTGGGCTAACTTGAGTTTGAGCTATTTGCATCATTGACCCAGAGGTTTATCTTAGATTGAGATCGAGAGCTTACGTCCCTTGGCACACTTCTAAGTAACTCAATCGCATTTATAGCCTAGCTATTGAGCAACTTGCATCATTGTACAACGGCTGAAATGTTTTACATATAAAGCTTTTGATTAGATTAATTTAAAGAGTTAAAATCATCCCACTACGTTGTTCAGTTCGATTCATCCCTAAAGATGCGAAGATAGGGAATTCTCTCACACATGGTTAAAGTTAAATAAATGGTATCTTTATTTGTGCCCAAGTCTAATAGTAAGAGAAGCTTGCGCTTAATTCTTCTGAGTATCGTAGCGGGCTTGACTATTCTGGGCTGTGAAGAAAATAGAATTGCCCAATGCGAACAAATTTTTCAGATTGCTCGCAACATCACCGAGAGCAATAAAAATATTAGTTATCTTGATGCTCAACAGCCAGTAGAATTGAAAAGCTGGCTGCAAGCTGCAAGCAAAATGGAACATGCTGCCAACAATATTAAAGCTTTAAAAATTAATAACAGTAAATTGATTCAATATCAACATCAGTTGGCTACAATTTACCGTATTTATTCTCAGGCTACCTACGACGCAGTCAAAGCGAGAGAAAATAAAAACTTAGAAGCTCTCAAATCTGCCCGTAACGACGCTACCAAAGCGGGAGAATTACAGCAATATCTAATTCAAGAAATCAACGCCTACTGTTTGAATTAGGGAGATTTCTTTTATATTTTATTTATTGCATTGGTTAAAATATTTCGAGCTATTGAAAAAATCATTTAATCATTCATTCAACAGAAACTAGTAACATGAGCGTAACACTAATTAATGTATTTTCCGTATCGCCAGAGATAGAAGCCCAGTTTTTGCAAAGCTGGCATCAAACCGCCGAGCAAATGAAACAACAGCCGGGATTTATTGATACGAAACTACATCGTAATCTAGAAGAAGGTGGCAAATATAAGTTTATTAATGTTGCTCATTGGGAAAGTGCAGAAGCTTTTAGGACTGCTCAATCTAATGTGCAAATTAGAGAAAAGCAATTAGATATTGAAGCTATACCCGATCTTTATAGTGTTGAAGCCGAATATTAGATTCAGGACAATCTTGACGAAGATTGTTGTAGTCGATATTCACGTTAGAAGAATCTGGAATCGATGTCATCGATATATATTATCTATGATATTTGTTTGACTAATGCAGCTCACAGAAACTGTTAAATTAACTTTAATAACTAACAACTAATAACCAGAAACGAAAGCAATTAACTCGAAGCATAGTAATGAACACCCCTGGTCACTATATTCTCAATTTAGCTTTCCTCGGAAAAACGATCTCGCCGAAGAATAATCTGGCGATCGCTCTAGGCGCAATTCTCCCCGACTTGCCAATATTTATCTTTTACTTTGTAGCCAAGTTTATCTATAAAATGCCCGAAGGCAAAATTTGGTCAGAAGCCTACTATAAACCTTTCTGGCAGAATTTAGTCGCCTTATTTCACTCGATCCCCTTAGCGTTAGTCGGCGCAATAATTTTTTATCATTTTGATTGGAAACCAGGAATAATTCTTTGTATAAGTATGGTTTGCCATTCTCTACTAGATTTACCCGTACATAATGATGATGCCCATCGTCACTTCTTCCCTGTTACCGATTATCGTTTCATTAGTCCTTTTTCCTACTGGGACAGTAATCACTACGGCAGAGTTGTGGCATTTATCGAAATGGCTTTAGTAATCATAGTTAATCCCATCGCTCTTAACCTGCTCAATTCGCCCTGGACGAAGGGAATTGTGGTGGCAATTGATATGTTCTATTTATTTGGCTATTACCGCTTTTTTCTCTTCACGGGATAAACCAATTTTTAGTAAGTTTTATCAATCGAATTTAGTATTACCCTGTTGTTCTTGTTCGTTAACTTCAAAGGTTTTATTCACCGCTTCGGGTAAATTCATTGCTTGAATACATAATTTGGCGATCGCATTTTACTCTTATAAATGCTTAATCATCTTGTTTTAGGTTGCCCAGTAACTCCTTCCAGTTATTATCACCCTGTTGTTCTTGTTCGTTAACTTCAAAGGTTTTATTCACCGCTTCGGGTAAATTCATTGCTTGAATACATAATTTGGCGATCGCATCTCGGCTAACTTGTCCTCGGAGGTTATCACCCTGTTCGGCATATAGTATCTTGTCTCCAGGCTTTTCAGTTAAGGCGCAAGGACGAATTATCGTATAGGTTAAACCACTGGATTTGATGGCTTCTTCTCCCCGTAATTTCCAGGTTAAAATTCCCCCTAACTGATCGTTCATTCTCACTGCGGGAGGTTCTTCGGCTAAGTTGATTCCAGGGCGGTTAGGTCGAGTAACACCAGCAGAACTGATGTGAATAAACTGGGGCTTGGCTTTCCCTCCGTAGGCTTTAATATACTCAACTTCTAGTTGAAATGAACCTGCTTCAAATTTAGGATTTAGTTCACCGTCGTATTCAAACTTACTCAACATTAACTGCATGGAGTAAACTTTTGCCGCATCGAATTGACTAGCCTCCTTTACTGTTTTGGCACGGAATACGGGAATGAGATCCTTAAAGGGAATATGAATTGTGGTGGGGAAATTATAGATCGTGTCAAAGGAATAGCAATAGCCGATACCATCCCATTTTCCTTCGCAACGAGTAATAAACTTATAGCGTTTGCCGTCACCTGTCACCCTGATTTCAATTCCTGCGTAATCTGAAAGATCTATCGGTGGCGAAAAATTACGGGTACGCACCGAAGCAAAACCACCATTATTATCTGTGGAGACAATACCCGAAAAAAATGCTCGCTGATCTGCTAGGCGAATATTACTTTGACTCACGCCTCCCATAACTACATCGTCTACTGCACCCCAAGTTTCCTTCAGATCAGTATTGGGGCTAGTAAAATCGAACAGTACGTTGTCTGTTGCCGCAGGAACATGGTTTGAGACAACCTGGATCAGATTTTTAATGCCTTCATACTCCACTAACTCTGGAGTATCTACTACTTCTGGTAAATAAAACTTGATACCCTGATAGTATTTCTCTCTGGTTGGGGTATCTCCTTCTACTGGCTGTACTTTTGTTCCTGTACAGCAAATTACTCTGCTTACTCCTTGCATCATTTCTGGTTTAAGGGTTTCGGCAATAGTAAGATCAGCTTCAAATAGCTCGACTTGCTCTCCTAAAATTTCTTTAGCTTTAGCTGCATCCCGAACCAATGCTCTAACGCGATAGTTTCGTTTCAGCAACATTTTAGTTACTCGTTTACCAACTCCACCCGTTGCACCAGCTACCAGAATTACCATATTTGTCTGTTGATGAGATTTAGTTTGGTTTGGTTGAAATATCCGCTGCCAAAAATTAATTACAGGAATGACCTCGAAATAAGTTAGAGTTTGCCAAAATCTACTCCACTCCCAATTAGCCACGATTCCTCACAGGAGTTTAACCTAAAAAATTTAAATACAAGTTTATCTTATACTAAATCCTGTTCATCCTTCTTCGGCGTGGAGACCCGCACTATATTTCGGAGAAATTAGTGTCGGGAGGAAACGCCGTCCTCCAATTAATTGTTTGCAGATTAATCCAGTGCTACGTTTTAGAAGTCTAGTTTTGTTGTGAGAAAATTGTCCTAGTCTCGTCCAATTACTATCAGAAACAGATATTTGAGATTTAGTATCCCCACTGCACCATCCGATATATTCCCGACCTTTTCTCTCAGCTATAACGAGATCGCCTTTTCTGATGCCATGTCTAGTAACAGTGCCACCGTACTTGCGACGCTTACCACCTTGAGCAAACATCATCAGGTGGAGCTGCCTTCTAGATACGGGCGGTCTTCTAATGACCAAAAATGGCGCATCAGTAATTAACACCTTGCCTTGCCAACAATGACCTCTCCCCTTTGAGTTTTCAAATGGTCGGTAATCCATAAAAACAAATGAGGCTAGAGTTATCGCGTCTACTGCATGAGTAGCAGGAGTAACATCTGCTTTAGAATCTTTTTGTTTGGCTAATCCCAAATGTTTTCTCAGGTTAGAGGTTTGCCAACCTAATTTTTTGATAACTGGAGCAATTTCCGATAGCTGTTCTAATATCCAGGCTTGCCCAACCATTACAGGGGAGAAACCTTTACCCGATTTGGCTTTCTTTCTGCCAGATGTTAGATCGACATCTGCTCGGCAATATTCGTAAACTATCGAAAAGATGGGATATACCTTAGATAACTCAGTTGTTATTCTGAGTAGAAGCTGACAGTTAGCTCTAATACTGGGAGGTAATTTCCCTTGTTTGCGGTTACTAAACCTACACTGTCGATGGGCTCTTTGTGAGTAAGGCACTTTGCGGTTAATCCTTCTACCACGACGGCTACGACGCATTAAAGCCCGTTGCTCCATACGCTTTTTGACTGTTTCAAATGGCAGAAAGATATGAGAAGTAAATAAGGTGGCTTTACTACTTTGAATTCCTACCGAGCCGTAATGCTTTCCAGGATCGATACCGCAGCTAATAGGCTGTGTGCCTTCTCCTGACGGGGTGAAGGTTAATTGAATGTAGTATTGGTTTAGCTTGTTCCATTTGCCGATGGCTTTACCGCCCTTGACTAGCTTTCTCGCTTTTGATGGTTTAGTCGGCATTAATGGTTTACCTTCTGCCGATACTACTGGTACTCGTTCCATAAGAGATAATCCTCCGAGTAGAAGTGTTAGTCTCTTCGGCTACCTAATCTCAGATGTCTTGGCTCTAACCAACGACCAACCCAATGGTCTTAGAGATAATCCGAACTAGAGAAGTATTCGGAAGTCTTAGCCGAGATTAGGCTAGCAGCCTAGTCAACCCTTAGTTGAGAACTGGGTTTCTCAAGCCCACGCTATATTTCGGAGAAATTAGCCTTGGGTAGTTGACATAAGTAGGTGACTAAAATTGATTAGAAGATGGTTAGGGTAGGTAGTTCTAAAGGATAACGCTGAGTCCTGCGGACTTGCTACGCAAACGCATATGGGTAGTGGGTAGTAGGTTAAAAGACACTTAACTCCTGACTTCATTCTTTTTTATTTTGGTTTTATATTTAATTCTGCCCACCTAATTAGCTAATTAAATTAAACTTTTGTGTTTGTTTTTTAAGAAGCACATAACAAATTGTAATTCTCATGAATATAAGTGTTTAGTTGACTACTCTATAGAAGAGTAAATATTAAATTCAAATATGGATCTCTAACCAAACAAAAGGTATAAATACCTAATTCAATTGGTAAATCTAATTTAAATTCATTTATTTCTAATGTATATGTTCTGTGTAGAAAATTGAAGTTATAAAAACGTAAATTTACAGATGATGGATTGTTTATTAAGTCTTCAGATAGTTGAAGATAATTGAGAAACAATGAATATTTCAACGATGCGCCGAGAATTACTATTGATAACTACAGCTTAAAAAAGTAGGAGTAAGACAGTGACAGACACTAGTGTTAAATTCGCCAATGTTACTAATTTAAATGAACTAGAAAGACAGGCAATTCATACTTCTAGTTTAATTCAACCCCATGGCATGGTTTTGGTGTTAGAAGAACCAGAGTTAAAAATAGCTCAGGTAACTACTAATTGCTATTATGCCTTTGGGATGACTGCCCAGGAGATGATTGGTAAAACTTTAGAAGAGCTTTTCGACCCGTTTCAATTTGATATTATTCAGCGAGGGGTAACTCAAGAAAACCTGGATTTTATTAACCCGACCAAAATGTGGGTGAGAAAAAATGGCGATGAATATGTCATCTTTGATGGAGTCTTTCATCGTAATCGAGATGGTATTTTGATTTTAGAATTAGAACCTGCTGAATCTCAAGAAAGCATTCCTTTTCTCAGTTTTTACCATCTAGCAAAAGCTTCGATTAATCAATTACAAGATACTGCCAGCCTGAAAGACTTTTGCCAAATTATTGTGCATGAGGTGCGCAAAGTTACGGGATTTGATCGGGTCATGCTATATAAATTTGACGAAGACGATCATGGTGCTGTAGTGGCGGAAGAAAAACTAGAGCACATGGAACCCTATCTTAATTTACATTTTCCTGCCTCAGATATTCCACGACCAGCGAGAAAGCTGTTTAGCTCTAATTGGATTAGACTAATTCCTGATGCTTATGCTGAACCTGTGGAACTATTCCCCGCTACCAATCCCCATAATGATCGCCCCGTAGATTTAACTCTTTCGATCCTCAGAAGTCCTTATCAGTGTCATCTGGAATATTTGCACAACATGGGGGTAGGAGCATCATTAACCATCTCCTTGATTGAAAATGGTAAACTTTGGGGTCTAATTGCCTGTCATCATTTAACCCCGAAATATGTTTCTTACGAACTGCGTAAAGCCTGCGAATTTTTGGGACGAGTAATTTTTTCTGAGATTTCTAATCGAGAAGAAAGCGAAGACTACGATTATCGCATGAAACTAGCACAAATGCGATCGCAGCTAATCGATAATATGTCACAATCGGAAAACCTGGTACAAGGATTGGTTAAAGATCAGTCTTCACTGCTGGATATTGCGGCTGCCTTGGGGGCTGCGGTATGTCTTAATGGCACCTGGACATTGGTGGGAGAGACACCCAAAGAAGAAGAGCTTAATTTATTGGTGCAATGGCTGTATAAGAATATCGATGAAGAAGTATTTTGTACCGATTCCCTAGCAGAGATTTATCCCGAAGCCGATAGTTATAAAAATGTCGCCAGTGGTTTAGTGGCAATGGCAATCTCCCGACGCAATTATGTCTTGTGGTTTCGACCAGAGGTAATTCAAACGGTAAACTGGGGTGGCGATCCCAATAATGCTTATCAAACAGTCAACTCCGATCAGGGATTACGTTTATCTCCCCGTAAATCTTTTGAATTGTGGAAGGAAGAAGTACGTTTGACCTCTTTACCCTGGAAGCAGGTAGAAATTAACGGCGTTAAAGAATTAAGACGAGTAATTGTCAATATTGTACTACGCCAGGCAGATGAACTAGCATTGCTGGCACAGGATTTGGAACGTTCCAACTCGGAGTTAAAAAGATTTGCCTATGTCGCTTCTCATGATTTACAAGAACCTTTAAATCACGTCTCCAACTATGTGCAATTATTGGAAATGCGCTATGGTGAGGCGCTAGATGAAGATGCCAAAGACTTTATCGGCTTTGCGGTAGAAGGGGTTAGCTTGATGCAAACCCTAATCGATGATGTGCTAGTTTATTCCAAGGTAGATAGTCAAGGTGGCGAATTTACCATGACAGAAGTAGAAGTCGCCTTAGAACAAGCCTTAACTAATTTACAAAGACGCATCCGCGACAGCCAGGCTGAGATTATTATTGCCGATCCTCTACCAACTCTGAAGGCAGACGGCACTCAATTAATGCAGCTATTCCAAAACCTAATCGGCAATGCCATTAAATTCCGCAGTAGTGAACCCCCTAAAATAACCATTGGGGTTGAACGCCAAGAAGATGAATGGTTATTCTCCATTCAAGATAATGGTATTGGTCTTGATCCCCAATTTGGCGATCGCATTTTTGTGATTTTCCAGCGCCTGCATACCAGAGATGAATATCCAGGTACGGGGATGGGTTTAGCAATTTGTAAGAAAATTATTGAATGTCATCGGGGTAAAATTTGGGTTGAATCAGAATTAGGCCAAGGATCGACTTTTTACTTTACGATCCCAGTAGGAGGACGTGAGCGTGACCTTAGAAATGGACGAAAAGCCAAAGACTATTCTTTTGGTGGAGGACAATAAAGCTGATATTCGGCTAGTTCAAGAAGCATTAAAAAACAGTTCCATGACTTACGAAATGGTAACTGTCAGAGATGGCGTAGCAGCAATGGCATATTTACATCAAGAAGCCGAATATGCCACTGTATCTCGTCCTGACCTGATTATTTTGGATTTGAATTTACCCAAAAAAGATGGTCGAGAGGTACTAGCAGAAATTAAAGCCGATAAGCAATTTAAACGGATTCCCGTCATTGTTTTAACGACTTCTAAAAACGAAGATGATATCTATCAAAGTTACGATCTCAATGCCAACTGTTTTATTACCAAATCCCGTAATCTTAATCAGTTGTTTACAATTGTCAGAAGAATTGAGGAATTTTGGCTAACTACCGTCACTCTACCTTCTCAATAGCAATTTGCAATATCTAGCGGTTCTCATTTGAATGGGGTACAGTATTTATACTCTGATTTCGGTTAGTCCTAAAGGATACCCCCCATTTGAGGATCAGTCCCTACGCAGATGGTTCATTGTACTCCACTAATTTAAGAAATGCTATAGTAATTTGCCACTCAATATCCCTTCTGTAAAATCATGTCTGAAAGCTCTGTCAAAGCATCTCCCTTACAGGTTAATAATCAACAACAGCCAATCTCAGTTTTGCTAATTGAAGATGATCTGGTTGAAGCGAGATTAATACAGGAGATTCTAAAAAACTTCGACTGGAATCAGTTTGTGCTCACTCATGTCCAGAGGTTGCAAGCTGGTTTAAATCGACTGAAACAAGAGCAATTCGACCTGGTTTTATTGGATTTAACTTTACCTGATAGTCAAGGGTTATCATCGGTAGAGTTGTTAGTCCAAAATTTTACTCATCTGCCCATTGTGGTTTTAACTAACACCAATGATAATCAGTTAGCAATTGAGGCAGTAAGGCAAGGAGCGCAGGATTTTTTAGTCAAGCGAAAGATTAATATTGATGTTTTGGTAAGATCAATACAATATGCGATCGAACGTCAAAAAGCCTCGGATTTACTAAGGGAAACTAACGAAAATTTGACCCGTCAAATTCAGCAAAAAACTTCGGAATTAATGAAGGCAAAAGAAATTAATCACTTTCAGTCGGAACTAGTTTCTATGTTTTCTCATGATTTTCGCAACCCTTTGACCACAGTACTCTCCTGTACTGAGTTATTACATAATAAGAATAATCTCCTGACTGAAGAAAGAAAAGTCTATTTATTCCAAATGCTGCGGAATGCCAGTAAAAATATGGTGCAGCTATTAGATGAAGTACTTTTAGTGGGACAAACTGAATCAGATACTTTCGAGTGCAATTTGACAGAACTAAATTTAGAACTATTTTGTTTAGAATTAACAGAACAATTACAGTTTAATGCAGACAAAAAGCAAGTTAAAATTGTCTTTGAACCGCAGGGAATCATCAAGCAAGCTGCTTGGGATGAAAGCTTATTAAGACATATCCTAGGTAATATAATCGCTAATGCCATTAAATATTCCCCAGAAGGAAGCCGAGTACTATTTGAACTAATCCCTGATGGCGATAAAATGATTTTTCGTGTTCAAGATTGGGGTATTGGTATTCCCGCCAAAGATCATCAAAGTTTATTTAAACCTTTTCATCGTGCCAGTAACGTCGGCAGAATTCCTGGTACTGGATTAGGACTGGCGATCGCCAAAAGCTGCGTCGAAGCCCATCAAGGTCAAATTGTGCTTGATAGTGAAGTTGATCGAGGAACAACTGTAACCGTTACCTTACCTATGGTGTTTTTGAATACCGCAGAAGAAAATACTAATAGCAATACTCAAGCAGAACAGCAAAACATTAAACAGTTATAAGTTTAATTTAATTCCGAACTCCGTTTGCATCGTTACTTCGATCAACTTGCTACAAGAGTATCTCTGGAACAAAGCGATGACTGAGAAATGTGACTACGATATTTTCCTTTCCTATTCATCTAAGGATAAACCATGGGTATCAAAATTTGTTGCTACTTAATATTCATTTTAAAAAGTTTTTGAGCGATCGCGATCGCAAATAACAATAAAATTCCTTAGTCCGAACTCCGAACTCCGAACTATTCCTGATTGCGTTGTTCAAATGCTGCGATCGCCGTAGGTAAGGTAGGATAGATATGTTCGGCAGTCAGATCTTTGAGAAACCCTGCTCGTTCGAGATCTAGATATAAATCTTGTTTAACTCTTGCCATGGCAAAGGTAATGTTTTTCGCTGTTAATTCGTCTCTTAATTCCGACAGCATATCAATGGCAGTAATATCTATTTCGACGTTGGCTTCCATGTTTAAGAGCAACCATTCAACGGGGTTTTTTTCCGCTTCAATGGCTTCGAGCGATCGCTCTTTGAAATTCTCGGCGTTAGCAAAACATAAAGGTGCGTCGTAGCGATAAATTACTAACCCTGGGATGGTTTTGGCATTTGACCAATCATCAATGTCATGTAGTCCTGCCAAATCGGGAACTCTTCCTAATACGGCATCATGAGAACGAGCAACCCGCGAAAATAGCTCAATTACCGATAGGCTAACGGCAATTCCTACTCCCACTAAAATATCAGTGGCTAATACAGCGATGGTAGTGGCGATCGCCAGGATAAACTCACTAGGTCGAAACCGATACAGTCGGATAAATTCTCCCACTTCAATTAATCTTGTAGCAGCATAAATTACAATTGCGCCTAAAGCTGCTTTGGGAAACAAGGCTAATATGGGACGAAAAAACAGTAGTACTATAATTACGGCTACCATTGCTACCAGAGAATATAACTGGCTTTTACTCCCCAAAGAATCTCCAATTACAGTCCGACTACCACTACTACTGATGGGAAACCCTTGCAAAAGACCATTACCGAAGTTAGCTACACCCAACGCCAGTAGTTCTTGATCAGCATCAATTTTATAGTTATTACGATTAGCGAATGCCCTAGCTGTCAAGACATTATCGGAATAGCCCACAATCGAAATACCCACCGCCGAGGCAACTAGGGTACCAAGATCACCAAGAGATACTTGGGGAATCGCCAACTGAGGTAAACCAGCAGGAATTGCTCCCACTACCGCCACCCCGCGAGCGTCAAGCTTAAATAGGGCTACTGCTGCGGTGGAGAGTAACACCGCAATTAAAGGGATCGGTGCGCTGGGAAAACGACGTTGCAAGGTAAATAGAAATACTATTACAGCAATACTTAAAATTAGTGTGGGATTATGAGCTAACTCTAGCTGGCTAATAAATTCGCCGATCTGACCAAAAAAATTATTGCTTTCAATCTCGACTTTAGTAATCTTACCCAACTGTCCCCCAATCATAATCAGGGCAATTCCCGCCATATAACCAATCAAAACTGGCTTGGAAAGTAAATCAGCTAAAAAACCCAATCGAGCAAAATAGCCCACGATACAGACCAACCCCATGATAATTGCCAGTAGAGCTGCCAGACTAATATAAGTATCGCTCCTAGCTGCTGCCAAAGGTGCGATCGCTACTGCCGTCATTACAGCGGTACTTGATTCAGGGCCAATGGAAAGTTGGGGAGAAGAACCAAATAACGCATAGATAACCATCGGCGGTAAAATTGCCCATAAACCAGCCACAGGCTCAACTCCTGCTAACTCTCCATAAGCCATGCATTGGGGAATTAAATATGCCGCTACCGTCAAACCAGCTAATACGTCCCCCCGTAACCATCCTCGACGATAAGACCGTAGTTTTTTTAAACCTGGCATCGGAATTGAGAACGAGTTACGGTTTTTGGCATTAGTCATAATGCGACCTGTCGGCTACGCAGAGCGTAATCGCCTTTTGTGCAACTAAACAATATATTTGTATTTTAGCTAATCTCTAATTCTAACATTAGACGCGATTGTAAATTAAACGCAAAATTTAATTCATATCAGACGTATAATGTCATTTTTCTACTTGCCAGTTATCAAAATCTCAAAATGAAATGCAGAATGTGCCTGAATGCTCATGTAGTTAAGATTTCTACTTACCCTTGACTGAGAGGACTATTGAGATTTGGCTGCTACTTTAAGAGTCGAACAGTTTTGAGCATCATCTGAATAAGCAGCTAATAGTGGATTATCAGTTCCTTCCTGAGAAATAGTACAATCACAGTTAATCACAGTTAAAGTTGTTGACAACATTTTTTACTTCACTAAATTCTGAGCTAGCCAACCCACAATTAAGCCGACAATAACTAAACCCACAGTATAGGGGAATTTGAGACGTTTAAGAGCGATCGCTGCAAAACAAGCAACCAGCAGTAGGGCTAAAATGCCTATTTGAGTTATTAAAAGTGCATTATGTTCCATTGTCTGAAATGTAAAAATTAGAGAGTTTGGACTGGTGACTAAAGACTAGGAATTTCCCAATCCCCAATCCCCAATAAACTATGATTTTTCTTCGGTCAAAGCTTTCCAGGCTGCATTAATGGCGTTGTCAATACGGTTTCCCATATTTTTTACATCAGCGACCAAAGATTCCCATTCGCGATCGGCTTGACTATTCAATTCCTGAATTTTTTGCTGGAGAGTTTGTTCTTGTTCGGCAAAGAAAGTTTCAGTCTGTTTTAATGTTGTTTTAGCATTAGCGATCGCATTTATATATGCCTCGCGGGTCGTTGCTTCGGCTGCTTCTAATTCCGACTCTGCTTGCTTTTTAATTAGTTCTACCAGTTCGCCCATTTTTTGTTTGATCTCGTCTGGTTGTTCTGGTATTTTTTGTTCCACTAAGGCTTTAGTTGCTTCGGAAATAGAAGAGATCTGCGATGTTTGAGTTGTCATGATTATTTCCTGATATTGAATATTGAATGTCATTTAGCTATCAACTATCACCACATTGTCAGAATCGCGATCAAATAAAAATTCGCTGTAATCAGCTAAGGTATCGAGTCCCAGAAAGTTGAGTAAAATTTCAGCAGCCAACCAAACTATGATTTTTGCCAGTAATTTTTTCCATTGCACTTGCATTGAAGAGTCACCTCCTGAGCGCGATACTTGAAACAATTAAGAGCGTTAACTCTTATGTACCTTCACTCTAAAAGCACTCCCTGAGCTTGTCAGTTGGGATAAAGTCAGAGATTTAACTAGTATATTTGAACTGTAAAATCAGAGAAAGTAGGGGAAATGTAATGAAGAGTCAGATTTTTACTCAGATTATTATTAATTCAACGCGTTAATTGACAATGTTTCTTAGTCAATTTATAGGGCAAATTTTGTGTTGGCAAAGAGTTTTGATGCAGCTTCTTCCATGGTATTCAGTTGATACAACTCATTTTCTCGTGCCAGCCTAATTTGATAAGTATCATGATCTGAATTTGTTTATTGTGGCATCGTCTCAATTAACGCCCTCAGAACTTTATTGACCGACTCTGGCGTTGTAAAAACTCGCGCAACATCTTCGTCTAAAACCACAACTTTTAACAGTTGCGTCTCATCACGAACAGCAAATCGATTAGGCTTTGCTTTTTTATAATCAAAGTGATACTCAGCTAGAAGCTCATCATCTGAATTGCATGACTCCTCAAAAGGTGTTTTGCTCATAATCTTCACGCTCTCTTCGAGTGGCTAATCGTGCACTAATAATGCGAATGATGTTAGGACGTTCAGTGAAAGAAATAAGTAGCAAGCGATTGTTTCGGGAATGCCCGATGATAATCTCTCGTCTCTCCCCTACTGAGTGAGCTTCATCATCAAAAATAACTGCCAGCAAATTGCCAAAGACGGTCTTAGCTTCTTCAAAACTGACACCGTGCTTAGTCAGGTTAGCAGTTGCTTTTGACTCATTCCACTCAAACTCCATACCCAAATGATACCTGATTGCTCTTCAAAACTGTACAGAGAAATTTGGAATGTCTCCATTGCTTAAAGAGATCTCTTCTGTTTCTTGTTACAAAGCAGATCACTTGTGAGCGATCGCCGTTAACTAACTTGGATTTATCTTGAGCGAATTGGGAATTGCAGAATTTTCCTGAATTGTGATCGCAAAGTGCCTTCCAAATAATTATAATACCAAAAATTTTTCTGGATATTACTCTATAGAAAACCAGCCTAAATAGCTCATCTTCCAAGATTATCCAATTTTCCAAAAGCTGGAACTAAAAAGTTAATATCATCAAAATTCGCTGTGATATTGGCAATCCGTTTTGAGCTTCTTTGGTGTTGAAGATATCTGGATTTTCTCTCCAAAAGCGATCGCATTTTAGCTAATGCTTTACAAAAGACACGTCCTGAAGGTTTGATAATTGCGATCGCTACAGATAAAGGACTGGCTCATTTACCTTGGGAAGTGTTACACGATGGTGAATGCTTCTTGGTACAGAAAAGACCCTCAATTATCCCTGTGCGCTGGATGTCTAAAGGAAAACCGATTAAAATAGCTAACTCTCCTCAAAAAAGCATATACCAAAACCAACGACAAACCTAGAATTCAGAGATGATGAAAAACGTTTAAGGGTTGCCAAGAGAGAAGAGTTTGTCGGTCGTCGTCGTCAGTTACAGAATTGTTTGCGAACTCTGAAGACAGATTATGACAAGGTAGGGGTCTTGATTCATGGCATGGGGGGATGGGGCAAAAGTAGCATCGCCTCTCGACTCTGGGATAGATTACCTGAATATGAAAAGATTCTTTGGTGGAGACAGATTGATGAACCCTATTTGATTAAGAAATTCAAGGATAAACTGATACAGCCTCAAACTAGAGAACTGATTGCTAATTTAGAGAATATCAGCTCGATCTAAATTAGCTATTCCATCAACCACTACAGTGGTGACAGTTACCGATCAAGAAGGAGATATCTATGATTTATTTGCTTTGGAGAGGGTTGCAACGATTGCATGATATTGCTTCTACTTGGAAATTGCTACACTCCTCTCCTAATCCTAATTTTTAGACTTATGGGTAAGGCATAGATTTTAGGGTGGGTGCTTGGAGATCATAGTGCTGAAACATTTCAACCGTTGTGGGAAATAGCTGGCAAATGGCACTGTTATATTAAAAATACAAAGTTGTAAATAGAAAAAATTTGATAAATTATTTGTTTTTTTAATTTATAAAAGTCAAGGTAACTGTTTTGAATTGGTGAAGTGATCGGTGTAATTTACTTGTTATAAACTTTGAAAATTCAATTGCCAAACTGTTTAAAAACCTCAAGAAATTCAAAATATGATCGCTATTGACCTCCCTTCATGCTAAACTACTCCCAGATCTAAATAAGATTTAGATTCGGCGATTACACCTATGATTTTCAAACCAAAATCTGATAAATTTTGAACCAAATTCGTCGAAATTACTTCAAAGTTCATAATAAATAAACGAAATTAATTTAGCTATTTATCATAATGGCTCATACAATTTTCTCATGTTAAATTTATCTTTAAATTTTAAATATTCAGCAGAAATTAAACTAACTCGTTAATCCAGCATTAACTATTTGCAAGTCAATCAGAAAAAATTTATAAACTTGGGGATCAAGTTGGCTTTTTGGCCAACTATTTACTCAAAACTGTTCCTGATCTAAATTATAATTTTTTGTGGTTAATAATGGGCTTTGAAAATAATAGTTAATATCCTAAATATCTTCAAGACAAAAAGAAATTAGTCTACTATTCTATTCATGGAACGTACCCTAAAGGAAGAATTG
>CBDUCX010000018.1:0-32501 GCA_965365755.1 uncultured Pleurocapsa sp.
TTCGCTAGTTTTACCCCCACACATGGGGGATTCCCAAATCCTAGAATGATATTTGCTCTACATCCCTCCCAGAGTCTGGCGTTAGGACTATTGCAGACAGTAGCTTATAATAAAAATCATAAAATTATTTTTTTTAGTAGTAAATTACTAAACAAACCATCAATTTAATCTTTATCTGGGCGTAGGCGTAAATTTACTTAATGCTGTTGATCGCCCCCATTCAGTTTTCCTGACTGAACTTTTTGGGTAATGACACAATCTAAAAGCTCTATGTCCTTTGCAACTCATTCTAGTAATTTAATTTTAGATATTGACACTGATACAGAATTAAATAATTTTTGGCAGAATAGGCAACTTAGTTTTGCCGTCACCCAAGATACGAATATTATTAGTTTTTCCCGTCAAATTCCTCTTGTCGATCCCCTTGCTTGTCTACAAAAATTCAGCGATCGCAACAGCTTAAGTTTTTATTGGGAAAATTGTAGTAAACAGGAAGCGGTGGCAGCTTGGGGGATTACCAGGAGTAGTCATACTGAATCTGCCTCCAGGTTTGCTATGGCTCAGGAATTTACCCAAAACTGTTTCAAGCAAATTACTCGGGCAGGAGCGAACAACTCAGCAATTGGTAAACCAGGTGTATTTTGTGGCTTTACTTTTTTTGCAGAGGTTCCAGAATCAGAGCCATTCCCTTCGGGAACTCTATTTTTACCTCGTTTCCAGATAGTTAAGAAGAATAAAAATTGCTGCCTGATTATCAATTTTCCTCTGGCTCCAGGGCAGAATAAAAGTTCTCTAATTGAGCAAATTAAGCAAAAAGCCAATAGCGTTGATTGGTCGGCAGTGGAACAACTAAACTTAGATGCCAATAATAGCTTATTGTCCATTGATCGCGAGCAGTCCCAGAATACTGATTACTTTAAATCGGTGGTAGCATCAGCTTTAGATTCGATTGCCGATAACGAACTAAGCAAAGTTGTCATTGCTCACACCACAGAAATCCGTTCAGCAGTTCCTTTTGATGTGATTAAATCCTTAGCTAATTTGCGATCGCTTCACCCAGACTGCTACATTTTTTCCACTAGTAATGGTAAAGGGCAAAATTTTGTTGGGGCAAGTCCAGAACGTTTGCTCAGTGTGCAAAACCAACAGCTTGTAACTGATGCCTTGGCGGGATCTGCTCCCAGAGGAAAGAACAACACGGAGGATCTACACCTGGGTAATTTATTGCTAAAAAATCGTAAAGAGAAGCGAGAACATCATGCTGTACGTGATTTCATGATCAAGCGTTTACGACTCATTGGTTTAAAAGCCCAGCAGTTACCCCTACAATTGCTCAAACTGTCTAATATTCAACATCTGTGGACACCGATTTATGCTCATCTCCCCGCAGATATCCAACCTTTAGAGATTATCGAATTACTTCATCCCACCCCTGCTGTAGCTGGGGTGCCTAATGATACTGCTTGTGAAAAGATTCGTTACTACGAAAAGTTAGACCGCTCTTTATATGCAGCACCTTTGGGTTGGGTAGACTACGAAGGAAACTGCGAATTTATTGTGGCTATTCGTTCAGCATTGATTGACGGCGATCGCGCTACCCTATATGCGGGAGCAGGTATAGTTTCGGGTTCTAATCCTGATCAGGAACTGGATGAGGTACAGCTAAAACTACAGTCTTTACTGAAAGCTCTAGTATGACTATGATTACTGTACAGACAAGGCATGCCTTGTCTCTTCTGATCACTGATGACTGATTGAATGATTGACTTTCGTAATGTAAATACCCTGTGGGCATCGGTACTAGTGGAAACCTTGCATCGCTGTGGTATAACCATGGCAGTGGTATGTCCCGGTTCTCGTTCAACTCCTCTGACAGTTGCCTTTGCCAGTCATCCAGAAATTAAAGCTATACCCATTCTAGATGAACGTTCCGCAGCTTTTTTTGCTTTGGGGAGAGCTAAAAAAACCGGTTTAGCTACAGTCCTAGTCTGTACTTCAGGAACCGCAGGAGCAAATTTTTATCCCGCAGTAATTGAAGCGCAAACAAGCTCAGTTCCCCTAATTATTCTGACAGCTGATCGCCCACCCGAACTACGTAACTGTCATGCAGGCCAAACTATTGATCAGGTGAAGCTCTACGGAAATCTCCCCAATTGGTACTGTGAATTAGCTGTACCCGAAGCTAATCTAGCTATGCTGCGCTACCTGCGACAAAATATAATTCAAGCATGGCAACAGTCTTTATTTCCGCTCCCTGGAGTCGTCCATCTTAATATCCCGCTACGAGAGCCTCTGGCACCAATCAAACAGCCTTTAGGGTCGATAGAAACCCAATTTACTCCAGATTTCTTTAACACAGTTATTAGTACCACCCCAGCCAGCAATACTGTAGCTCTCCCCTGGAATAGTTGGCAGGGTAAATCGGGGATGATCATTGCAGGTTTGGCTCAACCCAGAAATCCCCAAGCTTATTGCCAGGCGATCGCATTTTTATCTCAGGCACTTTCTTTTCCTGTTTTAGCCGAAGCCTTGTCCCCTCTGAGAAATTATGCTCAACTGAATCCTTATTTAATTTCTACCTATGATTCAATTTTGCGCCAAACAGCAGCAGCACAGCTCATTCCTGAAGTAGTGATTCAAGTGGGAGAACTCCCTACCAGTAAGCAATTAAGAAACTGGCTCCAAAAAATCGATGTCGAGCGCTGGATAATTGACGAGAAGGTTGATAACTTTGATCCGCTTCATGGCAAATCGATTCATCTTGGTATTTCTCTAGAACAAATTGCTCGTAAGATACCACTGAAACTTAAAAATAATCTGGAAAACAGTCCTCAAACAAGCTATTGTCAGCAATGGTGTACCCTGGAGAAGCAAACTAGGACAGCCCTCGATCATACCCTGGAATCCCTCCATCAGATGTATGAAGGAAAAGCTGCTTGGCTTATTTCTCAAACTCTGCCGTCAGGTACGCCAATTTTTCTGGCTAATAGTATGTCGGTACGTAATGCTGAATTCTTTTGGCAGCCTAACAACCAGGGAATAGTTCCCTATTTTAGCCGTGGAGCAAACGGAATTGATGGCACTCTATCTACTGCTTTGGGCATTGCCTATCAAGATGCAGGAGTATTATTAACAGGAGATTTAGCACTATTACATGACACCAATGGCTTTCTAGTTAGCCCAAAATTTCAGGGTCATTTAACAATTATTGTGATTAATAATCATGGAGGTGGCATCTTCGAGATCTTACCCATTGCCAAATTTCCTGAGTTTGAAGAGTATTTTGCCACTCCTCAATCAGTTGATCTAGCCCAGCTTTGCACTGCCTACGGTGTGAAACATATCACTATCGATAGTTGGCAACAACTAGCAGACTTAATTACTAACTTGCCCCAGCAAGGTATTCGAGTTTTAGAGTTAAAATGCGATCGCCATAGTGATGCTGCTTGGTTAAAAAGTAATCTCCCGAACTTTGTCCAATAAGTTGATTAACTAATCGTTGGCCCCCAAGATTTTTAGAGTATTAAGAGTAGGTCTAGTTAAGCCAATGACATCCTTAATATCCATTTCCTGGTAGGGATTCTGAGATTTCAAAATTTTAAGACATTTTCCGCTTTTCAACTCCCAAAGTCTAATTGTTTCGTCTTCACTACTGCTGACTAGAGTAAAACCATCAGGACTAAAAGTAATTGAGTTAATTAATGCTGTATGACCATCGAGAATCTTAAAACATTTACCAGTGTTAACTTCCAACAATCTAATAATATGGTCTTGTTTACAACTAGCAAGTACTTGACCATCATTGCTAAAAGCAACTAATTGCGTATTTCCTACATCGTCTTGTAAAATTCTTTCGCATTTACCAGTGTTTATATTCCAAAATCTTATGGTTTGGTCGGCGCTGGTGCTGACTAAAGTTTTGTTATCTGGACTAAAGGCGGTTGACCAAACCCAACCCTGGTGTTCGTCTAAGGTTTTAAGACACTCTCCAGTACTGACATCCCATAACTTAGCCGTTTGATCCATAGAAGCACTAGCTAACATTTGACCCTGAAAATTAATGGCAATTGACCAAATCTCAGCTTGATGATCCTGTAAAATTTTCCAAGTCTGACCACTATTAATATTCCACAGTCTAATAGTTCCATCCTCACTTCCACTGGCTAAGATTTGACCATCAGAGGCAAAGGCAATTGAGCGAACTACAGCTTCATGTCCCCAAAGAGTTTTGATTACCTTTCCCGTACTGACATCCCAAATTTTTATAGTGTTGTCTCCACTACCGCTAGCTAAGAGATTACCATCAACACTGAAGGCAACAGAAAAAACCCAATTGGAGTGTTCATGCAGAGTTCTGACAACTTTTCCCGTTTTAACATTCCATAACCTTACTTTTTCATCATGACCGCCACTAACCAGGGTTTGACTATCGGGACTAAAAGTAACTGAGAGTGATTGATTGCTATATCCTTGCCAAGTTTTAACGCATTGATAGGTATTAACATTCCATAGCTTTACAGACTGATCGTAACTGCCACTAGCTAAGATATTACCTTGCGGATTAAAGGCAACTGAATTAACCATATTAGAATGACCTGGAAAAACTTTAAGACACTCTCCTGTATCTATATTCCATAGCCTTACTTTTTGACCAATCCCACTACTGGCTAGAAGATTACCTTGAGGGCTAAAAGCGACAGTAAACACCACATTTTTATGTCCCTGAAAAACTTTAAGGCATTCTCCTGTATCTATATTCCACAATTTCACTGTTCGATCATTACTACTACTGGCAAGCATTTGACCGTCTGGGCTCAGGCTAACGGAGCGCACTCCATCGTCGTGTCCTGGTAAAATCTGTTTACATTCAGCATTCTCAAGATCCCAAAGCCTAATCGTTGTATCCTGACTTCCACTGATTAGCTGTTTCCCGTCTAAACTGAAAGTTACTGATAGTACTTCATTGTTATGACCTTGAAGAACTTGAAGACATTGACCAGTACTAATACTCCATAATCTTGCTTGATGATCATCACAGCCACTAGCTAAAACTGTAGCATCGGGACTAAAAGCAACTGACCAGACTTCTTGTTCGTGCTCTTTCAAAGTATGAAGACATTGACCAGTATTGACATCCCAAAGCTTTGCCGTACAGTCACAACTCCCGCTAGCCAAGGTATTGCCATCGGGGCTAAAAGCAAGAGAAACTACCCAACCTTTATGTCCCTCAAATCTACGAATTGGTTGACCATCTGTCACTCGCCGTAACAGAATATCTCCTTTGGTATCTCCCGCAGCTAGATATTGCCCGTCGGGGCTAAAGGCTACCGACCAAATTCCCCCAAAGTTTTCGGCAAAGACTGATTTAGATAAGTCTGAATTTTGGAAATTGACCTTATGTAGTTGTGCTTGGCGTAAATCTGCCTGCCAGACACATAAATTTGAAAAGTCATAGCCAGTCAAATTAGTTTCTAGCTGAGTAAACAGATTAAGAATATTTCCTGCTGCATACCATTTTTCTAATGGTGATTTTTCTTGCATTGTCACCAGAATCTCTCGCAAACACTGTTCAATATCTTTTTGGCTTCTAAATTCATTCTTCAGCCCATTGATGACTGGTTGAAGAATGAGGCGAATTTGATTTTCCCGAATATAGTCTTTGGCTGTTGCTTTGATTAGAGCGTGATCGCGAAAAATTTGGGGCTGCTGAGTAATGATTTCTTCACAAACTATCTCAATTAATTTGCTAGTCACGTACTCCATAACTACAGACTGCTGGGTAAAGCAAGAGGCATTTTTTTCAATTAGAGAACGTCTAGATAAAGATTCTATGGCTTCTAATAATTTTATCGGTGATATTGGCAAGACAAAATCTTCTTGCAATTCTGCTATAGAAATCGGTTCACGAGCGATCGCCAACCAGTACATAATCTCTTGTTCTATATTTGATAACCTTTCAAACTGCTGGTCGAGAAGATCGCGAATATCGCCAAAAACGGCTTTGTCCTGACGCAAAAATTCAGTAATATTTCCTGCAAATAGATCCTGGATGGTCGTTGCTACCACTTTTAACGCCAGGGGATGACCATCATAGCGATTGCTTAAGCACTTTAATTCGAAATCTGAGCCTGAAAGCCCCTTAACTTTAATAATTTCCTGCCCTTGTTTTAGACCAGCTAATTGTAAAGAACGAACTGGAAGCCTGTCTCCTGACAAAATAGCTACTTCTTTGGGCTTTTCTCTGGTCGTTAGCATTAAACAGCTACAGTGTTTTGTTGCTCCTATTCTTCTGAAAAGCTCCCCATAGCCTTCATATCCCCGAAGATATTTTCCTGCTCGGCTACCACTATCAAGGAGTGACTCAGCATTATCAAACAAGATCAGACATTGCTTAGAGCGTAAATAACTAATCAGTCGTGATATTCTCTCACCTAATCTTGAAGGCAAATCAACTGCTGTTTCTTGTCCTTCCGATAAAAATTCGATTAGATAAGCTATAACTTCTTCAACCGGAGGTGCATCTCTCAGAGACTTCCAGATCACAGAGTCAAATTTTGAGCTGACTTGTTGAGCCAACTTAATCGATAAAGTAGTCTTACCAATTCCTCCCATACCTAATAAGGTGATCAATCGACAACGATCTTGAAGCAACCAAGTAGATAAAGTCTGAAGTTCACTAGTGCGCCCCACAAAATGTTCTACAGCAACCGCTTCTCCCCAATCTTGACGGAGGGTGGGATTCGGTTTGGCATAAAATTCTTCTCCTAACTCTGCTTTAAAAGCAGAACAAAGTTTGGCGAGGGTTTTTTTATCAACCCCTTCTTTATTAGAGAATACCTTTTTGATTGTGCTGATATCTATGGCAGCCAGCTCGCTTATTTGTTCCTGGGTATAGGGTTTGCCAAAATTCTCTCTCTGTTCCGATTTAATTCGTGCCTCTTGAAGCTTCTCCAATCCTTTGGGAGTGAGAATAACACCACGATTTCGTTTCCGCTTAAGCTTGCCCATAAGTAAATACTACTAATATATTTGTGCTGTATTACTACTTTGGTAATAAGTAATTTGCCAAATCTTTAACTTTATTTAAAAGTTGTTAACTCCCTATATCTCCTATAATCTTCAGTGTCACAGTTAAAAATACTTGAGGATAACCGACCAAACCAAGTAATCAATCCTGATTGACAAATAAGCATAAGTCTTGATTTTACGTAGATTTACTGAACTAGGATGCTAATAGTTTTGCGTGTTTACGACTAACAAAAAGTTATTCATCTACATTTTTCCATATCTCCCTGCTTAACTTTTCTTAAAAACCCTGGTCAAAACTTTACAAAACTGCCAGACTGTATGGAATAGGGCAATGATGCATTTGACAAAAGGCAGTGGAATTCATAGTTATCTTTTGAAAATCTATTTAGGCATATTCAGTTAAATAAAGTTACCTAGCGCCAAGGACAAGTAGAAGGAAAAGCTGTGAAGCTTAAGTTCTTAATAAAAAAATATCAAATAAGCAAGATGGTTTGTATAAGATTCGTGTAACTAGAATCTTTACTACTCTTTTTCAGAAGTATCAATGCAGATCAGGGGAAGGCTACCTTTAAGGGGGAAAGCTTCTTCTGACTTTGTGAATCTAGTGGTTTCCTAAATTATTATGAATATCCAAACAGCAGAGTCCAACTTGTCTAGACCAAGACCAGTATTGATGACACCAATCAGACGATGTGGTAGTCATGCTCTACGTTTACGACTGAATTTATCTCCCGATTTCTATTCTCCTTATCCAATGCATATTATTGATTTTATGCCATTGGTTAAATTATACGGAGATTTGAGTAATGATTGGTCTTATTTTCAGCTAGTGGTTGACCTAATAGGTCTACAGAATGCAACTATGGTCAAGTGGGATGGTGTTGCTCTAGACCCAGTTAAAATTTTTGAAGCGATCAAAAATCAGTCTCGCAGCGTTCATCGTGTAGCCTGGGAAATGCTCTTTCAAGCAGGGCAAAAACATCAGGCAAAAGTCGTAATGGACAAGTCTTTAGACAATGTCTATTATGCGTCTGAACTCATCGATTTATTCGATGATATGTTGTTTTTAAATGTGGTTCGTGATCCTCGCGCCCAAGTTAATAGCATTAATCGGGCAATCATTCATGATTACGATTCCATGCTCAATACAATATCTTGGGTTAAAGCCCATGACCAAATACAAGAGGTCATTAAGAAGCATCCTGAGCGGGTTCTCACTATTAGATACGAAGACTTTTTGACTAATCAGGAAGCCGTACTATATAAAATTTGTCAGTTCTTCGGAATTGAGTTTTTAGATTCCATGATGGACGTTGGTAGCTCGAAAGAAGCAAAAAATATCTCTGTTCTATCTGCTTTGTGGGAAACTAATAGTTCTGCACCCATACCTGCATACATCGATAAGTTCAAAAAGACTATGAGTTCTGAGGACATTGAGATTATTGAAACTATTGCAGGGGACTACATGGATCATTACGGCTACGAAAAAATGACTCCAGGTGCCGCTAATATTACTGCGGAGAAGATCGCCGAAGCCAGAAAGCAGAGCGAACCCAAAAAACAACAGGCGTGGTCAGAACTAAAGGTTAAAGACCCCAGAGACTATCAGTTAAGGAAATTTCGTTCTGAATACATAGAAATGCTCAAGAGGAGACTTCTAGAGCAGCAAATAGAAGTTTTGAATCGAGTAGGAAATACTGCGGTCAACGGCATTGCTAAATAGGTGCATGGACAAAGAATCGCCGTTCTTGGCAATAGTTTCTAGCCTTTTAACTAAGCAGGCTACAGGCATATTCTGCCTGTAACTGTACTTATATTATTTACTGAAAGTACCAAAAATAAGGAGAATCATCTCATGGTTCAGGCTCTACTCACTCCCAAGGAACTCAATTTTACTCAACTTCAGTCAGAATACGAAGCGAAAAGCCCTCGGCAAATTCTCGAATTTGCCCTCGACAAATTTGATAACATTGCTCTCTCGTTTAGTGGTGCTGAAGATGTTGTTTTAATCGACATGGCTTCTAAAATCACCAATAATCTTCAGGTATTTTCGATTGATACTGGTCGGTTACACTCAGAAACCTATAAGTTTTTAGAACAAGTTAGACGGCGCTATGATATTAAGCTAGAAATTTTATTTCCTGATTCCCAGCAAGTTGAACAACTGGTTAAAGAAAAAGGGTTTTTCAGCTTTTATGAAGACAATCATCAAGAATGCTGCGGGATTCGCAAAGTGCGTCCACTGCGTCGCAAGCTATCAACTGTTGATGCTTGGATTACAGGGCAACGCAAAGACCAAAGCCCAGATACCCGAGCCAACATTCCTGTAATTCAGTTGGACACCGCTTTTTCTTCAGAGGAGCACAAAATTGTCAAGTTTAATCCTCTGGCAAATTGGACATCTGAGCAAGTTTGGCAGTATATTCGTCATTTTGATGTACCATATAATCCTCTCCATGAGAAAGGTTTTGTTAGTATTGGTTGTGAACCTTGTACCAAAGCCGTCTTACCTAATCAGCATGAGCGAGAAGGTCGCTGGTGGTGGGAAAATGCCGCTGACAAAGAATGCGGTTTCCACAAGGATAATCTCAAAAATTGATATCTTCAAAATCAACCCAAAACCAGTATTTGATTCATAATTTAGATTATGATAGGCATTGAAATTTTGCTTCAAATAATTTAATCAATTAAAAACTATGGCAGGCTGGCTGGTTTTGGCTGGAGGTGGTATTGGTTCAGGAATTTTGGCTGGACTACTGGGAATTGGTGGCGGGTTTGTCATCGTATCTTTGTTGGTAGCGTTAGGATATCCTTTTACTCAAGCTGTTGCCACCAGCAGTTTAGTAATTATTATGAGTTCCAGTACTGGTAGTTTTTATAACTGGAGAATGGGCTACCTAGATTTACAGCGGATAGTCTATATTGCCATCCCAGCTATTATCACAGCACCTCTAGGAGCATATCTGACGGGGGAAATACCTGAGTATATCTTGATGACTATATTTGCCTGCTTTTTACTAATTAATATTGGTTTAATTAGGTTACGTCAAAAAATAGTTGCTCAGGAACAGCACTCAGTGGCTCAGTTAAATCCAGTATTCTCGAAGATTGGGACAGGTAGCATTGCTGGTTTTTTAGGGGGCTTATTAGGCATTGGTGGTGGAGCGATTATGGTTCCTTTGCAGATGCTGCTACTAAACGAAGAAATTAAAGTAGCCGTTCGCACTAGTTTAGGTGTAATTGTCACAGCCACTATTTCATCTTGTGTACTCCACGCAGCCAAAGGTAACATTCTCTACGTCCCTGGTTTGATTTTGGGCATTGCGGGAATGTTTGGAGTTCAAGTTGGAACTAGAGTCTTGCCCAATCTACCTAATTCTTTGGTCAGCAAAATTTTTAGTATATTTTTAGCAATGTTAGCAATGTTTAACTTTTATCAAGCTTGGATAAGCTATCACAATGCTATTTAGGGCAAGAAAATGTAAAGAATTATGAATATTACCATAGTAAAAAAAATTAGACCAGATGGTAGTTTATGTCGCAAGTCGGCAGAAGTATCGCAAAAGCTAGATCAGCTTAACTTGAGCGATCGCATTAATCGGGTTGTCTTTGCCGATGAACGAGAATATTCTAGTCCTGGGCTAGAGCTAGCTAGAAGACATGGAGTGCAAGCAGCGCCCTTTTTTATCGTCGAGCAAGAAGAAATTACCCGAGTGTACACTAAGTATTCACGCTTTTTGAAAGAGATTCTGGGATATCAAACTTCTGAAAGCGAAGAAATTAACGAGATTATGGCACAACACCCAGACTTGGATTTTATCTAATTATTTTATTTCTGTGAAAAAACAGCTTTCAGTTTCTAGAACGCTTTATCATATTGATCATAATTATTGATAAATGAAACCAGCGTTCTTTTTTTGATGCCAACTACTATTAACACTGAATATTTAAAAACTCTAGACGACGAACTTTCTAAAAGACCGATTGCCCTCGATCCTGGTGGCTACTACATCATCTATCTAGATCGAGATGCTCAATTAATCTGCGCTAAACACTACAGCAACGTCATTAATGAGCAAGGTTTAGCAGTAGATCCAGAAACAGGAGAAGTAATTGCTTGTGGGGGCAAAAAAGTAGAGCGTACCGTAGAGAAACTCTATACAGGTAGAACTGCTAAAGAACTGTGCGTTAGGGTAATTGAAGAACCTCAACCCTGTCCGATAACGATGTTAGACCACGCTGCCTATTTAGGACGGGAATTTACCAGGGCTGAGTATGCTTTAGTTAATGGGACAGAGTATATTCAAGACTAATTACCGAATCCGACATACCAGTAGTAAGTTGCCATCGGTACAATGGTGGCAACAATCAAAAAGCCAATTACCCAGATAGTCGCACTTCCTTGATCTGTGTCTTCGGCTTTAGTAAATGTACCTTCAATTTGAACTTCATCTTCCATCACTGGAGGGCCAGGATCTTCCTGTCCAGAGAGTACTGCTACTAGGCGATCGCCTGCATCAAGAAAGGCTTGGTTATATTTATCGCCTTTACGAATATTGTAGCCCACTGTTTCCTCAACAATACTCTTAGGGACTTCGGCACCGAGCAATTCTTGGGCGGAATCTCCTGAACGAATTGCGGCGTTGTTAGTCAGAGTATCTAATACTAATAACGTCTGGTTGGCCTGGGCTTCAGCATCAGGATACCAATCTTCAAAGATCTCTGTCGCTAAACTGTCTACTGTCTGTCCATAATCTAGACGGCGAATTGCCACCATTCTAATTTCCTGACCTGTTTGGCTAGCTAACTCTTTGAAAGTCTTAGTTAGTTTACTTTCGTTCGCATTGCTAATCGCGTCAGCAGTATCCACGAGCCAAACTTGCTCAGCATCAAAATTGGGTAAATCAAAGAGTCCAGTGGCGATCGCTGGTAAGGCAAAACAGGAAATAGTAACCACCAGTAACAGAGTGGATAAAGCAGATTGTATTAGGTTCTTTAAACGTGAACCTGTCTGTTTTTTAGATAAGAAATCTGGTTTCATTGTTGTTCTCAAATAAGTACTTACTTTTAAGAATATATTTAGTCATCAACATATTACACATTATTTTTTGCCTGACTATCTAAATAATAAAGCCCAGAGTTACCTCTGAGCTTCTGCTTTAAATAAAAGTGAGACTAAAAATTCCCCACCAAGATCCTAATTCTTAAGTTTCTCCTCTTTAGGAAGACCAGACAACTTTTAGTGCATCTTGCAACAATTCTAAATAGGGAGTTGAGCATAAGAAGTAAGCAAAAAATGCTCCGCCGCAACCACCGAGAAAGAAACCACTAGCAAAATCACTCCAACCTTCTTTAGTTCCCAATTCTTTCGGGATATCAGGGGTAGTAACGGTAGAGACTGGTTTTCCGCCCATCGCACTAGCATAGAGTGAGAGGGCGACAGTTAAAATCGCAATCATTCCTGCTGTTGCTAAAAAACCAGCAAGTTCAGCACTATCAGAACTCCTGAGTGGTCCTAAGACTGTAAACGGTCCATACAAGAAGTAACCATGAGCCATACCTACTTCTAAACCGCGACGATTAGCGGATAATCCCGCACGATAGGCAGGAAGATTTCTAATAAAGGTTGTACTGAAATCAGATGAATTAAGAGGAGTAGCTAGATTTCCTACTTGAGGATCTCCGCCGTGCGTAACTGCGTCCATAAAATTGAGTTCTCCTAAAAGTGATTAAGAATTCCGAATGAATCCCTTCAAATAGGATCACTCTAACTTGGTTTAAGTTCACTTTTTGTTAAGAATCTTTATCGGCAAATCAAATCAGGTTGGAGTTTACTTTTTGTTAAGAATCTTCATCAGCAAATCAAATCAGGTTGGAGTTCGCAGTAATATCCATAGATGTTAACGCTTATAATCAAACAAAAAAGATAAAAGGTAAAAATTATGATTGGTGATTACACAGCCTCTTGGTTACCTGTTGCTATGGTTCCTTTCATAGGTATGGTCTGTTTCGCAGTCTCCATGGTACTTTTCTTCTACTATGTTGAGAGAGAAGCTTAGATTGTGAACTTTGTTTTTGTTTAGTTTAGTTACTTAACGTACCTATTTTGGCTAGTACTCTACCTACATGTTGAGGTAGGGTAATCCTTCCTTATGAGAATTTAACAGGTTAAATCAATTTCTCTCGGGCAAGTTCATCCCTAAGCGATCGCAGATAAATAATGTTCCTGAAGCAACACATAGGGGAATAGTTACTAAATTGACTAGAGGAATGCTAATCAGCCCCAAACAAACTAAACCAAAGCTACCACTAGCAGGGAGACTTTTAAAGACAACTCCTAGCTTTTGACGAAATTTTAAACGTCTTCTTTCGAGACAAGAATCGAGAAAATCCAGACTGACTATCGTGGTAGTTAGCATAAATGAGCCAACACTGGAAATAACTGTACCTATTCCAGGAAAGAAATTAATTAATAGCAAAGGAACGCATACCACAGCAATTAAAACTAGCTTTTTTAGCTCATATAAAATTGCTCGGCTTAAATCACTCACAATATCTAATTCAATCAGTTCGACTTTACCTGTACGATACTTTTCTAATTGTTCTGATAGTTGACCATACCAGGGTGCGCCTAACAGCACTCCAAATTGGCTCAAGACAAATCCCGTGGCAATAAGCAGAATTACCACCAGGAAAAAGCGAATAATTATAATTACACCTGAAGCAAGATAGGTCAGGAATCCTAACCACTGAGGCAGATCAGCAATCAACTGATCTAACCAGATAGTGACATCCCCCTGCACTCCGTCAACAATCTGCCAGCCAAAGTAAAGCAATCCACTATAAAGTGCGATCGCAACTAGGATATTTACAACAATGGGAATGGCAATATATTTGAGTAGTTCAGGTTTTTTGATAAAAGCAATTAAGGCTTTGAAAGGGTAAGTCGCACCATCGAGTGTGCCAAATCCACCCAATATTCTTTTTATAGTCTTGATCAATCGTGAGGATTTTACTCCCATAAAGAATTATTATTCATTTTACTTTCATTCTTTTGTTTCAGCGATGCTAAAGAAAATTAGCATCTGCTTCTCACAAGTTAAATCATTCTAATATTAATAGCATGTCCACAATTTGGATTGATGTTTATCTTTCACCTGCGATCGCCTACATAGAACTACAAGGAGCAGCTAGTTTTAATCCTAGTTATACATAAGAATAATTGGCTTGCGCGATCGCGATCGCAATGAAACTCCGCAATATTTTGCTGAAAATAAAGAAGGCGATACTATTGGATATAGTAAAGGACTATGGCAAGTTGCAGAGCGTATTTTTTACAGTACTGATAAAACTTTAGATACTCAAAGATTTAATCGTCATTTATCAAAACTGACTACTTGGGTAAATAGTAAAAATAAGACGCAACCGCCATTGCCTACGACTAGTACACCCATGCCAAATATATTAGAAATTACTGTTGCTTGTTGCCAACCAGAAGATGAACCTCGGGCTTTAGCAGCTTTAACTCATGAAATGCGATATGACTGCATTAATTACGATGGTGCGTTAAGTTTACCTGCGATTATGTACTTAATTAAACAAATAGAAGAGTATTCAATTTTGAACAAGCGACTATAAAATATCTTCTTGAAGAAGAATTGACTCAAATCTGATGATTGTATAACCAGAATAAAAAAACAAAAACTTCCGCTATCAAATCGTATAACGGAAGTAACAGAATTTAGCTTTCTAAGGCTGTTTAATTCTAATTAAAAGTTTAATGACTAATTATTTAATTAGATATTTACTTGTTAGCCACAACATCTTGTTGAACTGTCTGCACTACTCGCGCTTCTACTTCTTGAGGTAAAGGAATATAGCCCAGTTGTTCAGCATACTCATCACCACTATTCAAAGCCCAGTCAACAACGCTTTGTAAAGCTTGAGCTTTAGTGGGATCATCATATTCTGGGTATAATAATAACCAGGTTAAGCCAGCAATAGGGTAGGCTTCGGGATTTGCAGGATCAGGTACAGTCAGAGCAAAATCTTCAGGAATTTCTTCACCATCAAATACTAAGGAAGCTGTTTCAGGAGATGGAGCAACTATGTTACCAGATTGGTTTTCGATCGCTGCTGCGGAAATCCCATTTTCTTTGGCATAAGCATATTCAACGTAACCAATCCCGCCTTCAGTTTGGGCTACTTGAGCAGCAATCCCTTCATTACCTTTAGCACCAATACCAGTAGGCCATTCTACAGTTTTATCTGCGCCACCTTGCCAGTTAGGACAAGCGGTTGCAATGTGGTTAGTAAAGAGGAAAGTAGTACCGCTACCATCTGAACGATGAATCCAGGAGATAGGAATATCCGGGAGACTAGCAGTGGGATTAGCTTCGGCGATCGCTGGATCACTCCATTTGCTGATTTCACCATTAACAATACTACAATAAGTGCTACGAGGTAACTCTAGGCTATCAACTCCAGGTAAATTGTAAGCAAACACCACGCTACCAGCAGTCATTGGCACTTGAATTGGAGCTTGCCCATAAGTTGCCTCAAAAGTTGCACGCTCTTCTGCGGATAAAGGCTTATCTGTCGCACCGAAATCTACTGTGCCTTGAAGATACTGCTCCACACCAGCACCACTACCAACAGACTGATAGCTAATTTCTACGTCAGGATTGAGTTTATTAAATTCGGCAAACCAGCGTTGATATAAAGGGGCGGGAAAAGATGCACCTGCACCAGATAAGCTAGCTTCTAAGCCTGAATCCTGAGCATTAGCAACTGGGGTGGAAATTTTAGAATTATTAGTCAGATCAATATTTTGAACAAGTAATCCTAAAGATAATGCAGAAACTGCCGTTAGACAGAGTCTTGTTTGGGTTTTAGAAATCATTTAATCTAGAGATTTTTCTTAATTCGTTTTCTCAAGATTTCAGCATATTCCACTTGGGTAAAGAAAAATTTAAGAACTAGTTATATTTACCTAAAAGTTTTGCTGCTGTTGTGTGAAGCTATAACATAACATTAGTATCTTGATATCACAAAAAAAACAAATTGTCAATAGTAATATTTTGACTAAATCAAAGAGTAGAACTGAGCTAAGAAACAGGGTATGTATTTTCTGGATTTAGAAATATATTACATATTACTCAAAATAGATTTATATAAGCGAGGGGAATTATTGTTTTAGTTGTTCTAGGCAAAAAAGAAACTCTTTCTGTTTCTGTCATTCGGCGCTGATTCGGCGCTGATCGAATTACTTGGCAAGTAGAAATTTGCCGACAATTTAATTAGTTTATCTTATATTTAAGCTGAGAAATATATTAATCATCAACATTGCAGTGTATTACTGCAAAGCTAATTAGTTTGATAAATGTGGAGTGAAGCTTTGATAAATACAAAGTGAAGCTTTGGTAAATATAGAATAAAAAGACAGCATTCATTAGATCACATGTTATCTTAAGTATAATTAACTAGACTAATATTAAAATAATTAAAACATTATTTGAGAGTGATAATCAAAGCTTGATTTAAAATAACTACTCAAAGTAAATTGTATATAAAACAAAAGTGAAAATTTATATTCCATTACTTTATTCAGAAAAAATAAAAAGACCAGGTGAAAAATATTTTCTCTATCATATTTTAGGTGAAGATTTTCCTCTTCTGTTATTATCTTTTACTTGTTTCAGCTCTCATCCATTATCAAATGCGACTGGGTTATTCTTATTACAGATTGCGTTCTGGTGTATATATGAAATTGGTTATGTAGAAAACGACATAATTGGGGAAAAATTTGAAGATAAAGCAATACTTTCATACAATTATAATTCTTACGAATACTCATTTCGTTGGTGGCAACCTTGGACATGGGCTGTTTGTTTATCCGTACTAGGGACTGTCTTTGTCAGTAAAGATATAGTTATAGGCAGTAAGCCTATAAGTACCTTACTATCAAGCGAGTATAACTATAAATTCCTCCAAGTATTTGAAGGCTTCTTACTTTGGATTGGTTTTTTATTAGGTTTAAGACTTCTATTTCATGTCTACAATAATCTGAATAAACAAAGCCGAGTATGGTTCTATTTATTATTACAAAGTTGCCGTTATTGTGGTTTTTTAGTTTTACTGACTACTAATATCATTGGATTAATGTTACTGATTAGTAAAATTTTAACTCGCTCAATTCAATATATTTTGTATCGATATATGGGAGGCAAAAATAGTGATTGGCCAATGGATTTTCCTCGATATTTCTTTTGTGTTTTAATCTATTTACTATTGCTGAGTATCATTGCTGTCAATAATCGTGATTTGTCTTTAATAATGAATTATCACGTACCTTTAATTATTGCTTTCTGCTTCCTTAGAGGTAGTAAACACTTTAAACAAGTATTTTCTCAATTTATTCATGTTCGTGAAGATGGTTCCAACCGAGTTATCTAATTGCGCTGTAGTTTATGTACTAAATCATAGAAAGGTTGCCAATCATTTTCCTCAGTAATTGATTTCCAGACAGATTCAATAAGAGGACGTAACAAAGCAGTTGGTGGATTATAGTTAATAAGGCGATCGCCAAACGTTTCCATAGCAATGACGGGTATGTGATTGAGACATTGGTGATAGAAAGTACGCCACTGAGTAGTTACCTGGGGACTGAAAGTGGCATTTTCTAAAATTAAATCGCTATTTTCACGCCAACTTTGATTAAACCCCTGAGCTAGTTCAGCAAAGAAACCATGGTAGCTAATTTCAGTAGCTCTTAATAGGTTAATTGTTTGTGTTAATAGCTCGTTAGCCAGTATTCCTAAATCGTTATCATAACCCAGTTTCTGTAGCATCAGTTTTTGATAGTGTTGTTGATAGTAACTATCGAATTGGGCTAAGCCAACTTCTAGAGCAGATTGCTCAGTCACCATTGCCAAGGGTAATTGCAGCAGTTCCAAGTTAAATTTGCAGATATAGGGCTGGTTACCATAACTATAGCGTCCACCATAGTCAAAGCTAGCTGCGGTAAAGCGAGTATCGTAGGTCGGAATGAAGGCATAAGGACCATAATCAAAACTCTCCCCTGTGATCGACATATTATCGGTATTTAAGACTCCATGACAAAAGCCAGCAGCCATCCACTGTGCAGCCAAGTGAGCTATTCTCTTAACTAACTCAGCATAGAATAGGCTGTACTTATCCTCGGTATTGGGAATATCTGGGTAATAAACTGCAATTAGACTATCTAACAACTTACGAATCAGATCAGGACGCTGAAGATAATGCAACCTTTCTAAGGTGCCAAAACGAATATGAGATTGACTTAGGCGTACCATCACAGATGAGCGAGTTGGGGAAGGCTCATCACCCCGCCACAAAGATTCTCCAGTTTCAATTAAGCTTAAACAACGAGAGGTTTTAACTCCCAATTGATGTAAAGCTTCCCCAGCCAAAACTTCTCTTACCCCTCCCTTAAGAGTTAGTCTGCCATCAGCACTACGAGAATAAGGAGTTCTACCTGAACCTTTAGTGCCTAAATCGTATAGATTACCATCTAAGCCTCGAACCTGCCCGTATAAAAAACCTCTACCATCACCTAAAAAAGGATTATAGGCGCCAAATTGATAGCCATGATAACGAAGTGCGAGGAAAGGTCTTGCGCCGCTAAATTCTCCGAAAGCATCGATGAAATCAACATCTCCCACTAAATCTGGTTCTAAACCCAGCAAAGGTAATAATTGATCGTTGCGAAAACGCAGCCAATGGGCAGGAAATTCGGCAGCAGCTACCAAATCATAATAATCATCACCCAGATTTTCGATCACGGGTTCATACCCAATGTTTAGCAGAGGGTTAGAACTTGTTTTCATTGATACTTATTACTCTACTTATTTACTTATTACTTTAACTCTAGCTTTAAAGAGGGCATCAATCGTTGTAGATTCTTGAGGGATTTACTTTGCCAAGGATTCTTCTTGGCACCGATGACAACCATCTGTATATTTTTACGCTTACGCACGTTAATGACAAATTTCGACAAGATACTAATTCCCGAACTATTGAGAAAATTTAGTTCTTTGAGATCCAGGACAATTTTTTCTGGTTCTTGTTGGGCAACGTTATTGAGTAATTCAAAGATTGAAGCGTATTCTGCGCTACCGTTGAGACGTAGGGAACCATCAAAAACAATATTGTGAGATGCCTCGTCATATATGACTTGATAATTCTCGGTTTTAATCTCCATGGTTATTAAAAAATAAATATTGTGATATATTGACTCGGCTAGCTAATGTTTTTAAATTGCCAATAACCAGACCAACAACTATGACCATCTAGCTATTTTAGCTTTGAAAAATTAAAAATTAAATTGATAGCTGTACTGTTGTTGTGACCGCAATTTCAGCAGGCTGATTTAATAATGGTTCAAACTTCCAACCGAGCTTTACCCCATAATCAGTCAGCATGGTCAACAAGCCCAAGTTAGATGCTGTATGATTTTCTGACAAGGCATTTTTTTCTAATTGAGCAAGATACATTTCGCTGGGATCTCCATTAAGCAATTTTTTAATTTGACTTTGAAACTGTTGGGTTTGCTTAACAGTGATACTGTTAGTTAGTTGGAAAATGATTAACTCTGGATTTAAGTGGATTTGGATACTAATGGGAAAAGAAGACTTCTCTACGCAGTACTTCATTCCATTCTCTAACAGTTCATTAGCGATATAGCTGACAGCACTCTTTACTTCTGCTTGTTTATCTGTATCTGGCTGCTGATCATTGTTACCCAGAAAAAAAGTACTTAGGTAATCAGCCAAAAAATCTGCCGACAAACAATTGTTACGCCATCTCTGACGTAGAGGAATTGAACTTGGAGAAAAACTCAAGATTAGGTATTCTTGACTAGGAGGCAAATTTTGAATGAAGTCGCCTAATGTCTGCTCAATAGTAAGATTACTGGCACTCATATTAGTTATAGTTAGTTAATTATTTATTAGATAATATGGGCTGTTTTAACTCTATTTACGCTTAAAAACAACCAGAGTAATATCGTCATAGACTTGTTCTACTCCAATATGCGATCGCAAATCTCGAATAACGGCTTGCCGAATATCTTGAGCGGATTGTTGCCAGTTTTCACTCACTACAGCACAAAGCTTTTCTAAACCATAATGTGCTCCTGCACAATTTTCCGCTTCAGTAATACCATCGGTATAGAGTATTACCACATCATTTTGCTCTAAAGGAATTTGCTCTTGAAAAATAAAATCTTCAATTGTTTCTTCTAAGCCGATGGGAAATCCTAAATCCACTGTATCTATTCTTTCAATTACTCCCCCATTGCGTACGATTAACATTTCTTCATGCTGACCACTGATGCGAAGCATACCATCAAAGTAGTCAATCAATAATAAGGAAAGATTTTTATCAGAATCCAGGCGCTGCACGTTTTTATAAATGGTGCGATTGAGTACCTCAAAAAATTGCTTGGGACTAGTTTCGTTGTTTTCAATCAGAGTACGAACTGCAGTCTGCACCATCAGCATCAACACGCCACTTTCTAAACCATGTCCTGAGACATCACCAATGCTAATGATAATGCGTCCTTGATGTTGCAAAACATCATAATAATCACCACCAACTTCAGCAGCAGGTTCTGTGAACCCAGCAATTTCCAAGGCTTTGATTTGATTGAGTTCCTTTTCCTTGGGTAAGAGCATTGATTGCAAACGCTGGGTAACCTCTAACTCAGTACTGAGGCGGTTATTTTCAGCTTGGAGACAATTGTTGAGCTTGCTAATTTTTTGGTTCGCTTGAGCCAACTGGCTAATGTACAAAGATTCTTGATCTCTCAATCTTTTTTGTTCTAAACAGGCTTCTAATCTTGCTTTTAGTAAGATTGAATTGAAAGGTTTTGCCAAATAATCTGCTGCTCCCATTTCAATACATTTGACAACGCTATCAATCTGATCCAAAGCTGAGATCATAATGGTAGGAATATGCTGCCAAGGACTTCCACGAATCCATTCAAGGACTTGATAGCCATTGACCTCGGGCATAATAATGTCTAGCAAAATTAGGTCATAGGAGCCTGTTTGAATCATCTGAATCGCCTGCTTTCCATTTGCTGCTGTAGCAACTTGATAATTCTGCGCTTCAACCTGACGAGCCAATAACTGTCGATTAGTTATGCTATCATCCACAATTAAAATAGTGTAGTTACAGGTTTCTGCTGATGTTTCAAAATTGATCATAGACAGCAAATCACTATCAGTCATAACTTCTGTTGCTGCATCCAAGATCTCTGGAGAAATATTTGTTTCTGAAGATGTAGCTTCAATCAGTACTTTAATTTCTTGTAAGAGTTTATTAGCTGCACTATTAATTTTTTCTAGCTCCACAATAAAATCTCCCTCTATTAGAGAGATTAACTGCTGGCAATTGTCAATCACCAATTGAGTTGGTTTTTCTAACTCTATTTTTAACTTATGATTATTAACAATTGTGGGTAATTTTAGCTGACTGTCAAGAGATCTTGCCGAATCAAAAAAAGTATTGACTGAAGTTAGTAATTCGACTCCACATTCTCTTATTTGCTCTAGTTCATCCAGATACTCGAAATCGCGGTTAACATCTTCAATTTCTTCAATAATGAGCTCGCTGTAACCAATAATGGCATTAATTGACATACCTAGTTCTTGACGTAGGCGGGAAACAAGAGATAACTGTGATTTACTATCGATGGACATAGAACATGAGTTTTAAGTAATACTGCGACAATGCTACAAAATAGCTTTGATTTTGGTTTTTTTTTTTTGATGCAGCAGAAGCAGTTGATCATCCCAGATAAAAGTCTGAATATTTGTCTGATATTTATATAATTCCCAAATCTAAGTAAAAAATAGGCATGGTTGATGTTGACGATTCTGCTTGATGATGCCGTACTGAAAGTAGTTAAGGCGTTTGGCTTTTGATCTGAATCACAGCTATCGTGCCATTTTTCTTTTAATTTATGAATACCATTCTCATAAATTGACTTATTCATTTTAGATTTTGTTCTAGGATTTTAGGCTCAGTAGATTAATGATTAAATTCACTTTACTCATTAAAATAAACATATACGTTAACTGAATAGTTATAGTTAGTTAGATGTTTTACGAAATTCAATTCAAACTAGGAAAAGTAGCTCAGTTAACGGAAGCTAGTTTATCCTCTACCTCAGCAACCTCAATTAAAAATATTGAAAATATTCGCAATGCAGCTATTATTTTCGATGAGTATAAAAACTGCTTATTTCTCAACTATGCAGCTGAACAAATATTTGGCGATCGCTCTGAAATTTCTTTAATTGGAGATTGGATTCGTGAACAGATTCAAAATGATCCACAGCAAGCTAAGCTCTTTAAGCTAGAGCAATTACCAAAGCTGGCTGCAATTGAGGTATGGCAGTCACAAATAGAAGTTATACTATGCAAGCAAGATATTTCTGACGAGTTTTGGCAAGAATTAAATCAACATAAATCACTAGCTATTCGAGAGCCAAAAATCAAGCCTAAATATACTCAAGAAATTGAAGTTTTAACTCCAAAATATTTATCAGAAACTGTTAGCTATGATCGCTTGACTGGTCTACCTAGCTATAATTTACTACTAAAAAATATTGAAAAAGAAATTAATTTTTGTCAACAAAGACTTGGTTATGATTTTGTAATTCTATTTGTCGATGTCAATCGTTTCAAAGTAATTAATAGTAGTTTAGGAAGAATTTTAGGTGATCGTTTATTGATTGCTATCTCTGAAAGACTACAAAGTTGCCTACGAACGCAAGATTTTATTGCCCGAATGGGTAACGATGAATTTGCAATTTTACTCAGTAATGTTGAACAATTGAATTATGCAACTAATGTTGCGGAAAGAATTTATCGAGAGTTGGGTATACCATTTAATCTGGGAGGATATGAAGTTTTTATTGAAGCAAGTATTGGTATTGCTGTCGGGAATAAAGATTATAAAAAGCCAGAAAATCTACTCAGAGATGCTGAATTAGCAGTATCAGATGCTAAAAGACAAAATAAGTTACCCTATCAAATATTCAATCAATCAATGCGTGGTAAGGCTCTCACTTTACTCCAGCTAGAAAATGATTTGAGAAGGGCGATTAAACGTGAAGAATTCATACTACACTACCAACCAATTATTTCGTTACGTAATAATAAAATAAAAGGATTTGAAGTCTTGGTACGTTGGCGACATCCAGAAAAAGGAATAGTCTCCCCTAGTGAATTCATTTCCCTGGCAGAAGATACGGGATTAATAATTCCTTTGGGTTTCTGGGTTTTAAAAGAAGCCTGTAAACAGATGTCTCAGTGGCAGGTTAAATTTGATGGCTTGCTAGATTGGAAAGTAAGCGTAAATATTTCTAGTAAACAGCTAGAACTCACCAATTTTGTTGAGCAAATCAAGCAAATATTGCAGGAAACAGACTTAGACCCCCATAACTTAAAATTAGAGATTACCGAAAGCTCTCTAGTTGAAGACACTCAACACACTATTATAATTCTAAAAGAGTTAAAGTCTTTGGGTATTGAATTTTCCTTGGATGATTTTGGTACTGGCTATTCTTCTTTGAGTTATTTACATCAATTCCCTTTTGATACCCTTAAAATTGATCGTTCCTTTGTCAACAGTATTGGAGATAATATCGAAAAGTTAGGTATTGTTCGCGCTATTGTGACCTTGGCTCATAATCTAGGGATGGACACTATCGCTGAAGGTATTGAAACTGTTAATCAACTAGCTCAATTAAAAGCCTTAAAATGCGAATATGGTCAAGGCTTTTATCTATCAAAACCATTAGACAAAGAAATTCTGGAAAATTTAATTGCTTCTGATTTAGCAGAGCCACCTAAAGTAGAGATCAAAGATTATCGCTATCTGATGGAGGAACAAATAGCAAAAGAGCAGCTCATCTTCCAAATTGAACATCTACGTCAAGAATTGACAGAATTAAAGTTAGAAAAAGCTGATCTAGAAATCATACTTGATAATACTACCGAACATTCTGACTTAGTTGAGTCTCAGCTACATAACGAAATTTGCGATCGCCAAAAAGCTCAAGCAGCTCTAAGCATGGCAAATAGAGAATTAGAAAAGCTAAGTGTCCTCGACAGTTTAACCCAAGTAGCCAACCGTCGTCGATTCGATGATTACCTAATTCAAGAATGGCAAAAGCTGCGAGAAGAACAAGCTCCTCTTTCTCTAATACTGTGCGATATAGACTACTTTAAGCTCTATAACGATACCTATGGTCATCCTATTGGGGATTATTGTCTACAGCAGGTGGCTTTGGCGATTGAATGTGTTATCGAATCGACTCCTGGTTTGGTGGCTCGTTACGGGGGAGAAGAATTTTCGATTATTTTACCTAATATTGGTAAGGCGCAAGCGCTAAAGATAGCGGAAAAAATTGCGGTTAACGTTAATAAACTCCATGTTGCCCACCAAAAATCTTTAGTCAGCGACTATGTAACCATCAGCTTAGGTGTACATAGCTTAATTCCTACTGCTGAATCCAGCCCTGAATTGTTAATTGCTCTGGCTGATAAAGCGCTATACGAAGCGAAAGCACAAGGAAGGAATAGAGCTTGTTTATATACTGAAGACAAGGAATAGGAAATAGGAAACAGGAAATGTCTTAATCTTGCCTTCGACTACTACTTTACTCGTTACTTATTACTCAATTTTTTATCTTTTCTTTCAAAAGAAGACCCACAGCTACGCTGTCGGGATGAATTTTGAACAGGGTTTTAGTTGTTGTATAATTCACATAGAGGCAAAGGTAATTAACCTCTCTAAAAACCTAGTAGTCGTAAGACTAGCGCACCTTGAAAACTGGATATATAGGGTTCTGTACGGGAAAGGTCGTACAGGTAAAATATTCAACCAACAAGTATAGAGAAAACAAAAAATTTCGTATTCTCAGGTAAGGGAGGGCATCCCTGAACCAAGTCTGCAAAGACTTAAACGCTTGGGGAGAGAACCATCTCTGGATTAGTAACCGCAAGGTAGCTAGTGTAAGTGGACTCGCTGAACCAAGAACCTCGGCTACATCAAGGATTTGGGAATCCCCCACGTCCCGTGGCGGGAGGATGTCAATTGAGGAATAAATCGTGGTTAACAACTTTCCCTACTTCCCTCTATCCATCAATTCAAAGTTGACATACTAGTAGTAGTCGGACAACTTTGTTTTGAGAATAGCATGATTAAATTTTCTTCCTTGTCCTCCTTGTCTCATCTCAACCCCTCAATTTAAAATTGACAGACCAGTAGTCTGCTCAATTCCTTGGGTACATATTGCACAGGAACAACCCAAATGATCCAGCAAGTTATCACTGCCGTTACTCATCGATTGCCAGGAAGGACTGATAACATTTAGGCTAACGATAGATGATTCAAGCCGATTAAGAGGATTATCAATGGGAGTGGTGGCGATCGCCGAGTTAGTAATTAGTAATAATGCCACAAAGCTAGTAGAGGCTGCGAGTAAACGTAATATGCTTTTAATCATTAAGAATTTTATTTAGCTAAAAATTTGGTTCATTTTAACAATTATACTTGTTATGCTTAATCGCTTAAACTCTAGCAAAAAACCTTTTAGCTCCAAAATTCCAGACAAAAGGCAACTTTTATGATGCATGGCTTTATTCCTCCTCAACGCTACTTTCCCTATCTCACCTGGAAAGAAATCGAGCAGATGCCTAATAAAGAAAATGTGGTGATTATCCAACCCGTAGGTGCGATCGAACAACATGGTCTTCATTTACCTGTGGCGGTAGATTCTGCTATTAGTTTGGGAGTTATCGGCAAGGCTTTACAACAGTTAAATGAGGCTATTCCTGCTTACGCCTTGCCCTGTCTTTACTATGGTAAATCTAATGAGCACTGTGGTTTTCCTGGCACCATTACCCTTAGCGCCAACACCCTCTTATCTGTAATCAAAGAAATGGCAGTCAGTATTTATCGTTCAGGTTTTCGCAAATTAGTACTAATGAACTCACATGGAGGACAGCCACAAATTATGGAAATAGCGGCACGCGATCTCCATCAAGAACATCCAGATTTTGCCGTGTTTCCTCTATTTACCTGGCGTGTTCCTCATAACGTTTCTGATTTAATTACGTCTCAAGAACAAGAATATGGTATTCATGCAGGAGATGCCGAAACCAGTATCATGCTGTCTCTTTTACCCGAACAGGTACAAATGGATCAGGCGGTAAAAGAGTATCCTCAAGGCTTACCAGAAGACAGTTTGCTAGATATGGAGGGGAAACTGCCTTTTGCCTGGCTAACCAAAGAGTTAAGCAGCAGCGGAGTTATGGGAGATGCCACTGTCGCCACGAAAGAAAAAGGCGATCGCATTTTGCAATCTGTTGCCGCTGGCTGGGTACAGGTAATTCAAGACATTTATAAATTTCAGCAACCCCATCTTGATTAGTTTTAACTAATCTACCTGAAAAAATGTAACGTTGTTTTAAGCTGAATGTAGTAAATTGTACAAAAAAATATTAAATTGTTACGGAGATAACATAATTATCGATTTTTTCTTAATATGAGTTTTAGATTTTGCTGAGAATGACATCAAAGTCTAGTAGTTTACTAAATGCAATCCCCCTTGACTTGTCAGTAATTATCTTGCCCTAATCCTTTAGCCCCCTAATTACTGTTGTCTACTCACTAGCTAAAGAAAATTAACTAACAAACTCTGATTTCAAACTAGACACGGTTTAGTTTGCGCCATATTTTGAGAGTGACTTGCATATTTATCATCTTCAATTCGTATTTAGTCAATAGACAGCTAATAAACTAATCAGTGAACAATTATGTTAAGTGAAGTTAGAACAGAAATAATTGAACTTGCAGGCAATAAGATTTTCACGCGGAACTTATCATTAACTTTGATTGTAGCGATCGCCGCTTTGTTTAGTTTAGCGGATTTACAGAGTCACAAGACTCAGTTAACTGAACAGACATCAATCACTAATATTTCTCAATCCTCCTCAATTAAAATCATCGTTGGGCGTAAATAAGCTATCCAAAGAAAGAAGCTAAAAATCTGGTCAGTACTTTGCCAGAATTTTTGGCTCATTTTTTGTGTATTTCAGATAAAACCAACATCAGAAAAGAACGAGTAATCAAAAAATAGCTATTATTTCCCAGGTTATTACCATAGGAAATAATAGTAAAACAAGAATAAATTCATTGTATATTTATTCTTATATCCTTTCTAAAAGCAATATTTCGTAATCTTTTATGAAAATTTCAAATAGCAGGAACAATTTATTTTTTAATACGTCAACATCTAGATTTTATGATAGTTAAAAGGTTAAAATCCAGTAAAATAATTATCTTTTTCGCTTTACCAACTTTTTTATTTTCCTTTCCTAATGTTTAACTTATGCTTTTAACTTGTGCTAAATATTTTTATATTCAATAGCACAACTAGGACATTTTTTTGATATTAATTGAAAGTAATAAAGTATTTGACATGGCTGAATTTATTGGTACTCCAGAAGACGACGATTTCCGTCTCCTTTTTCCTTTAAGTCCAGAAAATGACCTCTTAGATGGTCGTGAAGGGGACGATATTCTTGATGGCTATCTAGGTAATGATACTCTGCTTGGATTTGACGGTGATGACACAATTAATGGAGGAGAAAATGAAGACTTTGTGTCTGGTGAAGTAGGAGATGATCTTTTACTAGGTTTTGATGGTTTTGATACTCTGTTAGGTGGCATTGGGGATGACACCATCTTTGGGGAAAATCATAATGATCTACTCTTTGGTGGCGAGGATGGGGAAGATTTTCTAGATGGTGGTAACGGAGACGACGAACTATTTGGCGAAGATGAAGATGATACTCTATTAGGTGGCGAGGGTATAGATACTTTGTCTGGTAATAATGGCGACGATATCCTGGAAGGAGAAGAAGGAGACGACATCCTTAATGGAGGACGAGGTGCCGATACTTTCTTATTTTCCACTATTTTAGGTACAGGAATTGATATCATCGAGGATTTCTTTTTCGAGGAAGGAGATAGAATAGAAGTACTGGCGGAAGGTTTTGATATTGATACCGATGAAATTGATCGCTTTGATTTCAATTCAAGTTCAGGAGAGGTTTCTTTTGATGGAGAAACTTTTGCAATTATCGCCAATGATGTAGATTTTATTCCTTTTGAAGATATTGATATTGTCTAGCCCAAGATAATATCCATAGCTGGTTTTCTCTAGAAAAAACTTGTACAGACATTTTCAATGATGTCTGTTATTTACTACATTTAAACAAAACATCTCATGTTAGAAATAATTTGTGCTGGTTCTTTAGCTTTGTCGATTAGTATTTGTCAAAATACTGAATCAATTGACTTGACTAGAATAAATCAAGTAGAAACTCCAAGTATTACCCAGGAAAACATTATTCAGGAAACAGAATATTTAGTTAAAGGGAAGCCTCATCAATCTAGATATAGAAGAGAAGCAGACAGAGAAATACATGAATTGAGGCACCGAGGTAGAGACGATAGGAATTACAGAGATCGGTATTATCGAGAACCTGATCGATACCGACGAGGTAGAGAACACGATGATGATTATCGAGGTAGAGTTTATCGAGAACCCCATCGACACGGACGAGAAATAGAATACGATCAAGAACGAGATCGATATTACGTTCCCCGACGTTCCAGAAATCGATATTTCAGAAGAAGTTGGTAATACTCAACCGTCATATCTTATCTTTTTGTATCATGACTCAAGCAAAATGAGGATGCATTCACTACTTACAAAGCTAGTTTAGGATTTGTTTGAGTTTAATTTTTTTTAAGCCCTGTTACTTAATTTTATGCTTTAAACTTAGGGTTATTGAGTATAATGCGATTACGCGCCTCGTAGCCGACTGATCGCCAAAAAACCTAGCTCACTAAAAATTGCGAGTAATAAACATACGTAGAAGAGACACTATCAGGTACAGGCGATCGCATTTTTAATTAAATTAAATAATAATTTACTTTCTGTCGGACTATTTTACTTAGCTTAACTTTAGGTGAACAAAAGTAATTTATATTCTGGAACTTAAAGTTATGAAAATTTATTTTCCTAGAGCAAAGCTATTTTGGGCACTTTATAAAAAAAATCTTAAAAAATCTAACTCTAAGTATTTTCACGATTAAATATTTATTGGATTTTCATTAACATGATTTCAATCCTCTTTGATTTGAATATCATAATGAGTACTAAGGAATATGATTTTAATTAAAAAATTAGAGGGGTAATTTAGGGGTCTAATAGAAATTTTACTTTTGATTTAGCTTGAGAATTGAAAGTAAAACTATTGCATAGGTAGGTTGACAACCTTAGTTTTTATTAGCTGTTCAATTCTAATCTGTGTCATGACTTCTAAGCACTGCTAAGCAATAAGTACCAAAACAGCTCATTTTTTTCTACCAAATAAATTATGATTTCTCTTCCCTTAGAATCAGAATTACAGGTCGTTCGCCTTAAACTGTATCTTGATAAAAACCCCGAGGAAGCTACAGAACTAGCATTACAGCATTATGAAGATTTTTTGGCTTTGGCAATTAAGTTCAAAAAGCTTCAGGCTAAGTTAGACCATATTGAAACCTGTGCAATAAATTTCAGCGAAAATTTAGGACTTTTGTAAAACGAAAAGCAACTACGTGTCAATTACTGCACCCTTGGCGCGCGGATGCAGCTTGTAACTAACCGCAAAGTTGTTACATACGGGCGATTGACAAGACAGTTTTATCTGTCACACCACATGGTGTCACGCCCTGCTCTTCCGACCCAAAGGTAGAAGAGAGAATCGGTCTTTCATCTTCGACCACAAGGTACGAGGTTTTCAGCCCGACACAAACTTATAAATAATCACCAAAATGTTCAACAACTCAGTAGATTTTCAGTATTTATACCAATGCAATCAAGATTTTGAAGAGGTATTATCTGTTTAATCAAGAAAATGGTTTGTCGAGACTGACAACTTCCTAGATATAAATCTTTTTAAATTAATTCCTCTTGCTCTGCAACCCTGCTTTAACTAAAAAGCGGGGTTTTTTATCATAAAAAGATAAATTGCCCTTTCTCAGGGAAAACTCCACCGCAATAATTTACGTTAAACCTAATAATTAACATTACCCATAAAAATGGGCTATACTTTACCATTGATAAAGTTAACGTTGATACAGTGCCTATCGGCATGGTATTTATTGTTAAAAATCATCAAGGTACAGTTGAGGAGGAGATTATTCCTGAGCAGCTAAACCTGACTGTGAGCTTAAGAGGCACCCGCGAAGTCAGGGAAAATCACCAAATATTTCGTCTTACTGGATTACTAGATGCCTTTTCTGAACCAGCATTTCGTAAAGTCATTGGTAATTGTATAGACGAAGGGCCAAGCAACGTAGTTTTGGTTCTGTCACAAATTGATTTTATTGATAGTTCTGGTTTAGGAGCTTTGGTCCAGCTCGTTAAAAAGGCGCAAACTGCTGGCGGAAGCTTGCAGGTTGTGACTAATCCGCGAGTAACGCAAACTGTTAAGCTCGTCCGTCTAGAGAAATTCCTGTCTCTCCAGGACTCTGTAGATATAGCACTAGAAAATATCAAAAAATGACGTCCCGTTTGGATGTGAATTTAACAGAGCCAGATAAGAACAATAACGCGCCAATAGACACGGCTCAAACTTGGGCAAATTGTGGGTATATGCTAGATTCGACTACAGTTAATCAATTAACTCAAATTGAAAGGCTATCGCCGATCGCTCTAGCATATATTGGAGATGCCGTATTTGAACTATATGTTCGTACCAAATTCCTCATGCCCCCAAAGCGAATGGCTAATTACCATAGTCAAGTTGTTACCCAAGTAAGAGCCGAAAGTCAGGCGGCACATCTATCAGTACTTTTGCCTCATTTAGTTGATGCAGAAAAAGAAATTTTACGTCGGGGACGCAATGCCTGTGTCACTAAATCCCGTCGTGCATCTCGCCATATCTATCAGCAGGCGACTAGCTTGGAAGCATTAATTGGTTATCTTCACCTAACTAACCCGCAGCGCTTACAGAAATTGTTATCCAAATTAGATTTTGACTCCACATAACTAATAATCGATTTTAGAATAGCGCGATCGCTCGGCTACACCCAAATGAAGTCCAAGCGCGGAGCGTAATTGCTGTACTAAACCAGGTCAATAATTGATTTAGGCAAAAATTGACTGGGAATACTAAGATCTATAACAGAGTAGTTAATTTGGAATTGATAACTTAACTACAGTCCTAATTGTTAGATTTACCTCATGAATTTATCAAAAAAAGCTTTAATTGGTTTAAAAGCCGATCGCTTTCGTCATCCCCTAGATTTACAGGCTACCAATACCCTCAAGCAACTACCGGGGGTAGATATAGCAATTCGGAGCGTTTTGGGTTCGGTGGCAGAACAATTTTTCTATCTCAATAATATTGCCTCTAGTATTTTGGTAAGTGAAAAACAGCTACCCCACCTCCACAAGCTGTTAATCGAAGCCTGCGAAATTTTGGATTTAGAGCCACCTCAGCTATATATACAGCAAAATCCGACACCTAATGCCTACACCTTTGCTATGAGGGGTAAACAGCCTTTTGTGGTGCTACATACATCTTTGATTGAGATGCTAACTCCCGAGGAAATTCAGGCGGTGATTGCTCATGAATTGGGTCACCTCAAATGCGAACACGGAGTCTATCTAACGATGGCTAATGTGCTGGTATTAGCGGCTAATTTGCTACCAACTTGGGGAACAATCTTAGCTCAGTCCTTGCAAGAACAAATGCTACAGTGGGTTCGCTGTGCCGAGTTTAGTTGCGATCGCGCTGCCCTATTGGCAATTCAAGACCCCAAGGTAGTCATGTCAGTGTTGATGAAACTGGCTGGTGGCTCTCCCTCCCTTGCTCCTCAATTAAACCTAGATGCCTTTATCGAACAGGCTAAAGCCTACGACTCTATCGGTACAGACAGCATCGGAGAAATGCTTCAGGCAGCACAAACGGCTCAGTTAACCCACCCTGTTCCTGTGATCAGAGCCAGAGAAATAGAGCGCTGGTCAAGTTCTGCCGAATATCAAGCAATTTTAGACAAGCAAAAGTCAGCAGCAGGTGAAAAGCTCGGTTGGAGCAATTGGTAGTTTTAATTAAATTAATTTAGTTCAGCAGCGTATAATTTGTTGCTAGTTGCGCTTTCTTGTAGCTACTGTTCCTGAATTCATTATTGAGCATTCAAAAAAAAATTAATTATGAATCTGAAACGATTTATTTCAATCGTAATTAGCGTTGCTATCTTGTTCTATATTTATGCTCAAATTGATGTTGCTAACTTAATTCGGGTATTGCAAAATTGCGATCGCCTGATGTTAGGGATCAGTCTGGGAATGG
>CBDUCX010000019.1:0-30294 GCA_965365755.1 uncultured Pleurocapsa sp.
AACTCCGAACTCCGAACTCCGAACTCCGAACTCCGAACTCCGAACTCCGAACTCCTAATTCCTAACTGCTTCTAAGATCCGAGAATAATAAAAACTAACGCTAGTCATTCCTGTGCGTTTAACTTCAAAACCATTATCTTCTAAAATAGCAATAATTTCTTTTTCTTTGTGTTGGTAAGCTCTGGTAGTCTTAGAAGGGCCAGGAAAAAATTCACCAATTTTTTTGAGGACAAATAATAAACAGGTTTGAGGAGCAAAACTAAGAATCAGACGAGACTCCGCTAAAGATGCCAAGTGTGCAATCATTTTGGCGGCATCTTCTGTGGGATAGTGAATCAGAACATCCAAACAAATTACGGTGTCGTATTTTCCTGTCAGAGTTTCCAAATCATTGACCGTAAATGAAACCTTACTGGTATCTGACAATGCCTCTGCTGCTTTTGCCTCTGCTTCCTCTACCATCTTGGCAGAAATATCACTAGCAGCCACAGTTGCCCCCGCCTTAGCCAAGGGAATACTCAGACTACCGACACCACAACCCGCATCACAAATTGTTAAATCGGCTAAGTTACCATCATCTGACAACCAGCCAACTACAGTATCAATAGTCTGCTGATGTCCCTGGCGGATTTTCTTTTGGACTTTGTTAACATCATCAGTCTCACCATAGATCCTCCGCCAGCGATCAAATCCTGTCTGGTTAAAGTAATCTTTAACAACTGCCTTATCGTTTATCTTATCTGCCGCTTTCATAAACTAGATTAAAATATGTCTCTTATCTCTCTCGACTCCGTATTTTATCCTGCTTACTGCCCTCCATATCATTAATTATTTAACGTTTATTTTTTGATAGTGCGATCGCCGATCTTGTAAGGTGCTTTTTTGAATTGTTACTTGTTACTTAAGCGTAGCGGCACCAGTCGTGCCATCTTAGTAGACTAAGCTAGTTGACCGATAACTTTGCTTGTTACCCCCACCAATTACACAAGCAACTGAATAACCGCTGACAAAACAAGCTCAGTTAAAGTTAGTTTCCCCAAGCGATTACTCTAAATACAAGATTGAGTTTTGAATGATCAATTAAACCTGAGTTTCTTCCTTAACTAACTTTTCCCAACCCAATTCCTTGAGGTTATTATTACGCCTCATGGGACGAGTGGCTAACTCTAGAATATCCCGCGCATTAGTAAAGCCGTGGATTTGAGCAAAGGTAAATTCAACTGACCATTTAGTGTTAATACCTCTAGCTTCTAGAGGGTTAGCATGTGCCATCCCAGTGATAACTAAATCTGGTTTAAGGTCGTAGATACGTTGAATTTGGTTATAGTTGTCGGGTTTTTCTACAATACTGGGTAAGGGGACACCCATTTGATTACAGGTTTTTTCTAGCAAGTCTAATTCTGCTTTTTGATAACGTTTATCCATGTAGGGAATACCAATTTCCTGACAAGTCATGCCACAGCGGATCAGAAAACGTGCCAGGGAAACTTCTAAGAGGTTATCTCCCATAAAGAAGACTGACTTACCGCGAATTAACTTGATATAGTCTTCTAAGCTTTCCCAGATCTTGGCTTCTCTCTCTTCTAATCCTTGGGGTTCAATATCTAGGACAGAACAGATTTTTTCAATCCATGCCCTTGTACCATCTGGCCCAATGGGGAAGGGTGCGCCAATCAGCTTGGTTTTACGGCGACGCATCAAGGTAGTAGCAGTGCGGGAAAGGAAGGGATTAACTCCCGCTACATAATAACCCTGTTCAATTACAGGCAATTCGGTATAGCGTTTGGAAGGTAACCAGCCTGATACTTTAACACCTTGTTTCTTTAGTTCCAGGGTCAGGTTAGTAACGACGGGATCGGGTAATGAACCAAATAATACTAAGGGTTGATGATCTTGATATTCTGATTCTTCTTGCTTTACTTCCTCTTTCTTGCGACCAAAGTTGAGCAAACTAGAAACAGCGTTCCGTTCTTTTTTCTCTGCTTCTTGCTTTGGTGCTTCTGTAGGGCACTTGTGCGCCATTGCCGCTAGTACGGTGTCTTCTCCTTGAGTAAAGGCGTAGTCTAAACCATTAGCACGGGCGGTAACGATGGGAATCCCGATTTCTGCTTCTAGTCTGGGTGCTAAACCTTCCAAGTCCATTTTGATGATCTCGGTGGTACAAGTACCAATCCAGACGATAACAGAAGGATTGCGATCGCGCTTAATCTGCAAACACAATCTTTTTAATTCTTCATAGTCATTTAATTTGGCTGAAATATCGCCTTCTTCTAATTCCGCCATCGCATAGCGGGGTTCAGCGAAAATCATTACTCCCATAGCGTTTTGCAGGAAGTAACCACAGGTTTTAGTGCCAATAACTAAAAAGAAACTATCTTCAATCTTTTGATATAGCCAGGCTACACAGCTAATGGGACAAAAGGTATGATAATTTCCAGTTTCACACTCAAAATTTAATGCGGAAGGTTGTTGTTCTTTGGCTAATGTCATGCTTTAATCTCCTTTCTAACTCGATCAAGATATTTCAAATCTGTTTGGTGTTATGTGATTTATTCTTGGTGGCGATCTTGCCTTGTTAATTCCAATTCAGGATCAAAAGTAGAGACACAATATACTGCATCCCTACCTTAAATTTGCGATCGCAACTGTTGACTGTTTCGGTGCGCGTTCCCTTGCGCCTAACGGCGACGGGGGGTCGCACCGCTGTTGACTGTTGACTGATCTAAACCATCATCATGTCTAATTCTTCTTCGGCATCTTGCTTGACTGCTTTATCTGCGGGAGGATTAAGGTAGTAATCTGATAACAAGGAGAACAAGTCTCTGTCTTGGGCTTCGTTAGGCACAACTCCTTCTGGTGCAGCTAAAATTTGGTCGGCAATGTTGAGATAGTAATCACAGACGAAAGCCAAAGCAGGATCGCTTTCTGCCATTTCAAACAGGGTTTTACCTTTAACACGGGAAACGCGAATATCCTCGATTAAGGGCAATATTTCTAAGACGGGCATGGGTACATGTTCGATATATTTATCAATCAAGTCCCGTTTAGATGTTCTGTTACCAATTAAACCTGCTAGACGCAAGGAATGAGTACGAGCCTTCTCTCTGACGGATGCAGCAATACGATTAGCCGCAAACAGCGCATCAAAACCATTATCGGTAACAATCATGCAGTAGTCAGCATAATTAAGAGGTGCTGCAAAACCACCACACACTACGTCACCTAAGACATCAAACAAAATAACGTCATATTCATCAAAAGCATTTAATTCTTTGAGTAGCTTGACCGTCTCTCCCACAACATAGCCACCGCAGCCAGCACCCGCAGGAGGGCCACCTGCTTCCACGCAACTAACGCCACCGTATCCTTCATAGATCACATCTTCGGGCCAAATGTCTTCGTAGTGAAAGTCTTTTTCTTGAAGAGTATCAATGATGGTGGGAATAAGAAATCCTGTCAACGTAAAGGTACTGTCATGTTTAGGATCGCAGCCAATCTGTAAAACTTTCTTGCCTCTTTTAGCTAAAGCTGCGGAAATGTTGCAGCTAGTTGTGGACTTACCGATGCCACCTTTGCCGTAAACTGCTAGTCTTATTTGTCCCACGTTGCTTTTCTCCCCTGCTGTTAAATACGAGAATTTATCTGAGATTTATGATTGCGACGCTCAATATAGTTTGTACTGCACGTCTATGTCTGCATTATCAGTCAACTAACGAAGAAAATAAAGAAGCTATCTTTTCTTAAGACAGGGATATATCAAGTATTGAAATTCATAATCGCTTTAAGTCACTCTTAAGCCTTATAAAATCTCAAATATATTATTTTTATCGCTTTAAAATTATTTTGTGTATTTACTTTTAATAAATAAGAACAAAAAACAAATTAAATTTTCCTGGAGTAAGCTAGAAAAATACGCTTTAGACTCATGGCTATAATCTATTTACAGACTTAGATGAGCCAAAGTCTTTTCAGATAAAGGTTATAGAGCTTAAGACTACAGTGAAGAACGAGGACAAATAGCGATCGCAGTCCCCAGATTTCCAGCTCACATTGATTACCAAGGGAACAATTGAGAATCAGGATTTTTTTTTGGTAAAGAAGAGTTAATTTTTAGTCAATCCCCTAAAAAGTGTCAACATTTGTGAACTACTACGACCATTGATATAACCGTCTGCTAATTATTTTGAAGAAGCTGAATGTGGGTTGTATCAACCCAACTTAATATTTTATTCTAAAAGCTAATTCATCCAAATCGTATAACATTAATGTCATCAAGCAAAATCCAGAATCACAATCTTCCTTTAGACAAAATTTGCTACAACGAACAAGGATTAGTACCAGCGATCGCTCAAGATTATCTCGACGGTACTGTCTTAATGATGGCGTGGATGAACCAAGAATCATTGCAAAAAACCTTGGATACAGGGGAAACCTGGTACTGGAGTAGATCTCGTCAAGAACTATGGCACAAGGGAGCAACTTCGGGACACATTCAAAAAGTGCGATCGCTCCGTTATGATTGCGATAGTGATGCTCTGCTAATTACTATTGAACAGATTGGGGATATTGCTTGTCATAAGGGAGAACGTAGCTGTTTTCATCAAGTGGATGATGATACTAAATTCGCCCCACCTGCCGATACTTTATCAGAAGTATATCGAGTTATCTGCGATCGCATGACCCACCCAACAGATACTTCCTATACCTGCAAGTTGCTGGCTGGAGGAGATAATAAAATCCTCAAAAAAATTGGCGAAGAATCAGCAGAAGTAGTCATGGCTTGCAAAGATGATGACCAGGAGGCGATCGCTTCGGAAGTGGCAGACCTTCTGTATCATACTTTAGTAGCGCTTGCATACCACGAAGTGGATATTCGGGATGTTTATCGGCAATTACAATCTCGAAGAGGCTAACGTTTAAATCAGCAACTTATTGTTTATGGTGTTTAATTCAAAAAACTTTAGAAAATATTATGATTTATTATTGCCACAATTTGGGATGACACACTAACGTTAACAAGGACAGTTAGGAATTACCAACATGGGAACTATAATCAGCACCGTCAACATGAAAGGAGGAGTGGGCAAAACTACTCTGACTGTTAATCTGGCTACTTGTTTAGCTAAACAACACAATAAGCGTGTATTGGTTTTAGATTTAGATTCACAAATTAGTGCGACTTTGAGTTTAATCTCGCCCCATGATTTTGCTAAGTTACGTAAGAAAAAGCATACTCTCAGCTATCTCCTAGATAACGTTATCAATCCCAACCCCTGGAGTAAGTTAAACATTGACGATATCATTGTGCCTAATATTTGCGGTATACATGGTCTAGAGTTACTGCCAGGAGACATTGAGCTTTATGATGAATATCAAGTCTCAGAAATGCTCCATCAAAAAGCAATTGAAAATAACGAACAAGAATTTCAAAAAGTTTGGGATGATTTTGAACGCATTCTAATTAAAGAGATTCTGGCGCCTGTAGTTGACTACTACGACTTTATCATCCTTGACTGTGCTCCTGGGTATAATTTATTAACCCGTAGCGGTATCGCTGCTAGCAATTTCTATCTCTTGCCTGCTCGTCCTGAACCCCTTTCCCTCGTGGGAATTCAGCTATTAGAAAGGAGAATTGCTAAATTGAGAAAAAGTCACGCAGAAACTCATCCTGTGGATGTCAACCTGTTGGGAATTGTCTTTATTCTTTCAGCAGGAGGATTAATGGGCAGATACTATAAACAGGTGATGAAAAGAGTGCAAGATGACTTTGTGCCAGAACAGTTGTTTAATCAGTCGATTCCGATGGATGTCAACGTTGCTAAAGCAGTTGATTTATTTACTCCCGTGTCGGTAGCAATGCCAAACTCTGCGGGGTCAAAAGCGTTTTTCAAGTTGAGCGACGAATTATTAACTAAATGCTCAGTCAACCAACCAGAATTAGCTGCTGTGACTTAGAGCAGTGACTTATATTTATTGGCTTTCACAAATTCAATATTCAGAACAATCTTTGGTTGGGGATAAACTTTTTATTCTCAGCCAATTACTTCAGAGCGAATGTCCGATTTTGCCTGGTTTTGTCTTAGGTAATAATTTATGGCAGGAGTTTTTAGCTCAAATTGAGCAAGAATTATCAATTGAAAATTTTCCCCACGATTATCAAACTCTGCAATCCTGGGCAAGTCGTAGTAGCCAAAGTATCAACCAGGGAAATTTCCCCGCTAAATGGCAGACAGAAATATTTCAGGCTGCACAACAGCTAAACTCTGATGGTTTAATTTTGCAACCTTTCATCACTACTCCCTATGGACAAGGTTGTTTAATTGATAGTTTATGGCGATCGCACACTTGCAATCAAAACCCTGAAGCCTTATCCACAGCGATTAAGCTAGTTTGGTCAGAATTATTTACTGCTAGCAGCCTTTTGTACTGGCAAAAGTTGGGATTAAATAGCAAACAAGTTAATTTATCGGTACTGATTAGACCGTTAAGGACTGCCTACGCTTCGGGCACAGTAGAAGTTAATCAGGATTTGATTCAAATTAAAACTAGTTGGGGCTTGGGCAAGAGTTTGTTTCAGGGAGATGTTGAACCTGATCTATATAGTATTGATCGCGAAACAGGATATATTTTAGAGCAACACTTGGGTCATAAAAACTATGCCTATCGACCACCAAGTCTGGGGTTAGAAATAGCTGTAATCAATTGTATAGAAGCATATATCCCAGAAGAAAACTTGGCATCAACCTATGTCTTGAATTCTCAGGCGATCGCCGAATTACTTCAGTTGACCCAAAATATTTTAGAACAACAACCACAAATCAAAGCTTTGGCTTGGACGGCATTTGAGTCCCAATCTAGCCCCATGCCTCATTTTTACTTTACTTGGTTTAATGATTATGCAACTTCTGTGATCTCAACCACCAGAACCATAATTCCCCAGACATCTGCGCCATCATCAATCGAACCCTTATTATCTGGAGTTGGCGCTTCTCCTGGCAAGGCTCAAGGAGAAGTAGTAGTAGTAACCGATTTTGATGCTCACCCAGAACCAATTCCTGCTGGCTCTATCCTGGTTACTAAGGTAATTAATCCACAACACATCTCATTGATTAAGCAGGCAGGGGGAATTATTACCGAAATTGGGGGGAGAACTAGCCACGGCGCTATAGTAGCGCGGGAACTAAATATTCCTGCCATAGTTAATGTGGTAGACGCGACCAAAATTCTTCACCACGGGGAGCAAGTGCTACTCGATGGGAATGATGGTCAGGTTTATCCTGGCACCCAGGATCAACAATTAAGATCTCGTCCCTCTTTGAAGGGGATCTTTGCTCCTGTTTATCCCATCGCTACTAAGTTGATGGTTAATCTGTCTCAATCAGAAAGTATTGCTGCTACCTCAAACTTACCCATAGATGGTGTGGGACTATTGCGCTCAGAATTAATGTTGGCAGGTTTGCTAGGGACTCAAACAGTAACTACAGGGCAAGATTTTGACCATGAGCAGTTTTTGAACACCTTAACTAACTCCCTGCGTCAGTTTACCGCAGCCTTTGCCCCTCGTCCTGTATTTTATCGTTCTCTTGATCGATACGCAGAAGACTCCATTGATCCAGTCTCAGGTAGTAGAGGTACTTATGGCTATTTATCCGATCCAACACTGTTCGATTTAGAATTAGCAGCCCTCAAGATAATTACCACAGAAGGCTATAGCAATCTCAATTTAATCTTGCCCTTTGTGCGCAGCGTTGATGAATTTGAATTTTGTTATCGCCGTATCGAAAATGCTGGTTTAACTGTTTTGAGTTCATTCCAAGTTTGGATTATGGCAGAAGTCCCCTCGGTAATCATCTTGCTCCCAGAATATATCCGTGCAGGGGTTCAGGGTATCGCTATCGGCACTAACGATTTAACTCAATTACTATTAGGAGTCAATCGAGAACAAGCACAGTTTAGCGATCGCGGTTTAAACGCCAACCACCCCGCCATGCAGAAGGCGATCGCCAAATTAATTAAAACTGCTCATGAGCATAATATTGAGTGTTGTATTTGCGGTCAGGCACCAGTGGAGCATCCTGATTTAATCGAGCAACTAATTCGCTGGGGAGTTGACACCATTTCCGTGGAACCAGAGGCAGTACATCGGACTTATAAGGCGATCGCTCGTGCTGAGAAGCGTATGCTACTGGAAGAAGTCAGGAATAATCAGTCAACAGTTAGTAATAGATTAAAAGGAGAAAAGAGGGCGGACGATGGGACTTGAACCCACGAATGGTGGTACCACAAACCACTGCCTTAACCACTTGGCTACGCCCGCCATGATTATCGCTTAGGTATTATAACACTATTGCCCAACATTTCGATCTCATAGTTTAAAATCAAGAAAATTACGTTTGAGCTGCATGGCATTTAAAAAAATCGGTATTGGCGGAATAATAGCGTTAGGAATAGGTGCGATCGCATTTGTAACCAATCCAGGAGAACAGGATTATAAAAAGTATGCTAATACCACTATCCAAACCAAGTTAAAAGATGTGGTTTGTACTCAAGCTGCTGAAGATCTCGGATCATGGTTAGAGGGTCAATGTCATATTCTGATCACCACAGCCAGCCCTTACTTAACAGAGGTGATTAGCCAACAGACGAAGCGACAAAACTTCTTACTGTTCAGCATTTATCAAGCAGATCTATCTTTGCCTTCTCCTTTAGCCGAATATCATTTGTCAACTATGGGAATCTTAGGCAACTTTTATATTTATCAAGCGAAAAAACTTTAATTGGCTAATCGGGTGAGGTTTATTTAAACTGTAGTTAGAAATGCTAAAGCCTGGAGTTGTTATATGAGTCAAGAAAACGGCACCCCGAAAAATGCTACTTCAACTGCACCTAAAGGTGATGTCATCAGAAATCCCCCCTATGGCAAAGTAAAAAATTTAGATCAGGGACAAAGGTATTGCATCAACAAGATTGAGATTAATCCAGGAGAACACATGAGTACCCAAATGCACTATCATCGTAGTGAGCATTGGATTGTAGTTTCGGGCACTGCCAAAGTGATTTGTAATGGTCAAGAAACCCTAGTCATGCAGAATCAATCTACTTACGTACCGATGAATACGGCTCATCGGGTAGAAAACCCTGGAGTAATTCCTTTGGTGATGATTGAAGTGCAGAACGGCGAGTATTTGGGCGACGACGATATTATTCGTTATGACGATTAAGCTGGTTCAGTTTAGTTATTCAGCATTACCAAGCCCTTCGGGCACTTTGTAATGAGTAATAAGTAATGAGTAATGAGTAACGAGTAGCAGCCTTTTTTGTCGTTACTTAAACAACAGGAAAATTAATTTTTGCCACCGCAAATTTCGCTCACCCGATTGTAACATTCAATATGGTATAATGTGAGCATGACTGAGCGTGCTTACAAATATAGATTTTACCCAACTAGTTCGCAAGAAAATCTTTTGCGACGGACAATGGGCTGTGTGCGCTTGGTCTATAACAAAGCCTTGGCAACTAAGATTGCAGGTTGGTATGAACGGCAAGAGAGAATAGATTACAAGCAAACCTCTAGCTTGTTAACCAGTTGGAAAAAGACGGAAGAGTTGGATTTTCTCAACGAGGTAAGTTGTGTGCCTTTGCAGCAATGTCTCAGGCATTTGCAAAAGGCTTTTGCTAACTTCTGGGGTAAAAGAGCGAAATATCCGAACTTTAAAGCCAAGCGTAATGGTGGGTCGGCGGAGTTCACCAAGTCGGCTTTTAAGTACCGAGACAACAAACTGTGGCTTGCTAAGTGCAAAGAGCCATTGAATGTAGTTTGGTCTAGGTTGTTGCCCGATGGGTGCAGTCCCTCTACGGTGACAGTCAAACTCGAACCCTCTGGAAGATGGTTTGTTTTTTTGTTAGTAGATGATCCAACTTTGAAGGCGTTGCCACCAACCGATAAAAAGGTTGGTCTTGATGTTGGTATTTCTAGTCTGCTGACTACCAGCGACGGAGATAAGATAGCTAATCCAAAGCATTTTAATCGGCTGTATCAAAAACTTAAAGTAGCGCAAAAGGAATTGAGTCGGAAAACCAAAGGCTCTTTTAACCGAAATAAAGCGAGACGTAAAATAGCAAAGATCCACGCCAAAATTAAAGATGCTCGTACCGATTTCCTGCACAAATTGACATCGGCGCTGGTTCAAGAAAATAGCGTAATTGCTATTGAAGATCTTGCTATTAGAAACATAGTCAAGAACCATAAGCTGGCTCGGTCTATTTCCGATGCTGCTTGGGGTGAAATGTTTCGTCAGCTTGAGTATAAGTGTGAATGGTACGGTCGAAAACTGGTCAAAATTGACCGATTCTTTCCTAGTAGTAAACGATGTAATCATTGCGGTTTTGTGATGGACAAGTTGCCTCTTAAAATCCGCACCTGGGATTGTCCTAGTTGTCAAACCAAGGGCATCGACAGAGACATTAATGCTGGAAAGAATATACTCGCTGCGGGGCTCGCAGTGATTGTCTGTGGAGCGGACATAAGACCTGATAGAAATATTTCTAGTGGGCAGTTGCGAAAAACCCGCTCTGCGGGAAGGAAACAGAAACCTAAGTCGTGAGTCTTAGGAATCCCCCGTCAGAGACGGTTGGAGGATGTCAATAAGTAAAGTCACACAGATGTCTGTAACGGACTCTCGAACTGCGATAATGATAGTAAAAGCACTATTGATATCGGCAGCCAAGCAAACAGCGTCTTTACTTAAAAAATAAATATTAATTTGGGGTTTAGTTATGAGCAAAAGTAACACCAATAACACTCGTAATGTGGCTATTGTCGGGCCATACTCTAGCGGCAAGACTACACTACTGGAAAGTATTTTATTTGTTACTAAGCAAATCACCCGTAAAGGTAGCATTAAAGAGCAAAATACAGTTAGTGACAGCTCAGCCGAAGCGCGCGATCGCCATATGAGCGTAGAATTATCGGTTGCTGATACCGAACACCAAGGAATCAACTTAACTTTTTTAGATTGTCCTGGTTCAGTAGAATTTCTCCAGGAAACCTACAATGCTTTGGTGGGTGCTGGAGTAGTGGTTGTAGTTTGCGAGCCATTAGTTGATAAGGTTTTAACCTTGGCACCTTTATTTAAGTTTCTGGATGATTGGAAAATTCCCCATTTAGTATTTATTAACAAGATTGACCGTAGCTCATATGGCTATAGGGAAATTCTTCAGGCGCTCAGAGAAGCTTCCAATCGTCCTCTGGCACCACAACAGTACCCCATTAATCAGGGGGAGCAGTGCATTGGCTATATTGATTTAGTTTCGGAACAAGCCTATCAATATCACCCTCAACAACCAGCCGATCCTATTCCCCTACCAGAAGATTTAGCCGAGTTGGAACAACTTACCCGCCAGGAAATGTTAGAGACTCTGGCTGAATTTGATGATCATTTGCTGGAAGAGTTAGTCGAAGAAATTGAACCGCCTCAAGCCGAAATACTCCAGGATCTCAAACAAGAGTTAAGTGCCGACTTAATTGTTCCTGTCTTTTTTGGCATGGCAGAAAATGACTTCGGCGTTCGTCCCCTACTGGATGCTCTAGTTAAAGAAGCTCCCTCCCCTGAAGTTACGACTCAACGTCGGGGTTTGTCAGCTAAGGAAGCAGAAAATACCATAGTTCAAGTCTTAAAAACTTACTTTACTGCCCAAGGTGGACGTTTATCTTTAGTTAGAGTTTGGCAGGGTGAACTTACAGACGGGATGACCTTGAATGGGGAAAGAGTTAGCGGTATTTATCAATTAAGGGGGCAACAACAAACACCTCTGCAAAGAGCGCCTCTGGGTAGCATCGTGGCTCTAGGCAAACTAGACAACGCTAACACGGGAGATACTCTATCCAATGCTACTAAACCAATTTCCCCCCTGCCTAAAGCTGAGGTAATTGCCCCTGTCTATGCTCTAGCGATCGCGCCCAAAAACCGTAAGGATGAAGTGAAACTTAGCAGTGCCTTAAGTAAACTGCTGGCAGAAGACCCTTCCTTACATTGGGAACAACACGGCGATACCCGCGAAGTAATTTTATGGGGTCAGGGAGAAGTTCACCTCCAGGTTGCTTTAGCTCGTCTGGCTCGTAAGTATAACTTGCCCATGAGTACCAATTTACCGCAAGTACCCTATAAAGAAACCATTCGTCGTTCCACCAACTCCCATGGTCGTTACAAGCATCAGAGTGGTGGACATGGTGCTTTTGGTGATGTCTATCTCGATATTAAACCCTTGGGTCGGGGAGAGGGTTTTCAGTTTCATCAATCTATTGTCGGGGGTGTAGTGCCACGGCAATATATTCCAGGGGTAGAAACTGGAGTTAGAGAATATTTACAACATGGTCCCTTGGGTTTTCCTGTAGTCGATGTTGATGTTACCTTAACCAATGGTTCTCATCACTCCGTAGATAGTTCGGAACAAGCTTTCAAACAGGCAGCAAGAATTGCGATGAGTGAAGGGATGAGTCAGTGCAACCCTGTATTGTTGGAGCCAGTTTTAGAAATCTCTGTTTCTGTGCCGAACGATTTTACTTCTAAAGCTTTACAACTGATTTCTGGCAAGAGAGGGCAAATTCTAGGGTATGACCGCATTGCTGATTGGAATAGCTGGGATACAGTCACAGGATATTTACCTCAAGCGGAAATGCATGATTTTATTATTGAATTACGCTCTCTAACCTTGGGAGTGGGCTTTTTTAACTGGAAAGAAGCTCATTTACAAGAAGTTCCTGAGAAGTTAGCGCAAAATATCTTGTCTACTGCTGATTAATTTTCGGGTGATCGCGATTTCTAATTAACTTAAAAATCACCGTAATTATCACCCTTAACAAAATCAAACTAAAAGCTCAATAGACCACCAAACAACCACTTACTCTAGGTTGTATCAACCTTGATTCGGGCAAGTTCAATTCTGGTGTCATTGATTTTCTGGTCTTGCTTGTCAAAGCGATCGCTGATTTTTTCGTCTTGTCTATCAAAGCGATCGCTTATTAGTTTTTTAAGCTCTTCTAGTTCTGATTATGGGATCAATAAGATAATTAAAGATCACTAAAGCTGGAAAATAGATGGCGTTATCCTAAATAATAGGAGCCCTACAATACATTCTTCTACTGTGCATTTTAGTGTTACGAAATATAACGAAATGCGTAATTCTTGGTTATCTAATCAGAGTAATTACTAGGGAGACTTAACTTAATAATTACTAAAAGGTTCAATATAGTTATGTTGCTTCTTGGATAGCTGTGAAAATGTAACACCGAACAAGTTTATTAATAGGAATAATAAATTGAATCATTTGTATTCAGGAGAGATACAATGGCAGAAATTAAGGAAATTCAAAATCGGGTGAATCGGCTTTTTGGCAGCTTGCCAGGTTCAGCAACTTCCAGCGTAACTTCCAGAGCAGCTTTAAAACCAGTAATAGGATCGGTTGATACTCCACAGGCTAAGTTCTTTAGCGAATTCATCGATGAACATATAGAAGAAGCTACTAATCTAGCGGCGCAGTTTATGCAGTTGGCTAATGAAACACCAGGCAATGATGGGCTGGAAAAGGTAGCAGACCAAGTAGAAATTGAAAAAGAACGGCGAGCTGTGGGACTGGTTGAACATGCCCTGATGCTATTTATCCTTCATCATCCAGAAGGTAGAAAATTGAGCATTCCTAGTTTATTGATCAGATCACCGGGACAAGCTTTTGCCTCCTCGGCATTGAGGATGAGGGCACATAAACCAGGAGAAGTTTATGCTCGCAGCCTTCAAAGTGGTTCTAGTCCTCCAGAACAACGCCTCGACTGGTTTCGAGAAGATCCCCTAGCCAACGAACACCACGAACATTGGCATGTGGTTTATCCCACCCGAGGCATTCCTAATCCCAAAGATCCAAATACGCGACGTTTAAAAGATCGTCATGGGGAGTTATTTCTTTATATGCATCAGCAGATGCTGGCTCGCTATGATGCGGAGCGAATTGCTGCTGGACTCGGTCTGGTCGTTCCCTATAGTGATTATCGTCAACCCATCCCCGAAGGTTATGATCCTGGTGGGCTGGTAACTCCAGGTTCTAACCCAGAATCTTTTATTGAATATACTGCTCGACCAGGGGGAACTTACCTCAGAGATCTTACAGTAAATGATCCTGGTATTGCCTATACGATTCATGAGCATGAGTTAATCAGAGATCGCACGCTGGACGCTATTGACAGTGGCTATTTCAGGAATGGGAATAAATTTGTAGAAATTCCACAAAATTATCGAGGGAGTGAGCTGATTGGCAATACAAGTGAGCCAACTATCGGTACAGTTTCTAACCAATTTTATAAAAATCACCACGGTTTCGGTCACATTTTGCTTGCCTATGCCATACCCAATAAGCAAGAAAGTGGAGTAATGGCGAACACTGCCACAGCAATACGCGATCCGATTTTTTGGCGTTGGCATCGTCACATTGACGATATGGGAGTCAGACATCAGGAAAGATTAGCCCCTCATAACTACGATGATCGTCCGCCAGTCAGTATGAGGACAAAGGGAACCGAGAGTACTGACTTGATCTTATGCCGACTTGAAGACTTGAAAGCAATTTGCAACCCTGAAAGCGAGGGAGCTGCCATTGGGCAACACGCCTTTGGTAATGCTGGGGGGAATACAAATTGGAATAATGATTTCACCTCTGGCGTTTCTACTTTTACCTATAAAGGAGTAAAACACCAACTTGAAGCGATCGCAGAATTGCCAACAGAAATGAAACTGGGGAAATTTACCTTGCAAAACGAGCAAACTGTAGGATTTCCCTATCTGGATCATGTCCCCTATTGTTACTTCATTCGCTTGAAAAACGAATCAGCAGAGGATAAAAAGGTCACTGTCCGTTTGTTCCTTGCTCCTAGCACCGTTGTCGATGCTGACTCTGGCGAGATTGAGAATCCATTGCAAGATGAGCACATTAATAATCGACGGCTTTGGATCGAGATGGATAAATTTCAATATGACTTGAAGCCTGACGAAGAAGCAGTTGTATTTCGTCAAGATCAGGAATCATCGGTAATTCGACGACCTGTTATGAGTCCCAACGAAGTTCGCGATCTTGAACCAGGAGACGACCCAGAGGACAACTATTGCGAGTGTGGTTGGCCCTACCATCTGCTAGTACCGAGAGGAACTGCAACAGGAATGTACTTTCGACTCTTTGCTATGATTACCGATGGTGAAATCGATAGTGTACCTGGCCCAGAACATTGTGGTTCCATGAGCTTTTGTGGCGCCCGCGACGAATATCCAGACCAGCGCCCTATGGGTTATCCATTTGATAGACGTTTCTCTGGTGCCAATTTTAAGGAAACTTTTGCTGATCAACCAAATACTTCTTCTCGAAGAATCTTAATCCGTTGTCTAAATTTGTAGCGATTGTCTTGAAAGTCAAGCGATCGCTTTTTATCGACAGCTACCCTGAGCGTTTTTTAGAAGATTATGGCGATCGCTTAAGGCTTTAATAGGTGTAATTTTAGAGTATTTGTTTGTTTGCTTAATACGACAAGCTGTCTTTTGCATTATTGAGCCGATTGCTGGGACAATGTGTGTTCTTCGTAGTATTTGCCTCAATTAATGATGAAAAAACAGTTTTTAGTTCCCTTAATTCTTGGTCTTGCTATCACTTCAGTAAATGCTAATGAACAAGTAGAAGGAAGCCATGCCGACTCTGATCATCATCACGAAACAATCACGATTTCCGAAGGGCAACCTGTTCCTGTTGTGGACTTAGTTGTTTATGAAGATAGTCTTAAAGGCTGGAATCTGGAAATTAAGTTGGATAATTTTGAATTTGCACCTGAAATGGTCAACAACGACAATCAGCCAAATAAAGGACACGCCCATTTGTATGTAAATGGAGAAAAGGTTACTCGCATTTATGGTAATTGGTATTATTTGGCAACTTTACCTTCAGGTAAAAACGAAGTCAAGGTGGGTTTAAATACTAACGCTCACGAATCTTTAATGTATCAAGGAAAATTAATTGAAGATGTAGAAGTTATTGAAGTGAATTGATACACCAGCAAATGCGATGGTTGGCTACACCAATCTTTTAGGCGACGCGGTTGCCCTATTTCTAATATAATGAGTTATAGATTATCAAATTATCAATAGGATTTGCTGGAAAACTTTGAACCATTGAGCTAAAGAAGGTTACAGCCATTTAGGAGCGACGAAAAAGTTAGGTTTAGGGGGCGCAAAAGCCCTAAAATTGGTAAAACCCCCTTGCACTTATCTGAGCTAGAACAGATGTAGCGCAAATTTAACCAGCCTAAGCTTACCCCAGATAACTTTGAAATGCCCTTTTCAGGACAGCTGTCTCCAGATAATCGGTGGGTAATCATGGCGGAATTAATTCCCTGGGGGGAATTTGAGACAGAATATGCCGAAAAATTCTCCGAAAAAATGGGTGCGCCAGCCAAACCATTTCGGATGGCATTGGGAGCATTAATTATTCAAGAAAAATTGAGGACTTCGGATAAAGAAACCATAGAACAAATTAGGGAAAACCCTTACTTACAGTATTTTATAGGGATGTCAAACTATAGCAATGAAGCCCCATTTGAAGCATCGATGATGGTTTATTTTCGAGAAAGAATCAAGATCAATTTTGTTAAAAAAATTAACCAAAAAATGGTGAAAGATTTCCAAGAAGAAACAGAAGAAATATCAACAGAAGAAAAAAAAAAAGAAGAAGGGGAACTGGAGGAAGTAACAAATAAAGGAAAACTGATATTAGATGCTACTGCTGCGCCTGCTGATATTACTTATCCCAATGATTTGGCAATATTAAATCAAACTAGAAAGCAAAGTGAAAAAATCCTAGATTCTCTGCATCAAAATCGCCAAAATAAGCTTGATAAAAAGCCAAGAACTTACAGAAAGAAAGCGAGAAAGAATTATTTAAAGGTAGCTAAAAAACGGCACGTATCTCGAAAAGACAGAAGGGATGCTATCTTGAAACAACTACAATATATCAAAAGAAATTTGTCTCATATAGACAATTTAATTAATTCAGGAGCCGAGTTAAGCAGCCTGAGTCCAAGAAAATATAAAATGTTGTTGGTAATAGCAGAAGTTTATCGTCAACAATTGTGGATGTATGAGAATGAATCGAACCGAATCGAGGATAGAATTGTTAGTATAACTCAACCTCATATCCGCCCTATAGTGAGAGGAAAAGCGGGAAAACCTGTAGAATTTGGGGCAAAACTCTCGGTAAGTTGTTTTGATAATTATGTATTTTTAGACCATTTAAGTTGGGATAATTTTAATGAATCTGGAGACTTTAAAACACAAGTAAAAGCGTATAAAAACTACACGGGATATTATCCATGTTCGGTTCATGTAGATAAAATTTATCGAACTAGAGCCAATAGAGCATGGTGTAAAGAAAGAGGAATTAGAATTAGTGGCTCACCATTAGGAAGAAAGCCTAAAAACATTAGTAAAGAGACTAAAAAACAAGCTCAAGATGACGAAAGATTTCGTAATTCTATTGAAGGAAAATTTGGGCAGGCTAAGAGACGTTATAGTCTTAACTGTGTCATGTCAAAACTGTCCTCTACTTCAGAAACTTCCATTGCAATTACTTTTTTAGTAATCAATCTTTCTACCTTGCTCAGGCAGGTTTACTGTCTTTTTATGTCTTTATTTGTGAATTCATCTAAATTAAGCTTAAAAAATGATTCTTTTATTATAAAACTTGATACTAAAGTATGGCTTTTAAAAGAAAAACTTATTTTTTGAACAAGATGATTATTGTGAATTTTAGAGGTTACTTTTTCAGCAAACCCTATATACAAATTGTAATTCACTTTTAAGCGATCGCTTGGAAAAAGAGGATTAACTTTAAAATGCCTTAAAAGCTAAGAGCTAAGAGCTAAGAGCTGATAGCTGATAGCTAAAAGCAAGTTGACAAACAACACACAGTCTTAACTTGTCACGAATGCCCTTACCCTTTTACCTTTTACTCATATCTTGCAGCAGTACAAAAAAACTTAATAATCAAGAATTGATCATGAATTTATTATCCTTTTCCCCTTAACCTTTAACCTTTTCCCTAATAACACAAGTCAATTACAGATTAGGTGCAAGATCTCAGTTTTACCTTTTACCTCCCCAACACTAGTAGATTTTGTACTCATCGAAACTACTAAGAAATAAATTCCACTCAAGTTTTATTAATAAGTGCGATCGCTCAACAATCATTCGATCTGAAAAGACTGGGATTATCACCCAAAACAATTGAAAATGCGATCGCTTAAGTAAATGCTAGATCCGTAGCTCCAGAAGCATGATACCCTGTGAAATTGTTTATAAGCAAGTAGAGTTAAATAAAGTCAAATAGGTTAAGAAGTATGAATCTGATTAAAGCTATTACAACTAACAACTAACAACTAACAGTCTTAACAAGTTAATTTTATTTATAGCGTTTCTCAAATTAATGAGGTACATTATTTTTTCCCTTTTCCCCTTTCCCTTTGACCAAACATAACCGAGGTGTATCTCACCAATATGAGAATTGCTATATACGACCTACTCATATTTAAAATTATGCCAAATTCTCCTTATTGGGCAACTTTTCTTTTCATTGGAACAAAACGAACAGGAATGGTTATCTCTCGAATTATCTGATCCTCTGTCTTGGTCAACACAAAGATTTCTTGATGCCACTTACCGACAGGAATAACCATTTTCCCGTTTACTGCCAATTGGTCGAGCAAAGTTTGAGGTATCTTATCTGGGGCAGCAGTTACAATAATGGCATCATAGGGAGCATGTTCGCTCCAGCCTTGATATCCATCACCAGTTTTTACTTCGATGTTATCGTAACCTAGTTTACTGAGGGTTTGACGAGCCTCGTGGGCTAATTGGGGAATACGTTCGATGGAATAGACTTGTTGAGCTATCTCCCCTAATATTGCCGCTTGGTAACCACAACCAGTTCCAATTTCCAGCACCTTGTCTTCTGGAGAAATGTGAGCAGCCTCGGTCATATATGCCACGATATAAGGCTGAGAAATAGTCTGATTATGACTAAGGGGTAAAGGGCGATCGCTGTAGGCTAAATCCCACTCAGATGATTCAATAAACTGATGACGAGGTACTTTAGACATGGCTGCTAAGACTCGTTGATCTTGAATACCGCGATCGCGAATCTGGTATTCCACCATTTGCCTGCGCTGCAACTCAAGTTGAGAAGGTTCACCATGCATAGATTTATCCTTAGTCATGCTTTCCACCCCCTTATATTGAGTATATTTATTGAGTAATTATTATGACACAGAGCCAATCTGGGGTTGTTAAACTCGCCAAAATAATGTAACCTCTCCCCAATTTACACTTATCATTTTAGATCGATAATTTAAGAAAGTTGTTACGTCTGGTAGAGTATCCATTGCTACTTGCTACTTGCTACTTGAAGAACTAACGATCCCCGCACAATTATGGACATTGGCAATTTTAGAACAGAATATGCCTTAGAAGGGCTAAAGCGAGAACAGCTCGACGAAGATCCTTTTAAACAATTTGAACTGTGGTTTCAACAAGCTTGTGCTGCTAATCTACCAGAACCGAATGCCATGAGTTTGGCAACAGTTTCAGCTAATGGTTCACCTTCACAACGGATGGTGCTTTTGAAATATTTTGATCGCCAAGGATTTGTTTTTTTTACTAATTACGAAAGTAAAAAAGCTCGGCAAATCGAAGGAAATCATCAAGTATCCCTCTTGTTTTTTTGGACAGCTTTAGAACGTCAGGTTCACATTGAGGGAACTGCTAGCAAAATTTCTACTGCTGAATCTCTTAAGTATTTTGCTACTCGTCCCCGAGGTAGTCAAATTGGAGCATGGTGTTCGCAACAAAGTACGGCGATCTCTTCCCGCAAAATGCTAGAGCTAAAATTTGATGAGATCAAACGCAAGTTTCACAACCAAGAAATTCCTTTGCCTTCGGCGTGGGGTGGTTATCGAGTTGTGCCTCATAGTTTTGAATTTTGGCAAGGTAGACCAAATCGACTACACGATCGCTTTTTATATTCTCGTTTAGATCTAGAGTCTGTTTGGGAAATTCAAAGGTTAGCCCCTTGAGTTATGGCTATTGAAGCTATTTTAGAGCGATCGCCGAAACCTACGATTAAGCATTGCCTCAACATTAACTTGCTTACTGGGGGGCAAAGAGATGCTTGGGACAAGCTATAAAACTATTACCATGCAATCAAAACATTTCAGATCTTTACTGTGACTGTGGCTCCTAATTTTCAGCACATTGAGTGAGCTGATTCATTCTTGCCATCATCTCTGATTTAGCTATATCTTCGTCTACTTGTAGACACCATTGATAATGACGATTATAGTCAGAATTCCACCTTGATCCGCTCAGATTACATCCAATTGCTAGATTAGCTTCATTTTGTGCGACGGCAATATGGGCATATATATTACATCTCTTGTCGGCACCAGGGGGAAACTTTACCCCACATTCAAGAAGTTTTTTAACTCGGGTGGCGGTTTCTTGGTCTGCCAGAGTGGCTGACACATTGACACACCAGTTTATGTGAGATTGCTCATCAGAACTCCACCTTGACCCAGTAAACCCGCATCCCTGACTCTTGTTTTGTTCATTTTGAGCAACAGCGGTCTTGCCATAAATTGCACAATAAATATCATCTGCCATGTTAACGCTCCTTATGATCGTCTTGGTCGAAAAATATTTTCAAGTTGTCAACGACGTAACTACTTTTTTCGGCAACTTTATCTTTTAAATTAGCTCTAATCAAAGTTTAGGTAAAGATTATGAGGATTTTATGTGCAAGCTTAATGTTACATAAGTTTATCTTGAGTCACACCTGGAGATTCAAAGGTTAGCTCCTTGAGTTATATCGTTTCAGTTTTTGGATAAGACAGATAGTTTGTAGGGGCGTTTGGCAAAACGCCTTTACCAGGATTTATGTGTCTTAAGTATTTCCTGAATTGATATTATGGCTGATGATATCCATTTTAAGAGTCAGTCTTATCTTACGTCTGATGTGAAACTTGTTTTTGGAATGGCTTGAGTCTGAAAAATACTAGCTTTTTCCAATAGCCACTGACTTTGTTGGCTAAGTTAATAAAGTCACCAACAAAGTCGCCTCGCCAAATTGAATCAAGTTTTCAAACTACTTATCAATTCCTTAGCCTTGTGATGAGGGAATCCCTGTGGCAGTTCACTGGGCGAACAGTTAATTACATCGCCGCGCTCCCCTCCACAATCTTCGATAAAGGTGATGGTAGCAAACTCGCAGATAATCATCTTGGGGTAAGTAGAACCTTGATCACGATATTTGTACATCAAGTCGAGATGTTCATTTTGATAGCAGACTGTTTTTTCAGGATTCTGTTCAACCCATTGCGGTAAGAAGATAGCACCATGCAACTCCTGCCTTGCTAAATTAACCGTTACGCAAACAACAGTGCCAGTGGGTTCATCCCAAGAGATCTTAAAAACATGGTCGGCAATTTTAACAATATCCGCCTTTTGATCAGTTACCCAGCGACCTGCAACAATTCCACTGTGAATACGGTAGGCAAAGGTCTGGGCATTTTTGACGTAAATCTCATATTGCCAGCCATTATCGTAAGTATATACAAGATGTTTGCCAATAATCTCATCGGGAGTACGTGCTTGTATGTTTAATGTCATGATTTATATTTTTCCTTGAATTGTAAGTTTTCGTAAAAAGGTTGCTGATTATCGCCCCCTAAATCCCCCAATCCTGGGGGACTTTCAAAAATATGGCTCCCCCAAAGTTGGGGGCTGCCCTAAAGGATTAGCTTCGCGTCGGGGGCTTAACCGAACGGTATTGAGAGAAATGCTATTGATAACTTCTTAAAGTTCAGCCGTAACAGTGAAATCTTCTATTCCAATATCGTTAGCATTTACTCCCATCAAGGAAGCTAAGTCTTCTCCTGTATCGGTAATTTCTAGCCCAACTCGATCAACACCCTGAGTAATAGTTAGGTCGCTAAACTCTAAACCACCAGCTAAGACGAAAGAATCGACCCCATCTACATAGTCAAAGATTGTGTCCTGTCCATAGGTGGATTGGAGAACAAATTGATCTGCTCCCGATTTACCCCACAGTTGATCGTCACCATCACCGCCATTAATCAAATCGTTTCCGACACCGCCAAGGATCAGATCTCGACCACTGCCACCTAATAGGTCATCATCTCCTGCTTTACCAAAGATGCGATCGTCACCGTCAAATCCCCTAATAATTTCCCGATTACTACTACCCGAAATCAAATCGTTTTCCGCAGTACCATTAATCACGGGATTAATAGAAATTCGCGCAATGGGAGCGTCTGAGGCAGTAAAGTCGGCATTAGCAAACATCCCCTCCCCAAAATCTAAGACTCCACCACTACCTAATTCTTGAAAGCCTGGATGAGATTGAACAGTGCCATTTTCCTCAATACCATTACCAATTTCATCAAAAGTGAAAGGAACGTTGTTGGGATTTTCGTCGTTGACTTCTGTGCCAGCATCCCAGACATCATTTCTGGTAACAATAATGTCTTCACCAATAAAGTTACCTTCCCCATCAAAAAGCTCGATCGCTTCGTCATTAGCTATAAAGGCATCGTTACTAGGGAAAAACATCGCTCCATAGTTAAAAAAGCGATTGTTAGCTAAATTGTTGACGTCGATCTCGGTAGTGACAGAAAGAGTGTCGCCAGGAACAATTCCCAGAGGACTTTCTGCACTGTCAACGATACCTTGAGTGCCACCATTTTCGGCTGCGGAACTCTCAGCAAAAATATTTCCTAGAGTATTTTCTGGTGCGGGTAAGACTTCGGGATTTAAGCCCATCTCGATTAAAGCCTCAACCACACCTGGAACGGTACTTTCTAGACCAGTAATTCCTTCTTCCGCTAGATACATAACTCCAGAAGAAGCTGATTCGCCAACTTCAAAAGTATCAAAACTGCCATCGTGAAGACCAAACCAGACTGGAGTAACAATAGCACCGTTCTCTGGCGATAGATTTTCTACAGTCACTTCTAAAGTAACTTGCTCCTGAGATGAGATAGCATGCTCGTAGTTCATAATTTTCTTCCTATGTTGCGTCAATCAAAGATAATTAGTTCAAGCTGGATACAACCTGAGCGATCGCTTGGACGATTCGACCACCAGCAGTAATATCAGCAGCAATTAAGGCAATGTGTTCGTCTAAAGCTTGTTCGTTGTCGTTCCAAATGTAGGGACGTTTTGCTGAAGGGGGTTTCCCTACTACTTCTTTAACAGCCAAATATAACTCTCTAGTAGCAGGAGAGATACATTGAGAAGCATCGTAATGATTAGCAATCTGCTTAGTCCGTAAATCAACCGACTGCACGCCAAACATCAGGGCGATCGCCATATATTGTTGAAAGATTTCAATCGAGCGACGGGTTAAATTAGCTGAACCAAATCCTTGAGAGTTAATATTTTGATTGAATTGTTCGGCATGAGTGGGAAAGCGATCAGTTAAGGAGTTACCATAGAAAGTCAGTAAAGGCATGATCGAGTTGCCAGTAATTTGCAGCCCCTTAAGTCCCATATTCACAGGGTGCTCGGTATTACCAACCAAAGAAGCGGACAACCCATTATTAAACTCTGGCATTGCTAGCATGGCAATTTGCACATCTAAATGCTTCGCCAACAAGCCCAGGTAGTAACGCAAGTTATCCATCGAAGTACCGATATACTGTCCTAAGAAATTACCACCGTGGTAACTAGCATTATTAGCAACATCAATTAAAGGGTTGTCGGTTACAGAATTGATTTCAATCTCAATTTGCTGGGCAATTTCCCTAATTCCATCGGCGATTGGGCCTGTATACTGTGGCAAGCAACGCAAAGAATAACGGTCTTGAATCGGTTGAGAGCCTCTGTAATCATGAGCACCATCTAATTCATCGCGAATTAAAGCAGAATCCGCAATCAATTCCAGCATTTGTTGTGCCGACCAAATTTGACCTGGATGGGGTTTGGACTGATGAATAAAAGGATGAAAAGATTGATTAGTTCCATTCAAACCTTGTAAGGCTAAAGCGTGCGCCCCTAAAGATAAAGCCAGAAGATTTTGAGCATCATAGGTGCAGTTAGCCGCAATACCAGTCATCACTGCTGTACCGTTCATCATTGCCAGTCCTTCTTTGGGCAGTAATTCTAGAGGTTCTAGTCCCAACAGTTTCAAGGCTTCAGGGGCAGTCATTTCCTCCCCGTTAAAGTCAACGGTATAGTAATCATTCAGACCAACTAAGGCACCAGCAATATAAGCTAATGGAGTCAAATCGCCACTAGCACCAATCGAACCGAATTCTCGAACATGAGGAGTAACCCCAGCATTTAAGAAAGTCTCGATGCGTTGAATTAGTTCGAGGCGAATACCTGATGCACCATGAAGGTGAGAATTAGCTCTTAACAACATTGCTGCACGCACATCAGCTAAAGACAATCTTTGTCCCGCACCTACTTTGTGATAACGCATGATGTTATTTTGCAATTCTTGAGCCAAGTCTGGGGAAATGACCACATTCGCCATACCTCCAAAACCGCTAGTTACTCCGTAAATAGGTTCCCCCGATGCCACTGCTTCAGCTACCCAGTCACAGGAAGCTTGTACTTTTTGCAATACTTCTTCTGTTTCGGTAATTAGTACTTTAGCGCCGTAACGAGCAACTTGAGCAACTTGGTCTATATTTAAGGGCTGATCGCCGATCATGATCTCTCCCTCGGCAAGACTATTGCTAAACCGTTGATCGAGATTAGTTGTTAGTTGTGATTGGGTCTGAGATGCTATATTCATAGTTAGATAGAAAAAAATTGTTTGGAACATTGCTAATGAAATATCACTTCATTAGCATTTTTTTTTGCAGAAGTAAGACACAGTAATTTTCTGACTGTTGAACAATCTAGTTAGCTACTGCCAACTGCTGATAAAATGGGGGTTGGTTCAAGATCGATTCCGCAGCAGATTTCCAGGGACGACCAACTGCGATCGCTATTACCTTCATCTCTTCCATTAAGAGATAATATTCTTCAGGAGTAAGAGACTGAGGGCCATCGGAAAGGGCTTGTGCAGGATTGGGATGAACTTCAATCATTAAAGAATCTGCTCCTGCTGCAATGGAGGATAGTGCCATGGGTAAGACGTATTGAGATTTACCAGTCCCGTGACTCGGATCGAGCATGATTGGTAAATGAGTTAGTTCTCTTAAAACTGGTATTGCAGAAACGTCCAGAGTATTGCGAGTATACTGCTTGTCAAAAGTACGAATACCTCGTTCGCAGAGAATTACATTAGGATTGCCTGTGGCTAAGATATATTCTGCTGCCATTAACCACTCTTGAATGGTCGCAGACATACCACGTTTGAGTAGCACGGGTTTTCCTGTTGCTCCTACTTTTTTCAGTAAAGAGAAGTTTTGCATATTTCTCGCGCCGATTTGTAGAACATCGGCAACTTCAGCAACAACATCAATATCCGCAGTATCCATAACTTCAGTAATGATGCCCAAGCCAGTTTCCTGGCGTGCAGTAGCCAACCACTCTAAAGCAAGTTCTGCGTGTCCCTGGAAGGCATAGGGAGAAGTTCTCGGTTTATAAGCACCACCTCGCAATAACTGCGCTCCTGCTGCCTTAAGCTGAAAGGCTGTGTTGACGATCATTTCTTCGCTTTCTACCGAACAAGGGCCAGCGACATTAACTAAAGGAGCATTTTTGCCCAAGGCCACCAGTTGATTAGGAGTAGGCACAAGTACTTGTGTATATTCTCCTTGGCGATATTCGAGACTGGCACGCTTAAAAGGTTGGTCGATTTTTAGCACTGCTTCAATATAGGGGCTGATGGTTTCAATTTGGTTTAAATTTAGTTGACTAGTATCGCCCACTAAACCAATAACTACTGGATTATTGCCCATAATTTCTGTTTTGATCTGGTTCGAGGATAATTCTCGGTTAATGCGATCAATTTCTTGGGGTGAAGTTGCTGATTTAATTACAACAATCATGGATATCATTTCTCGTTAAACTAGCTGATATTAACTAGCTATGTCAGAAATTTTAGTTTATGCAACTAATTCCAAATATAAGTAGGTATAAGTAGGTGGGTAAAATTAATTAGAAGATGCTTTAGTAGGGGAGTAGGCAAGTAGGGAAGTGGGGAGAGATAAGTAATCGCTATTTATATCTACCTTGCTTTTGGTTTTATATTTAATTTCGCCTACCTACATATCTCTCTCCTAAGAAACAAAATCAGTGACAGAGGGCGAGATGTCAGGTAATTGCGATCGCCTTTAAGGTTATGCTAATTAATATAGACTCCTGGAAATAAGCTATGTTGATTAATAAAAAGCTTCCTCTAAATAGAGATCGCCTGCAAAGACAAGATCAAACTCTAAGTTTGGCAGGAATGACTTGGACAGATTATGAAAAATTCAATTCCGAAGAATACCCAGGTTACAGAGTTTCCTATTTTAATGGAGTAATTACTTTAGTGTCTCCTAGTAAAAATCACCAAAGAATTGCCCAAACCATTGCTATTTTAGTCTCTGCTTATTGTCGCAAGTTCAATTTAGCTTATTTCCCTATGGGTTCTACCCGCCTGGAAAATAAACCTTTGGCCGGAAAAGAGCCAGATGTTAGTTTTGCCTTCAATAGTGATAAAGATATTCCCGATTTAGCGATCGAAGTTATCTTTTCTAGTGGTAGTGTTGATGACCTCGATAAATATCAAGCGATCAGAGTTCCAGAAGTCTGGCTCTGGAGAAATAATCAAATTACTTTTTATCAACTACAAACTGAAGGATATGTGGAAATTAGCAACAGTATACTATTGCCCAACTTAAGTTCTAAAACATTAGGAAATTTTGCCAATCAAGGACTTACTAAAAATACTTTAGTCATTGAATCAGAGTTCATACAGCAAATTTAATAAAATCCTTAAGTACTTAGTAAGATTAAGTCAGAATAAAATTGTTATCAATCAAAGAGAAAATTATAGAAATCATCAAAAATATAAGTATATAAATACTATCGCATATTAAAAAATTAAGGGATACTGAAAAGTGAACCTTAAAATAACTGTTCAAAATGAATTCTTCAATCAATCCATCAGCGTCACTACTGAAGCATTTTGAAAACCTAGAAGACCCCAGAACTGATTATTTAATTGAACATAAACTACTCGATTGAAATTACAGCCATCCCACAACTACTGAAAGTTTTAGAGTTGAAAGATTGTATCGTCATTACCTCACTAGTTTAGATGGTGGAGTAGAACGTTTTGCAGGGGCTACTCGTAGTCATTGGGGAATTGAAAACCAATCACACTGGTGTCTTGATGTTGCTTTCAATGAGGATAATTCGAGAATTCGTTCGGGTCATGCTCCCGAAAATTTCGCTTTGATACGACATGTTGCCCTTAATTTGATAACGGGCTAAATGCGGAGCTTCTTTTTCTTTAAGCTAATCTCTTAGAGGATTGATATACTGAATTTCTACTTGTTTGTTGTTAATTGGGTTGACATCCTCTCGTCACTAGAAGCGAGAGTCTCCTGCGGGAAGAATAGATGAAAAGTCGTCAGCGGTTTATAGTTACTATTGTGCTGTGTATAAGTCTGATTTTAGGATTTGACCTAAATCTTACTGCTCAAGTTTCCCCCGACCAACTAGTTCAACAGGCTCAACGGCAATATCAACTAGGAAAATCAGCTCAAGCGCTCCAGCTACTAGAGCAAGCCAGGAAAATCTATCAAAGTCAGTCTCAACCTTTATCACAGGCTCAGGCGATCGCTCTAACTGCCCTGGTGCAACAACAGGCTGGTGATTGGGAACTATCTCGGCGAAATATTGATGCCAGCTTGACTTTAATCGATGTTGCACCATCAAGCACTAGTAAAACTCAAGTATTAGCCCAGATTTGGAATATTAAGGGACATTATCTCTTTGCCACGGGAAAACACAACCAAGCATTAGCAAATTGGCAGCAAGCAGAACAACTATATAGGCAAATTAATGACCGTCTGGGAATTTCAGGGACGATACTCGATCAGGCAGAGGCTTTGGTCAAAATGGGTTTTTATCGACGTTCTTGCGATCGCGTTTTGCTGGCTTTTGAGCAGCCCGACTATAGCTGTAACGATCTTACCGACGAACAAATTACTTCCATTATCTATCAGACAGAGGAGCAGACGAAACCGTGGCAGGTTAATGGTTTAAATAGCTTGGGTAATAGTCTGTTATTGATGGGGAAATTTTCAGCAGCACAAAGATTCATTAAAGCTAGTCAAATTTTAGATGCCAATTTATTTAGTTCCTCCCCCACTAATCAAGCCAAAATTCTCTTAAGTCTGGGTAATATTAATCAAGCCCTCGCCTTACAGTCGAAACAACAGGACAACATGGCTCACTTCATCAGCCATAGTCAACAAGCAATTAAATATTATCAGCAGCTAAACAGACAAGCATCTAATCCTGGCATTGATTCCTACAAACTATTAGCCCAATTAAACCAACTATCTTTATTGATTGCTAACCAACAATGGTCACAGGCTGAGAAATTAGCTAATAAAATTCACCTCCCTCAAGACTATCAAAGCAACCTTTATGCCACAATTAAATTTGCCAATAGTCTCAATCGGCTTAAACAGCACAATATTAATCTCAGGTATTCTTGGTTAGATATTGCAGATATGTATCGTGACGCAATTCAACAGGCTCAGTTAGCGGGGGATCATCGTCTTGAATCCTACGCCTGGGGTTATTTAGGTCAATTATCTCAAGACCAAAATTTACAGTTAGACTATACGCCACAGCAACAACTGGAACAGGCTTTGATCTTAGCTCAAGGAGAACATGCGCCAGAAATGACTTATCGCTGGCAATGGCATCTAGGGAGAATCTATCGGCAACAAGGACAAAGAAAAAAAGCGATCGCTAGTTATCAGGCAGCTTTAGCTAATCTGAACGATTTACGTAGTGATTTAGTCATTTTAGAAAGAGAGGTGCAGTTTGATTTTAAGGAACAGATTGAACCTGTATACCGTGAACTTGCCGATTTATTATTAACCGAATCACCTTCAGATGACGAGTTAGAAATGGCTCGCAACGTGATTGAAGCTCTCCAGGTGGCTGAATTAGATAATTATTTTCAGGATGCCTGTATAACTTTTGAACCAAGAAGCATTGAGCAGATCGATCAACAAGCAGCTGTAATTTACACCATTGTCTTACCAGGGCGTTTAGAAGTTATTCTGGCAACCAGTGATAATCAACCAAATCCTCGCCAGATATTTGCTCACCATACTCAGCTTATTACTCAAGCAGAACTTGAAGAAACAGTTCAGCATCTCAGAGAATACATTACTGAACCAGATCGCCTTCTTGAAGTACAGCAACTAGCGGCGCAGATTTATAGCTGGTTAATTGAACCATTAAAAGACCAATTGAGTAGCAAACAGCCGCAGACTTTAGTGTTTGTACTTGATGGGATGCTGCAAACTATTCCCATGTCAGCATTATACGATGGCAACCAATACCTAATTGAAAATTATGCGATCGCTATGACTCCTGGTTTGCGGCTAGTGAATCCCCAGCAAAATTCTCGACCACGCTCATTTTTAGCAGGAGGGATCAGCAAATTTTTACTCGTAGATAATCAGGAGTTTTCGGCACTGACTAACGTGCCTGATGAGCTAGAAAATGTCACTAAATTAGACCAATTAAATAGTCAGGTATTGTTGGATGAGCAATTTACACCGGACAATCTGCTGAATCAACTTAACTTAACTTCTGCCACCATCGTTCATCTAGCGACTCATAGTCAATTTCACCCCAATCCCCAAAAAACTTTCTTACTAATGTGGCAAAAACTATTAACTATTAAAGAGTTTGGTATTCTATTGCAAAGCCGAACCAAAGCATTGGCTAATCCCATCGATCTCTTCATTCTTAGCGCCTGTGAAACGGCAACGGGCGATCGCCGTGCAGCTTTAGGTTTAGCAGGTATTGCTGTCAGAAATGGCTCTCTGAGCACTCTAGCCACTCTCTGGCAGGTTAATGATGATTCGACTACGGAGTTAATGAAGCTTTTCTATCAGCATTTAGACGGAAACCACAAAGCAGAGGCATTACGCCAAGCACAACTAGAGCTTTGGTCAACAGCAGGCAAAGATTGGCAGGTTCCTGCTTTCTGGTCACCTTA
>CBDUCX010000020.1:0-30217 GCA_965365755.1 uncultured Pleurocapsa sp.
TAATCGCTGAGATGTTCCGCAATAAAGTTCGTATAGATTTCCCCTTTAAGAAAAGCAGGAACTTCCAAAATCTTTTGGTGAAACCCAATTGTCGTAGGAACCCCAGTAATAGCGCATTCCCTCAAAGCTCGCTTCATTCGCTTGATTGCCACATCACGGTTTTCTCCCCAGACAATCAATTTGCCAATTAGGGAATCATAATAGGGGGGAATTTCATAGTCTGTATAGACATGAGAATCCATCCTCACTCCTGGCCCACCTGGGGGTAAGTAAGCGCTAATGCGCCCTGGATGAGGACGGAAATTATGATTTGGATCTTCAGCATTAATACGACATTCGATCGCATGACCCTTTAAACTTATCTGATCTTGAGTGAATCTTAGTTTTTCTCCCTGAGCGACCCGAATTTGTTCAGCAATTAGATCTATACCTGTTACCACTTCTGTTACAGGATGTTCTACTTGAATTCGGGTATTCATTTCCATAAAATAGAAGTCGCCAGATTTATCCAACAAAAATTCTACTGTTCCTGCGCCAACATAATTAATCGATTTAGCAGCTCTGACCGCAGCATCTCCCATTTTTTGCCGTAATTCAGGGCTTAAAACAGCGCTAGGGGCTTCTTCTAATAATTTCTGGTGACGACGCTGAATCGAGCAGTCTCGTTCTCCTAAATGAACCACATTGCCGTGGCTATCGGCAATAATTTGAAACTCAATGTGGCGGGGACATTCAACAAACTTTTCTAGATATACTCCCCCATTGCCAAATGCAGCTTCCGCCTCCCCCTGAGCAGCCTGAAACATTCTCACTAAGTCCGTTTCGTCTCGTACTAAGCGCATTCCTCGACCCCCACCGCCAGCAGTAGCCTTGATCATCACAGGATAGCCAATTTTTGCCGCCACAGTTCTAGCTTCCGCTTCATCTCGTAGCAGACCATTACTCCCAGGAACAGTAGGTACTTTCGCTTCCTGCATCGTTTTTTTAGCAGTAGATTTATCACCCATCGCCAACATTGCTTCTTTAGAAGGGCCAATAAAAGTTAATTGATGGTCGTTACAAATTTCTACAAAACGGGCATTCTCCGCTAGAAAACCATAACCAGGATGAATCGCCGTGGCATTACGAGTCAAAGCAGCAGCAATGATGTTAGGAATATTTAAGTAACTTTTACCTGATGGCGGCGGTCCAATACATACACTTTCATCTGCCAACTGAACATGAAGTGCTTGGCGATCAATAGTAGAGTGTACGGCGACGGTGGCAATGCCCATTTCAGCACAGGTGTGTAAAATGCGTAGAGCAATTTCTCCCCGATTAGCGATCAGAATTTTGTCAAACTGCATTCTTTGAGTAGATAACTAGAATCATATTTTAGAATAGAGCCTTTCATGGTGCATAACACAAAAAGAGGCGAATCTTATTTATCTCCCAATTGCGAAGGCGGACGATCATTACTCCAACCCCACCAAGCAGTATCACATTCACATAAATAAAATTCCTGATATTTACGTTGATTCCCTATACTGACAGGAGCGCGACGATTGAGCCAGACGTTCTTCGCCTTTGTCGGATTGGCTTGACAATTGGGACAACAAAAATTGACCGCATGAACTGCTGATTTAGTCCATTCTGGTGAAACTAAGGCGAAGGCATCCATAAAACTTATCAGGAATTGAGAATTAATGAGTAATTAGAATCGAAATTTAATCTTAACTTTGATGCTGAAAGATTTTACAACCTGATATCTTTAGTTTTCCTGGTACTGATTTGCGATCGCTATAACTGCGCTATAACTGTCTGTTGTTATTAATCCAGACTACTGGACTGACACGTCTTAAATTAAAGGTGGCGCTAACACAAGTCTCAACCTGCATTAACGCCACTTTAATATATTAGTTGTTTATTATATTTAAGGTCTTTATATTGGCTGACCTCATTTAAGCTTAGATTCATGATCCCAGATTTTTCTCAGAAGTCTTTGTTTCATAATATTTTCTTTATATTTAACTAAATCAAGAGTTATTACTTTTTGTTGCAACATCGGAATTTTCTCCTAGAGATACCCCTATTAGCTGAGAGAACCAAATTTCAAAGTCTCGAACAGGATGAGACCGAATCGCCACCAGAGGATCGATCATGGGTTCGACCAAAATGGTAAACATTCCTGTACGGTTACCTGCGAGAACATCTGTGAATAAGCGATCGCCTACCATGGCAATTTGTTCGACGGGTAAATTCATCGCTGTTGCTGCCTGCTTTAATTTACGGCGAGAAGGTTTTTTGGCAGCAGAAATAAAGGGTAAATCAACAGAGTTGGCAATATTACCAATGCGGGAGTAGCTAATATTATTACTTACTAGCCAAATCGGGATATCAGTTTTAACCTCTTTAATCCACTCCTGTAGCTCTACAGAAGTTTCTTTTTGTCGAAAAGGAACAAGAGTTTCGTCTACGTCGAGAATTAACCCGTCAATTTTATGTTCTCTGAGTACCTGGGGGGTTAAATCGAATATAGTGCCTCCTAGAATCAAATTTGGCTGTAGTAAGCTGATTATAGACATGATATAAAAATACAAAATAACAAAATTATCCTTCGACAGACATAATCTTACTGATTTAAGCAAGAACTTTGTCGAATTTTAGAAGAGATTGAACCTCAGTATCTGAGAAAATAGCACAAGTACTGCAAAATACAGATCATTAATCAGTTAAGTTCTGTGTACTGTGAGCCGAAGATCCTAAAGAAAAGATATATTGTTAAAATTAGTAAAGAAACTGAAAATTTAAATAAGCTATAAGAACTATGGGTCGTATTGGAGTTTTGCTACTCAACTTAGGCGGGCCCGATAACATCGAAGATGTCCGTCCCTTTCTGTATAATTTATTTTCCGATCCTGAGATCATTAGATTGCCGGTTAAAGCATTGCAGAAACCTTTAGCTTGGTTAATATCTACTTTGAGAGCTAAAACATCTCAGGAAAACTATTTAGAGATTGGTGGTGGCTCTCCTTTACGCGAGATAACAGAAGCCCAGGCTGATGCCCTTCAAGATAAGCTCAGGGAAATGGGACAAGACGCCAAAATTTATATTGGTATGCGTTATTGGCATCCTTTCACGGAAGAAGCGATCGCTCAAATTAAAAATGATGGTATCAAGGAAGTAGTCGTATTACCACTCTATCCTCAATTCTCCATCAGTACTAGTGGATCGAGTTTCCGTGTCTTAGAAGAAATGTGGTCAACAGACCCAGAATTGAAGGACATAGACTACACATTAGTACCTTCTTGGTACGAAAACTCTGGTTACCTGCAATCTATGGCAGATCTGATTGCTAAAGAGCTAGACAAATTTCCCAACCCCAATAAAGCCCATGTATTTTTTAGTGCCCATGGTGTCCCCGTCAGTTATGTAGAGGAAGCAGGAGATCCTTACCAAGAGCAAATCGAAGAATGCACTCGCTTAATTATGCAAACTCTTGGTCGCACAAATCATTACACTTTGGCATATCAGAGTAAAGTAGGGCCTGTAGAGTGGCTTAAGCCCTATACCGATGATGCTCTCAAGGAGTTAGGGGAAAAAGGGATCAAAGATTTAGCCGTAGTACCCATTAGCTTCGTTTCTGAACATATCGAAACCCTACAAGAAATTGACATAGAATATCGTGAAGTAGCGGAAGAAGCAGGGATTGAGAACTTTCATCGTGTTCCTGCCCTCAATGTTGATCCTGGCTTCATTAATTCTCTAGCCAACATAGTAGTAGATTCCCTAGATTCTAATCCTTGTTCTTTTGCCGACGTGACTCATCCGAAAAAGAACATGAAAATGTATCCCCAAGAAAAATGGCAATGGGGTCTAACTACTGCGGCCGAAGTTTGGAACGGTCGTTTGGCTATGTTAGGTTTTATTGGTTTATTAGTGGAGTTGCTTAGTGGTAGCGGTCCTTTGCACATGGTAGGGATACTATAACTTTGGGAGTAACCAAAGACTTGTTAGTACATTCCTAGTCATAGGTCTAGCTATAGGAAGATTGATTAACAGTTAGAGTACAGGTGCAAGCTCTATGGTAGTGAGTTAATCATTGCCGAGGAATGGTTTCCATCAAGTAAAACTTGCTCTAGCTGTGGTTGGCACAACAAGGAACTTATTGAAGTGCAGATGTTAGTAAAAAATGAACGGCAATAACTATGGACATTTACAATGCTAGTCAAGCCAGAGCTAATCTGTTTAAGTTATTGGAACAAGTCAATCAAGAAAGTAAGCCTTGCATTATCACTTCCCCCAAAGGCGATGGGGTTTTAATCTCTAGAGACGATTGGGAAAGTTTGCAGGAGACATTATGTTTGCAGTCGATACCTGAGCTGCAAGAGTCTATTATCGAAGGAATGAAGACTCCTTTATCTAACTGCCTTTGTGAGGAAGAATTAGAGTGGTAGACTGTCCCTGGGAGCTAAAATTTACCCATCAAACCCAAAAAGACGCTAAAAAAATTGCTGCATCTGGATTGAAACCTAAAGCACAGCAATTGTTAGAAGTTTTGAAACAAAATCCTTTTACGAACCCCCCCAGCTATGAAAAGTTACAGGGAAATTTGAAAGGTGCATATTCTCGTCGGATTAACGTGCAGCATCGTTTAGTGTATGAGGTTATAGATGCGGATAATATTGTGAAAATCATCCGAATGTGGTCACATTATGGAGACTAAAAGATAAAATGATCTACTGATCTTTTTGCCTTAGCAAATTATTTCTATGAGTCAATTTTACTGATAGTGAATCAAGATAGACAAAATCGCGATCGCCGTCAATGGGGAGATAGTTGGCAAGTAGAAGCAAAAGAGTTAGTTAGTGGAGTTTCTGGAGGGTTTCTCTGTGGTATTCCCTTACTTTGTACTATGGAGGTTTGGTTTATTGGTTCTTATGTCAAATATCTGTATTTAGTCTTGCCTTCCTGAGCAGGAACTGAAGTACTTTTTCTTCTTTGGTAATTACATCTGCTTTCCCTTCCATACCCAATTGCAGCGGACATTGGTTTTTACCTTGACTTAAAGTAAGATGGTCTGGTTTTAGCAGTACTTTATAAATAAAAGCTCCGTTAGTTTGACTCCTATTCTGAGATTTAGACAAATTTGAGTTGCCATCATAAGGAATCGCATCAGGAGAAATTCTCGTGACTACTCCTTTGAGAGTGCCATAATCTGGATACGGACAAGCAGATATTTTAACCTGTGCTTTTTGATTTATTTGAACCTTAGCAATATCACTAGATGAAACTAGGGCTTCGATAGCTAGAGAAGTTTCACTGGGGGCAATTCTAGCTATTTCGCTACCTGCTTGAACTGTCTGACTGGGATTGCGCAAAGAAAGTTGAAACAAAGTACCATTAGCTGGAGCTGTAATGACATTTTGCTTTAGATCTCGATTAATTTGGCTTAATTCACGATAGTCTCTAGCTAACTGTTGTTCTAGTTCAATTTGTTGCTGAATAACTGCTTCTTTTTCTCGGTTTAAAGCAGCAATAGTAGCTTTCCCACTAGAGCTTTCTTGAGCAATTCTTTGAGTGGCGATCGCCACTTCTCCATCACTAGGATTGAGTGCTGCTCGGACATTATTTAATCGTGCTTCAGCAGCTTCTATTGCTTGTTGTTGTCTGAATATACCTCGTTTTTGTTCTTCTACGGTGGCTTGTTGAGCGGCTACTTGTTGTTGCAGTTGCTCTACTTCTAGTTGTGCTTCTTCTAATTGGTTTTGCGATAAAGCTCCCGTAGCCGCAATTGTTTTATAACGGTTACGTTTAGATGTAGCTGATGCCAGAGCAGCTTGATTAGATTTTAAGTTAGCTTGGGCTGAAGTAAATTGTGCTTGAGCCTGTTGCCATTCTTCTTCGGCTAATCTAACGTTGGCTTCAGCTTCTGCTACTTCGGCTTGAGTAGTAATCTGCCGATCTAAATGTTCTCGGCGACTCCGACTAAGTTCGACAGTAGCGACTTGTACTGCTCTTTGAATACGCTCTTTTTCTGCTTGTATTTGGCGTTCGAGGCTGCGAATTTGAGCATTAATTTGTGTTAATTGTAGTTTTGATTGTTGAACTTGACTTTGTCGTTGGCTTTTTTGGGTTTCTAGTCGAGAGCTATCGATTATGGCGATAACCTCTCCTTGTTTAATTGGTTGATTTTCTTTGACCTTAATTTCTACTACTGTTCCCTCAGTTTTAGCTTCGACTATTTTTAGTTCCCCTGCGGGGCGAACTTTAGCCTGAGCTTGCACCGTAACTTTGTAGGGAGTAAAAGCAGACAGTGCGATCGCGATCCCTACCGAACCAACTAAAAATAATCCGCCTAGTTTCGTCCAAAGACTAACGGCAGGCATAAAATCATTTTCATCTACCTGGGTTAAAGAATTTTGTTTGAGTTGATGAGTTAGGGTGTTGACTTGACTCTCAGAAGCTGAAGAATCTTGGTCGATAGGCTTAACTTGAGCTTTTACCAGAGCAGAAGCAGAATTTTGCCGTCCATTGTCATCAAGCAATATATTTTCAGCTTTATACCCAAATATTTCTAGACTATTAATAACATCTTGATAATTAGCAATTGCTTTCTTGTCAGCATTAGTTAGAAGTTTAAGATAACGATAAAGAGTCCAAAATGTAATTTGAACTGTATAATAGTCCAGCTCGTCGGGAAGTTGTTCACTAATCTTTTCGGGAGAAAAACCACAAAATAAGCCAGTTAAGCAGGTTTTTTCTAGGGAGGTTAAAGGTTCTTGTTTTGTTTGTCGTTTAATTATTTCAATCTGCTGAAAAATCTGCTTTAAATTCCAATTCTTAGATGATTTCGAGCGAATTTTCTGCTGTTTACTAATAGTTGTTTCTGTATTTTGAGTCATGATTACACCACTAAAAACTGTTGATGTTCGCCAGTTTGATAATTCAATTCATGGCGATCGCCTTGTAATTTTAGTTTTCCTTCTTCTAGCATCACAATCCAATCAGCTTTACTAATTACAGGGGGGCGATGGCTGATGATAATAGTGGTTTTGCTCTGTCTAGAAGCTAATAGAGTTTCTAAGACTTCGGCTTCACTAATGGGGTCGAGTGCACCAGTAGATTCATCTAAAATCAAAACTGGAGGATGATTAACTATGGCTCTAGCTAAGGCTAATTTTTGCTTTTGTCCACCAGAAAGATTACAACCAAATTCTCCTAAAATAGTCAGATATTTATCGGGTAATTTACTAATAAATTCATCTGCCCCCGTAACCTGACATGCCTCTACTATTTGTTCAAAAGAAATATCGGGATTACCTAAACGAAAATTTTCGATAATCGAGCGACTCCAAAAGTGAGCTTCCTGGGGAACTAATACTACTTGTTGTCTGAGGCAATCTAAGTCTAAATCTTGTTGATTATAAGCGCCAAAGCAAATATTCCCTGACTGTGGTTGATATAAACCAGCAATTAATTTAGCTAAACTACTTTTACCACAACCAGATTTACCAATCAATGCCGTTACCTTTCCTCCTGGAATAGTTAAATTAAAATTTTCTAACAGATCTACTCTTCCTGTATGGTGAAAGTTGAGATTAGTGCAAACAATATCGGTATTTGCTCTAATTTTCCCCCAAGGCTTTTGTATATCTTCTTGAGTTTCAGGAGTTGCTTGAATAACTTCGGTTAAACGATTAGTCGCGGTTTTCGCACGGGCAAATTCATCGACAAACTCAACAGTAGTATTAATAAAGGAATTAAAATTGCTATTCATACTATTAAATGCCAATAACATCCCGATGGTTAAATATTGGTCAATCACTAAGTTACTACCAAACCAAAGCAGGGCTATACTACCGACACTTGCAACACAGTTAGAAAAAATACCGTTAATATAACTAATTTTAATTGTCTTAAAAGTAAAATTGGCCAGACGACTAAAGCGGTTTTGAAATTCTTCCCAAAATTGAGGGGCAGCTGTAGTAGTTTTGACTGTAATTGCGCCTTTAAAAGTTTCAACTAATATTCCTTGATTCTCCGCCGACAAAGCCATTGTATGGCGAATTTTTTGTTGCAGTATGGGCAGAAAAGCAACTGTAGAAAGTGTCATTAATACAGCTATCATCAAACCAATTATACTCAGCTTGGGACTGTAGAAAAACATGAATCCTAAAGAAATAAGAGCAACAAAAAACTGACTGGGTAAACTCACTACAGCTTGAGAAATTAATTGATTTATTTCTTGAATATCTTCGAGACGACTAACAATTTCTCCACTACGACGAGTTTCATAATAAGTAAGGGGTAAACGTAAAATTTGCCTACCAAATTCAAAGTCAAAACCCAGCTTAATCCGTTGCGCAAAGTGAGCAATTAGACTAGACTGAGCTAACCGTAAGCTACTGCTAACTAAATGCATAATTACTACTGCGATCGCAACTCTAGTAAGTAGTTGAGTATCTCCTCTAACTAAGACATCATCAGTTAAGATCTGCAATAAGAATGGAGAAGATAATGAAAGTAATCCGAGAACACAGTTAATTAATAAAGTCTCTCCTAAAATATTTTTATAGGGCAAAACTCGCTTTAAAAAATATCTAAAGCCCCTAATCTTATCGTGGTCATCAGGTTGTTCTGTAAATTTTATGGGGTCAGGTTCGAGTAATAACATGACCCCATCTGTCCAACCTTCTAAAAATAGCTTTTTATCTACAAATCTGACTCCCAACCCAGGATCTGCAACCACATATTTATGACCTTTTTTGCCATATAAAACTACCCAATGATAACCTTTCCAATGAATAATTGCTGGAAAAGGTAATACATTTTTATCGACCATTTCTATAGAGGATTTGATTCCTCGGACATTGAAGCCAAACCTGTTCGATCCTTGCTTTAATCCCAATAAAGTAGTACCGTTCTGTCCAGTTCCTACTGCTTCTCGGATACGATTAATCGTGAATGTTTTACCATAATATTTGGTAATAGAAGCTAGACAAGCTGCACCACAATCTTCTTCACTGTGCTGTTGGACAAGTTGGTATTTCATTTTGGTTTGATTTACTAATATTCTCTGCATGATGAGCGATCGCCTCATACCAGTCGGTAACAGGCAACTTGGCAGGTTTGATCTCCTGTTCATACACCTGCCGACAAAGTTTCAGGAAGGAAGGATAGAACTGCCGATACCACTGATTAGTAAGTTTACCCAGAGGTGTGTCTTTGAGATTTCCCAGTGCATACTGCCTGGCAAAGCCGTGCTGAAGGGGTACTACAGTACCATCGGCTTCAATAACCAGTGGCGATAGAATTTCAGCAAAAGAAGATTCTGCCTTATAGTTTGATAACTCGTCGGCAAAAAAACTACTAGGATTTGACCGCAGAAAATCTTGATGAACTAGATCGATCTGGATATAGAGTTGATCTTTCAATGCTTTCTGCAGGCGCATGGCTTTAAGATAGGCATATGCCCGAATGCTCTCATTTGGTTTTACTCCTGCTAGATATTGTTGGGCGCGCCCAACTTCTTCAAGTGGATGAATTTGTAGTAACTTCGCCTGTTGTTCTAAGGCAAAATTAGCAACCCAGTCTAACTCGCGAAAATTGCTCTTCGTTAAAGTAAAAATAAAGCCAAAGGGAATACCAGATTGACGAATACTCTCTAATCGCGCCATCATTGTCTCAAAAGCTCGCTTTTTGGCACGTATTCGATTGTGGGATGCAGGCATACCATCAAGGCTAATAGCAAGTATGTCAATCTTGCCACTCAGCTTTTTAAGGTGCCGCTCATCCAAGAGCATAGCGTTTGAGACAACAGCTGTACGCATTTTATACCTATGAGCTTGTTCGAGTAGCTCTGGCAGAAATTTGTATAGAATTGGTTCACCACCAGAAAAACTGACGTTGGTGTAGCCTTCTCTACTAGCATCACTTATTGCCTGTAGTAGAAGCGCAACATCTAGTTCGTCACGCTCCTCAGGACTAGAAGAAGAGTAGCAGTGAAAACAGCGTAGATTGCATCTTCTGGTTAGATGAATTTGTAGAATACGGTAATGGTTGCCAGTTGGTGCCATAAGTCTTTGTTACTCCAATGATTTCACTTCCAAAGAGTTTTCCCTCTTCGACCAATCGAACAAAAACTATCGTCATATCAGAATTTACAAGTTGGTTGCAAACTCATCTTAGGATCGATGCAAATCCCATTAGGAAGGACAGTGGGTTTAGGGCAAAATCCCCCTTTCGTATTGTAAAATCCCCATTTCGTATTGTAATAATTCCCGCCTCCTCTGAGTTCTTCTAGTTCTTCAGGGGTAAGTTCTACCACTTCTTCAAGCATACCTGCTGGGTTTTCAGGTAATTGGGAACGTTGTTCTTCACTCAAACTGTTACGATAGTCTTCATCTTTCCAAGCGCGTATGATCTCGTCATTTGTCATTTTCTTTACTTCTGAATGGGAATTAATTTTTGGTTTTTAGTTAACCTAACGCCATCACATACTCTGCTTTTTGAAGCACTGTGCCCTTCAACTTCGGAGGCTCCAGCAGCAATACTGAAGAAACGCGCTCTGGTTCTGCTAGGCGCAGCAATTCATAGCCGATGCCTGCCAGTCCGGTCATCAGTCCAGGTGTCTCAACTCCCAAAGGCACCCCGCAGAGCCAGCCATGTTTGTCAATGCTGTTCAGGATAATGGCAGCAAAGTGGTCAACTTGAGTTTTCCACTGGCGGTCATCGAGGGTTTGACTGGCTTGCAGGAGCAATTCCAGGTTGCCCAAGTCGCCGTGACAGAGGGAGTGGTTATAACCAAAGCCAGAAGTCAGAGTGGTTGTGAGGGCAGTCTCAATCTCTGCTCGGATTTCAGCATCATCCAGGTGCGGCAGAGAACGCAACCGAGCTAGACCAATTCCTGGGGCACCGTGACACCAGGCGTTCATGCACTTATGCTGGTTCTCATTGTCAGATAGGACTGTATCGGCAAAATTGCGCAGGTCAGCCCAATTGCCCACCTCAGGCAGGAAGAAACTGCGCTCGTAAGTAATAGCTTCCAAAGCCGCTGTCCGAAAGCGTTGCTCCCCTGTGAGTGCCGATAGCTCTAATAACGCCCAGGCGATACCAGCTGAACCGTGAGCCAAACCAGTCAGTGGTTTATCTTGATTTGCCGTGACCCAACCAATACCTTGAGCCATTTTTTGGGCTTTAGCGATTAGATGATCGCCGCATTGAATGGCAACAGTCAGTGTCGATTCAGAGGGAGCGCAGCGGTATAGACCCAGTAAGCTAATTATACATCCTGCTGCACCAGAGATAATGTCCAAGCCTTGATCTTCCTCGATTAGAGGTGGCACGAGCTTGACCAACTCCTGGGCTTCAGCCAGTAGTTCTGGTTCATCCCACAACATCCCCAAATGGGTCAGGGTGTAGATGACTCCTCCCAAACCATCAAAGCCACCAATTGATTCAATAAATTCTTGAACCTCTTTTAATTGCTCTCGTAGGGGGGTCAGGGCGGCTTGGGCTAAGGAAGTGTAACGCTTCTGTTGAGTCATAACACCCAGGTAGGCTAAGAACAGCGCTATCCCTGGTACGCCCTCATAGAGATCCATGCCTAACCAAGTAATAGTCCAGCGATTTTCATTCATCAGTGCCAAGCCAATCCAGCTTGCATCATCCTGACCCTGCAGCGCCAGTTCTTCTAATCGGTCTCCTACAGAAACTGCGGCTGCTAGCAGTTGTTCGCGATTAGCTTTGCTCTGCTTGTTCGGTAATTCTTTCGGAGAATAGGTCGGCCACTGTGCTCGTTCTGAAGCCATCACCAGCGAGGCTAGGGAAGCATGGATAAAGCGCATTTGTTGCGCCAGATCCTTCTCACTCAGTTGCTGCAAGCGACGCTGAACCGCGGTCATGCCTGATTCAACAAAGAAATCGGCGATCTGCTTGCCAAAACTGGTGAATAGAGCGCGAGAATTGGGGCGCGTCGTAAACATGGGAATGTCACCATTCCACAAATCTTCCCGCTCAGCAGAGATTACTTTAAGCAGAGGGGAGTCATGCCCAATACCGAAACAAAGGCGGTCAAACAAGCGTTCTCGCTCTAATGTATTGCGCAACATTTGGGGATGGAAACTATCCTGTAGCAATAAAGCGTAAAGTCTTGTTGGACGCAGAATAGCACGTACTTCATCGGAGGCAAAGGGAGCTAGAGGACTATCTTCAGATAGCAACTGATCCCGATTTTTCAATAGCAGCTGATAAACCTTAGTAAATCCAGCAGATATAGCCGAACCATAATCGAGCAAATTGACCTCGCTATCGTTAAGGGTAGGTCGATTATGATCCCCTGCCATCTTCATCCGCTTGCGCTTCAGCCGCATCTGGTCCGTGCCTATGTCTTCCCAGTAGGGGACTTCACCTGGCGTCAGTTGGCCCCCTTGACCACCTAGACCACTAATATCGACGCCGTCATGCTCTCCGTCTGACCACAGACGCATGGGCAATAACCCGATGCCCAAAACGGAGTTATTGATAGTCTTTTGGGCAAGTTCCTCAGATTTGGTAGCATCAAATTTAGTAAGGGGAGCATCGAACAGAGATTCCAGGTCAACCAAAACCGGATGCTCGCCGGCGGCAATTAAGTTTTCGGAGTGAAAATCGGTTGCTTCTAGGGCATACAGGAGAGCCAAGTAGCCACCCTGCCGCTCATAGAAACGCTGGATTTCTTCTGTAGAGGAGCAGGTTTGGGCAGCCACAAATTCTACCCAGCCATAGGTATCACGATTGATGATTTTAAGTGTCCGAAATGGCGGGTGGTCACCTCGCTCGTTGAGCCAAGTTAATAGTTGCTGAAAATGGATTTCTACACCTAACGATCTTGGCTTGTAGACTAGTTGAAAGCCAGAACTAAATTTTGCGATCGCCACGGAGCGACCGCCTCTATGACTGTCGCCCTCACCTCCCTGCACTGCCACCAGCTGACCTGGATCTTCCTCTGGGCTGAAGGTGTTTCGGATTGCTTCCCAATCAGCACACAAGTGCTGAAGAAATTCCCGACTAGCTACAAGCCACTGATTGATACAATTAACTAGCTGGCGGGCTAAAACGGGATATTCCTTTAATAGAGTAATTATTTGCTCTGGGGAACGTAGGTACTCCAAGAAGCTATAAAATCGCTCCTGTGAGGTATCGCCCTTAAGACGCCCTTGTAGGCTGGCTACATTGAGTTCCAAGACCATTGTACGGCTGCATTGACTGATCAGCTTCCCTGGTAGATTGGCAAATAGCAGGTCTACAATTGTTCTGGGATCAAAGGGCAAATCCGATTGCGTTTGGCTCAGTTTCTTAACTTCCTCCAGCAGCTGCTCGCAACCTTGGCGAATCAGCGGCCCAATGGCACGCAACAATAAACTTACCTGTTGAAACTTTAGCTCTTCTTGCTCTTCTGGGGAATCCTGTAACTTCTCTGGGAGAGGTAGTGGCTCAGCAGGAAAGGCATCAGGATGGGAAAATGCCTGAGCCAGATTTACCAACCAGGTGGGGGTAGTGCCGAAACGCTCATGTACCGCCTCAATTGGCTCCCCCAAGAGGTAGAGAAATTCATCTTCGGTAATTCCATCTAGAGCCAAACGTTGAGCAAAGTAAGCATCATCCGCGAATGGAGCTTGCTTGCGCCAGCGCTCCATCCTTCGTTGGGCAAGCTCAGAATTCACCTTAACATTTAGCATCTTATCTGGATCTGCTTTTAGTGACGCGATTCGTTCAGCCAGGGTCATCGCGCCATACCAATCAGAAGCTTGAAAGTATTGTTGATTCATAGTAAAAAGCGAAAATCTATAATTTATTTGGTCTAGCTACTTAAAGATGGAACCTCCAAGGAATCATCTATCCAATCTCGTGAGGTCAACATGAGGCAATTTTAGGGTCAGAATCATTCCCTGAACAACAGATCAATAAAATATTGCTGAATCTCTTTGGGTATGGGGAGCGACGGACCTCTCTTACCCGGCTTTTCTGGGCGGCAGAGGAATGATTGACAAGTCTGTTGGCCGACACTTATTTGGCAACCATAGCTACAGTTTTTCTGGGAGACTGGACTACCGCCAGCGAAGTTCTCCATCTCCTCTTCCGACAGTTCAAGCATCCCCGCCGGGTTTTCGGGCACCAGGTCTTGCTCCTGTAGACTCAAACTCTCAAAATAGTCTGGGTCTTTCCAGGCACGAATTATGTTTGTTTTTGACATGGCTTTTTTTTGAGTGTGTGTTGAGTTTTGATTTTGGGCTTTGCTGAATTAAGGGATGATTTTTTATCTCGCGCAAAGACGCAAAGACGCAGAGGAAGATACCAAGAATCTTTTTAATAAGAGTCCAAATCTTGTTTCATACTCAAATTCAGCAATGCCTGATTTTGAGGTTTGGTGTTGCTTAAATTGAGAATCAGTCTTTGAGAGAAACCTTGCTGGGAGGGGCTTTCAGAAATGTCGGAAAAATTTAACACATAAATGACGTACACAATCCTACACTAACGTCGCAAAAATTGGAAACAACGTACATGCACTTTTTAGTGTAGTGTTTTGTGTAGTGTTTTAGAGACTTATCCTTCTTCTTGCCGCCAACAATGAGATTCATCTCCTCATCGGACATTTCAATAATCACCCCAGCTGGGTTTTCAGGTAACAGGGATCTCTCCTCTTGACTCAGGCTATCGAAATAGTCTTTGTCTTTCCAAGCACGAATAATATTTTGGTTTGACATTAGTTTTCTTAGCTCTTAATGCTTGAGCGGTTTTTATTTAAATAGAATCAATAACTCACATGAATAGTCATGCGATTAAAGATTAAAAAATTTTAGATTAACTTCTTCCTCAAAGAGAAGAAGCCTGTTTTGATTAATCTAAAATCAAAAATCTAAAATGGCTAGATCAACCTAGTTTTGAGCTTTGGTTGTACTGATGAACAAAAAATGCTATTCTTTATATAAGTGAGCCAATTGGCTCACTTATTTCTAAGGTGGTTTCTAGCAAAGAAAATACCATTTACGTAGCTAAGAATCGCGTTTCTTCGCTACAGGAGAATGATAGCTCTGATCAAAAACTGGTAAAATATTTCTGGAAATCACCTAATTCCTAGCAGAAGAAGGAATAACCTTTGTCGATCTTACAATAATTAGATACGACGTTACAGTAATTTGTGTTCTTGGCTCCGCAACCAGCTGCTGCAGTTGCGTTCTTGGTAAAGTTTATGCTGCCGTACTTGGTAAAGTTTGCGCTGCCATAGCCGCCGGCCAAAACCTCCATATCTTTATCGGACATTTCAATCATCCCTACTGGGTTTTCAGGCAACTGGGAACGCTGCTCTTCACTTAGGCTATTGAGATAGTCTTCATCTTTCCATGCGCGAACGATATCGTACTCAGACATTTTTTTTCTCCTTATTATTAGTAGACTTGTTGTGAATTAAATATGTGCATTTCTGAAACCCTTTATCCCTTATTTATTAAATAAAGATTAAATTTCCCAAAAAAGCTATTTCTTTCGCAACAAGTGCAGTGCTTTCGACGTTCAATTCCTTGAACAATTTCATATTTACAGACCTTGTACTGAATTCAAGACTGAAGATTATGGACAAGTCACTGACTTTGTATCGAGTTATTAGTGACTTAATTTTGAGTTATACCTTTCTATGTAAGTAGGGCGAAATAAAGTCAAAATAGGTTAAGAAATATGAATCTGATTAATGCTATTACAACTAACCACCAACTAATAACAACTAACAACTAACCACTAACCACTAACAGTCTTAGCAAGTTGATTTTATTTATATCGACCTACTTATTCGCTGACTATTAAATTATATTAATTAAATTATATTAATATCCCAGGATTATCTTGTTTTACATGTAAATTCATCTATAATTTCATATAGAATCGTTAGAAAACACAATTCTAATAATTCTAAAAAAAATATTTTTAGTTGTAATATTTTAGGAGTGTTAAGTTTAGGGGCACCTTAATTAATTGGCTTATTGCGAATTTTGACAGGCTGGAGTCCCTGCAAATACATTCTCATTCTCAAAAAAAATGAATATTTCGAGGTGCCCTTAGGATGTCACGATCACTGAAAGTAGATAGGCAACATCTGAGAAAAGTTAAATTTGCCTTATTGCGCAATAGTTTTCCTTCTCAAAGAGCCTTAGCTATTGATTTAGGAATGGCTTTATCTACAGTAAGCCGATTTTGCACAGGAAAACCTGTAGATTATAGTACTTTTCTTGATATCTCAGATACATTAGGTTTAGAATGGAAGGATATTGTTGAACTAAACCATATTATTTCCCCATCAGAAACAACTAAGTCCGCTAATATTACCCTGAAACTATCCTCAAAGCGAGAACAACCTCTAGAGCGGAAGGCTTCTATAGATAATACAGAGGCAAGAGCTATGTCAAACTGTTTAGCTTTTCCTGAAGGTTCAGTACCAGTTAATTCTCCCCTTTATGAAGAAAGAGACAATATTGAATCTCTTTGTTACAAGACAATTATTAAACCTGGCTCTTTGATTCAGATTAAAGCACCTAAGTCGATGGGAAAAACTTCTTTAATGATGAAGGTTTTGGCTTATGCTCAATCTCATTGTCAAACAGTTTATTTAGATCTCAGCAATCTAGACAGAAGCATTGTGACAGATTTAGATAAATTTCTTCGTTGGCTGAGTTTAATGGTAAGCAAGCAATTAGGATTAGCCAATCAACTAAATGATTATTGGAATACAGAAATTTTAGGTAGTAATGGTAACTGTACAGCATATTTTGAAGAGTATTTGTTACCTAAAATTGATTGTCCTTTGGTTTTGGCATTGGATGAAGTAGATCGGCTCTTTAGTTACAATACGGTAATTGAAGACTTTTTTGGAATGCTCCGCAGTTGGCATGAGAAAGCTAAAATCTCCCCCATCTGGAAAAACCTCCGTTTAATCATGGCGCATTCGACAGAAGCTTATATTTCTTTAGATCTAAATCAATCTCCTTTTAATGCTGGAGTTCCCATAGAATTATTAGATTTTGATTTCCAACAGATAAAGAATTTAGCCACTCGGCATCAACTAGATTGGACAGAAACAGAGATCGCCAAGTTAATGAATAAGTTAGGAGGACATCCCTATTTGGTTCGATTAGCAATGTATCATGTCAGTTGCACTAAGGTTGATCTAGAAACATTTTTAAAAAATGCCTCGAAAGAAAATGGTATTTATAGCAATCATTTACGGCGATATTTAGAGATCCTCCAACAAAAACCATCCTTGGATGAATCTTTTAAACAGGTTGTGACTTCTGATGAACCAGTAGAATTAAATCCCAGACAAATTTATCAGTTGTATAGTATGGGTTTGGTGCAAGTAAAAGATAATCAGGTCATACCTAAATGTAATTTATATCGGCAATATTTTGCTCGGGTACTATGAACTACTCCAACCTGCTTCGCTGAGGATGGAGTTTCCAAAACCTCGGCTCAATTCAGGGACGGTCGCCATTTTCTTAATCTGTACAAAAAAGCTTTTAGAGATTTATTTATATGATTTATATGATTTTGTCCTAATCACTCTAGGAGAGCCAATAAATTTAGAAGCAATTTAGAGGCAGGATTTGCTAAATCATCTCAAAAAAAGCATCGTCTAATTCGTAACCGAATAGTTGCGCCATTGACTTTAAACGCGATCGCCCTGGAATTTCTTGCTCTTTAAACCAATCTGATAAGACAAAGATCTTATTCATCACAAAAATTTCTAAGGCTTCAGGATTGAAGATAATACCTTCACTACGATTGAATTGGTGTGGTACTAACATTGCTGCATAGCGAACTAATTCTCCTGCTTTCCAATCTAAGAGGAATGGTAACCAAGGATAAACTGTATCGAGACGCACAAACCACAGCCTAATTTCGGGTATCTCTGAAAGTTCGCGGGGATCATCTTCCCCTCGCGAAAAATTAATCTCAAACTGTAGCTGCTGTTCATACTCAGCGATTTTTTTGTCCAGCAAGGGCACTATTTGATTTTTAACACTAGATAAATCTAAAGACGCGATCGCTTTGGTGTCTAAAACTAATTTTACAGTCACAACAAATATTAAATAAACAGGGAGAAAGAACTAACGAGCTAAATATCTTGAGCTAAAATTAACTTTACTTAATTTTATAATCGACATCTTTATATATTTTAAGTTAAAGTGGTAATGACTATGTATAAGATTAAATTAATTCAGCCTCCATTATGAAAACTACAGAGGCAAACAAAACACCAATCAACTCTTTAGAAGATGCTTTGAATCGCTGCCAAGAACTAGGAATGCGAGTCAGTCGTCAGCGCCGTTATATTTTAGAGTTACTGTGGTCAAACGAAAACCATCTTTCTGCCAGAGAGATTTATGATCTGCTCAATCAAGAGGGCAAAGAGATTGGTCATACATCGGTATATCAAAATTTAGATGCCTTATCTGCTGGAGGGGTGATCGAGTGTGTTGAACGCTCTGATGGCAGACTATACGGTAATATCAGTGATTCTCACAGTCATGTTAATTGTTTAGATACCAATCAAATTATCGATTTACAAATTGAGCTACCAGAATCAATGATCAAGCAAATAGAAGCAGAAACAGGAGTCTCTATTACTGATTATCGAATTGACTTTTTTGGCTATAAAAACTCGACTAAGGCTCAATAGAAAGCATTTTACGAAATCAGAGGTAGGAAAAAATGGTCATTCGCCACTTCTTGTAACGCTTTCGCTTTGTGGTGCGTAAATGCTTGTGCAGCTTATATAACTTTTGTAAGCATAGGTAAAGACTAGCTTGTATTCTTTGTTACCAAGGTGAGAGAATACTAGTTCTGTGAACAAACAAGACTAGTAAATAATCGGTCGTCAGTAAATCTCTGATCGGAGTCTATGCTGCCAAAAATTACTCAGAGTATGATGATTTGGCTAATTGTGTCGTCCTATGTATCTTAATGCAATATTCCGATATCATAGCCGATCGCAGGCGCTAAGATAAAAAAGAACCTTTAGCCACCAAACAGCAAATGCAAAACAGTCCAGTCCTCCTGGCAATTATTATTTAAGAAAAATATGGTTCAAACTCCTATCGAAAAAAAAGTATCCAAAATAGAAAAATTAAAAGAGCGTAGTAACTTCTTAAGGGAACCTCTTTTAACTGAATTACAACAAGATACGACGCATTTCACTGAAGATGCGATTCAAATCCTCAAGTTTCATGGTTCTTATCAACAAGACAACCGTGACAATCGGGTCAAAGGTCAAGAAAAAGACTATCAGATGATGCTGCGTACCCGTAGCCCAGGAGGATTCATTCCCCCAGAACTGTTTTTGGCTCTAGATCGCCTCTCAGAAGAGTATGGCAATCATACTCTGCGGATTACTACTCGCCAGGGGTTTCAAATTCACGGAATTTTGAAGCAAAACCTGAAGACAGTAATTAACAGTATTCTCAGTAATATGGGTTCTACCCTGAGTGCTTGTGGAGATGTTAATCGTAACATCATGTCTCCTCCTGCACCATTCAAAAACAAACCTGAGTACCAGTACGCTTTTGAATATGCTAATAACATTGCCGACTTATTAAATCCTCAAAGTGGGGCATATTATGAGATTTGGCTAGACGGAGAGAAAGCAATTAGCGCCGAAGAAGCTCCCGAAGTTAAGGCTGCCAGACAAGGCAAGGGACAAGGCATGATTGTCGAAAATAGCCCTGAGCCGATTTATGGTGAGCAGTTCTTGCCCCGTAAGTTTAAGATCTGCGTTACCGTCCCTGGAGACAACTCCGTGGATGTCTATACCCACGATATTAGCTTAGTGGTGATGACTAATAAACAAGGAGAACTAGAAGGATTTAACGTTCTGGCTGGTGGAGGTTTAGGGCGTACCCATAACAAAGAAGAAACCTTTGCTCGTATTTCTGATGAGATCGGCTACGTAGAAAAAGAAGATGTCTATGATCTGGTCAAGGCAATTGTTGCTACACAACGGGATTATGGCGATCGCTTTAACCGCCGTCATTCTCGGATGAAATATCTAATTCATGACTGGGGTGTGGACAGATTCAAAGCCAAAGTCGAGTCTTATTTGGGTAAAGAACTAAAACCTTACAAAAAACTACCTGCTTGGCAATATCAAGACTTTCTGGGCTGGGATGAACAGGGAGATGGCAATTGGTTCTTCGGTATTGGGGTAGAAAACGGCAGAGTCAAAGACGAGGGAGCTTTCCAATTAAAAACTGCCCTCAGGGAAATTGTGCAGCAGTTAAACATTCCCATGCGGTTATCTGGCAACCACAATGTCATCCTTTACGAAATTGCCCCCGACCAGAAAAAAACCGTCGAAAGCATTCTCCATAATCGAGGTATAATCACCGATCCCCAGACGATTGAACCCTTAACTCGCTATTCTATGGCTTGTCCTGCATTACCTACCTGTGGGCTAGCAGTAACGGAATCTGAGCGAGCTTTGCCAGGAATTACGGATCGGATCAGGATATTATTGAATAAACTAGGAATGGAAGACGAATACTTCGTGATTCGGATGACTGGGTGTCCTAATGGCTGCGCTCGTCCCTACATGGCAGAGCTAGGATTTGTTGGTAGCGCACCAGGCAAATACCAAATCTGGCTTGGAGGTACACCTAACCAAACTCAGCTAGCTCAACCCTATGAACAAAAAATGCCCGTAGAAGAGCTAGAAAACTTCTTTGAACCTATTTTTGTTTTCTTCAGGCAAAATCGCAAATCTAAGGAAAGCTTTGGTTCATTCTGTAGTCGCGTTGGATTCGCTGCCATTCGTAATTTTGCCACAAACTATACCCTAGGAAGTTATATGGATACAGATACTACTCCCAAACGCAAGTTCCGTAAAAACCAGCGTCGTGTCAGCGTTCCCGATGATGTCTTTCCCCGTTTAAAAGAGATTGCGGAAAAAGAAGGCAGACCCATGAATCAGATCATCGCTGATGCTTTAAGTGACTACTTCTCCAAGAGCAAGGAAGCTTAATTGATTAATTGCTTCTGAATCAGAAAATCTGGTGTTAATGCTAGCTACTCCCATCCCACTCGATGATTACCTCGCGAAAATATAGATTATTGCTGATTTATCGTTGTTCTTTTTTAGTAGTCTTATGGCGGGATGGGAGAATAATCTCTCAGCATGACAAGTGAAAAGTGAAAAAAGGCTGCCGATGGGTGGCCTTTTTTTTATTAGTTATTAGTTACAATCACAAATTTGACAAAAATGTCACAATATAAGTTGTTGAATCTAATATTGTGACCCAGAGTCCAACTTTATAGAACCGCTTGTGAATCTAATCGCTTCCAATCCTGAGTTGAATCCGCAAGAATTATTTCCCTTTCAGCTTGACGAATTTCAAAATCAGGCGATCGCCGCCTTGGCAGCAGGTAAGTCTGTAGTAATCTGCGCTCCTACAGGTTCGGGAAAAACTTTAATTGGTGAATACGCTATTTACCGTGCCTTAAACCATGGCAAGCGGGTATTTTATACCACTCCTCTCAAAGCTCTTTCTAACCAAAAATTCCGCGATTTTCAAGAACAATTTGGTTCGGGAGACAAGAGCAAGATTGGTTTGTTGACTGGGGACACGATTATCAATCCTAATGCCGACGTGGTAATTATGACCACGGAAATCTTTCGTAACATGCTTTACGAGACACCCATCGGACAGTTAGGAACTTCTCTAGAAGATGTGGAAACAGTGGTGTTGGATGAGTGTCACTATATTAGCAACCGCTTTCGGGGAACGGTATGGGAAGAATCAATTATTTATTGCCCGCCTCAGATCCAGTTAGTCGCCCTTTCCGCAACCATCGGTAATCCGCAAGAATTGACTGACTGGATTACTCAAGTTCGCAATTCCCATCCCCATAGCCAGGAACAATATGAGTGCGAATTAATCAATTCTAACTTTCGTCCCGTTCCTCTGCGCTATTATTTTTGCGATCGCCGTGGAATTCACCGACTCTTAAATCAACAAGAAACGGAAATCAATCCTCAACTCCAAGCATCTGCTCCCCGTAAGGGACAAAAACCAAAACGACTGAAGGTAAAAGACTGTCCTAAAATCTATCAGGTGGTGCAGCAACTGCAAAAGAAAGAGATGCTCCCAGCGATCTACATTATCTTTAGTCGTCGGGGTTGTGATAAAGCAGTAGATACCATTGACGGTTTAGCTCTGGTTACTCCCGAAGAAGGGCAGCAAATCGAAAATATTCTGCTTTATTTCTTCCTAGCGAACAATATTGAACTACAAACATCATTGTTAGAGCATTTTGCGCAATCTGACCCCGAATTAACCAGATTATTGCGAGATTACCTAGCCAATAATGAACAAGCAGAAGCTAATTTAGCTCAATATCTGGCTGCCAACCCCAACCAAAAATACCTGTTATGGCAGTTCTTGTGCGAAAATTCCCAGATTGCTCGAATCGATCAAATTGAACCCTTAATGCGGGGCATTGCCTCCCACCATGCAGGATTATTACCAGCTTGGAAAGAATTAGTGGAAAGGCTATTTGAAATGGGGCTAGTCAAGATTGTCTTTGCCACTGCCACTCTAGCAGCAGGGATTAATATGCCTGCTCGCACCACGGTTATGTCTGCCCTCTCTAAACGCACTGATGGGGGACACAGTATGCTCAATCCGTCAGAGTTTTTACAAATCTCAGGTCGAGCGGGGAGGAGAGGCAAAGATAAAGTGGGTCATGTGGTAACGGTACAAACTCCCTTTGAGGGAGCAAAAGAGGCGGCATTCTTGGCAACTTCCAACGCCGAACCCTTAAGAAGTTGGTTTACTCCTTCCTATGGTATGGTGTTAAATCTACTACAAAAATATACCTTGCCTGAAGTCAAAGAACTGCTAGAGCGTAGCTTTGCCGAATATTTGTCCCAAAAACGACTGGCACCAGAACAAATTGCGATCGCTGAAATTACCACGGAACTAGCTAAACTCGATGTGGCATTGGCTTCGGTTGCTCCTGGACAATTAGCTAGCTATCAAAAATTACGGGAACGGGCAAAAGAAGAGCAGCGATTATTAGAAATTCTGCAACAGCAAGCCGAAACTACCAGAAAAAGCGAGATTAAGCCCTTAATTGCTCAAATTGAGCCTGGAAGAATCATTGGTCTGAAAGGAAAACACATTCGAGTAACTTCTCCCTTGGCTGCGGTACTAGTAGCTAAAATTCCTGGTTCAGGTAGAGCTGATAATTTACTTTGTTTGGGTGCAGATAACTACTGGTATATTGCGGCTAATGCAGATGTTACGGAAATCAACGAGGGAACTTTGAGCCAGTCAGCACTTGCGGAAATTCCCATCCCAGCCTTAAATAACCTTAAATTGGGTAAATGGTGTCAGGGAGACGAATTAACGGCGATCGCTGTTAAGCAAATTGCTGATTATCTAATTCCCTTAACCCCTGCGGTGGAAGTAATCGAGCAGCAGCAAAAACTAGATGCAGTTCAAAGGCAGATTGACGAACATCCAGTACAGCAGGTAGATAAGCCCAATCGACTCCTTAAAAAGCATCAAAAGCGTTTGCAATTAAGAGAGCAATTACACAAAACTCAAATCAAATACCAGAAACAAAAGTCTAACCAGTCCTACTATTGGTCGGAATTTCTCAATCTAATCAATGTGTTGCAGGAATTTAAGGCTCTAGAAGAATACAACCCGAGTTTTTTGGGGCAAGCAGCAGCCACCATTCGAGGCGACAATGAACTTTGGCTGGCTCTGATATTCGTTTCAGGAGAATTAGAGCATCTAGAACCCCATCACCTAGCAGCTACCGTCTGTGCTTTAATTACTGAAACCCCCCGTGCTGATGTCTGGTGCGACTTTCCTCCTCCTCCACAAGTATTGGAGGTATTAGGAGTTAAAAAATCTACCGATGAAAGCAGAAGTGAAAATACCACACCTACCATTAGAGAAATCAGGACTCGTCTCTTTCAGGTACAGCGTCGTCATGGGGTGAGTTTACCTGTTTGGCGAGAATACGAATTAGTGGGTCTGTCTGAACAGTGGGCATTGGGCATCGATTGGCAGGATCTTTGTGATAGCGTTAGCCTGGCGGAAGGAGATATTGTGAGGATGTTGCGTCGTACCGTCGATGTGTTGTCCCAAATTCCCCAAATTCCCAATATTTCTCCTATTTTGTCTAATAATGCCAGAGAAGCAAATACGATGATGAAACGGTTTCCCATTTAAATTTAGATAGTTTAATCAAAAAAAGTACTCTACAAGATCTGCGATCGCTTTGATAAAATCGATGTGCCTAAGACACATACTTTCAATAATTACGATATTATTTTAGCCACATGAATACTACCGCCATAGAAATCATTTTTACCGCATAATAAATTGTATAAGAATACTTACAATGCCAAGAAAGTAAAACAGCATGGGGATTGAGCAGCAAGAATACCGCCACCGTCAACAGGAATTAATGTCCAAGATTGGCAACGGAACCGCAATTTTCCGTAGTGCGCCAATGGCAACAATGCACAATGATGTTGAATATACCTATCGCCAGGAAAGTAGCTTTTACTATTTGACGGGTTTTAATGAACCAGAAGCAGTAGCAGTATTTGCTCCTCATCATGAAGAACATCAGTACATCTTGTTTGTTCAACCTAAAGATCCTGAGAAAGAAACCTGGACAGGCTACCGTTGTGGTGTGGAGGCGGCAAAAGAATTTTATGGTGCAGATGAAGCTTACCCCATTGAGGAACTGAACGAAAAGCTGCCTCAGTACTTGGTTAACGCTGATCGCATTTACTATCATTTGGGTAATGATGAGCAGTTCAACAACACCATTATTTCCCATTGGCAAAAATTAATGCGAGGTTATCAAAAACGTGGTAATGCACCCGTAGCGATCGAAGATACACGTCCTTTGACTTTTCCCATGCGGTTAGTCAAAAGCCCTGGGGAAATAGGGATGATGCGACAGGCGACTAAGATCTCTGCTATGGCACACAACCGCGCCCGTGAGTTTGCTCGACCAGGAGTATATGAGTATCAAGTACAGGCGGAAATTGAGCATATTTTCCGCAAAGAGGGTGGTATTGGCATTGCCTATCCCTCTATCGTGGCATCAGGAGCTAATGCTTGTATTTTGCACTATATCGAAAATGAGCGCCAAATGCAGGATAACGAGTTGCTACTGATCGATGCAGGCTGTTCCTATGGTTACTATAACGGCGATATTACCCGTACTTTTCCTGTGGGGGGCAAGTTTACCCCAGAACAAAAAGCCCTGTATGAAATCGTCTTAGAAGCACAATTAAAAGCGATCACGGAAGTACAACCAGGAAAGCCTTATAATGAATTCCATGATATAGCTGTCTGTGTAATTGTTCAGGGTTTATTAGATCTCGGACTCCTTCAGGGGGACTTGGAAGAAATTATCAAGGAAGAGAAATACAAACCTTTCTATATGCATCGCACAGGACATTGGTTAGGCTTGGATGTTCATGATGTCGGAGTTTATAAGCATAATGAAGAAACTTGGCAAAATCTTGCCCCAGGACACATAGTCACCGTAGAACCAGGAATTTACATTTCGCCCTACATCAAACCCGCTGAAGGACAGCCAGAAATTCCCGACAATTGGAAAGGAATTGGCATTCGCATTGAAGATGACCTACTAGTAACCACCGAAGGACACGATATTCTGACCTCAGACGTTCCAAAATCCATTGAAGACATGGAAAAGTAAACAGTCAACAGTCAACAGTAAACAGTCAACAGTCAACAAGTTTATAGATTAATAGGCAATAACTAACAACTAATAACTAACAACTAACAACTAACAATCATGGCAAATTAATTATTGTTCTTACTAAATTACCCACAGTGAACATTACAGAAATAACCGAAGAAATTACTCAGGGTAAGGGTTATGTTGTACTGCCCGATCTTTTGAGTCGCAACCAAGCAACGGCAGCTAGAGATTTGATTCTGGAACTCGCCGCACAAGAAAAACAGGACGGTAGATTAGTTATTCAGGGTAAAAAAGAACGACTCTACGGCTTAATTTACAAAGGAGATATTTTTGCTGATTTAGTGCTAGATAAGCTTATACTCTCGATTATCGAAGCAATTATTGGAGAAGATATAATCTTAGGTGGTTTTTCTGCTCACATTCTCCATCCAGGAGCCAAAAGGATGGGCATTCATGTCGATTATCCCTATTGGGCAATGCCTGATCCCTTTCCGAAATCCCCGATTCTAGAAATTCAAGTTATTTGGATGATAGAAGACTTTACCGCTAACAATGGCGCACCTCTATTTGTTCCTGGTTCACAAAATTTAGCCACTAAACCTAACCCCGAACAGTTTGAACAAACTGCCGAAAAGATCACAGGAACAGCAGGAACGGCAATTATCTCCCACGGACTATCATGGCATGATACTTCGGAAAATAAAAGCGATCGCCCTAGAGTATCTTTACTGGGAAACTATACACCCCAATACATTCATCCTCTAGAAAATAATTTATTCGATCATCAATTAGAAACAATTACCAATGCCAGTCCTAAATTGAAAAAACTCCTCAGACATACCTGGATACCTAAAACAGAGCCAATGTATGGGATGAAGTTTGTACAATAGATTTAAAAAAAGTGAATTAAGTAACTCGTAAGAAATAAACTAATTACTCAATTGTTCCTGTAACCTATCCAATTCTTCCCTATCTCGCTTTAATTGTTGTTCTAATTCTTGTAGTTGTTCGCGACGGGTTTCAATTTCTAACGCACGGCGATTTAATTCCAGATTTTGGGCGGTAATTTCCTGTCGCCACTTTTCTACTTTACTCTGTTCGGTTTTAATAAACTGAGGATTGATGGCATTTTTAGTCAAATGCTGCTGTAAAATACTCAAAATCCATTCTTTAGCATTTTGAATGCTGATTATCTGTTGCTCATGGTCTATTTCTACCAACACTAGCACCCCAGCACATAGAGAACTTTCTTTAATTAAAAGTAATGTCTTAGAATTATCAACTGACCAAACATATTCCGATTCTTGACGAGCAAGTACTTGGAGTTGTATTTCCCCTGAATCTGGGTTAATTTCAACTTGAGCTAGATATAACATGGTTTAAATTATTGATCACTTATTGGTTAAAATCGCACCAAGTAACTTTCCCAGACTGAATAATATTTATCAGCATAGCGATAGATATTCAATAATTGCTGTAATCAACTACATTGTCAATTAAAATTGGATACACTTATCCTACTTTTACTTGAGACGTTCTAAACGCTCCCGTAATATTTCAGCTTGTTTTTTCGCTTCTGCCAAGTCATCTTTTGCTCCTTGAATCACTGACTCAGGCGCTTTATTAACAAAGCCTGGATTATTTAAACGTCCAGTAAGAGATTTAATATCCTTCTCTATCTTGTCCAGTTTCTTCTGTAATTTGTTCTCTAAGGCAGCCACATCAACTAAACCTGTTAGGGGAATCAAAACCTGTACTGTTCCTGATACCCCAGCTATTACCTGTCCTGGATCTTCTGCTAAGGTTGAAGTAATAATAAGTTCTCCTACTTTAGCAATATCTTGGATATAGCTTTCTGTAGACTTAAGCAATTCGATTTCTGTTTCGCTTTCGGTTTGCAGAATTACCTTGATTTTTTCCCCTGGCTTGATTACCGACTCGGCACGCAGGTTACGAATAGTGCTGATAGTATTACAGAGCAACTCAAAGTTTTCTTCTAAGTCAGAATTAATTAAATCCTCGATCACTTCAGGATAGCTTTGCAAAGCTAGGGTTTTAACTGTCCCCCCAGATTTGGGGGGATTTAGGGGGGCTTGCTTGGTCAAAGTCTGCCAGATTTCCTCAGTAATATGAGGCATGAAGGGATGAAGTAGTTTTAGTATCCCGTCGAGGACATAATACAATGTTTGTTGTGCCGCTAAGCGAGATTCAGAGGTCTCATCTTGCCACAAGCGAGTTTTAACTAACTCAATATACCAGTCACAGAAATCATTCCAGATAAACTCATACAATCCTTTAGCAGCTTCTCCCAAACCATAGGATTCGATATTGGCTCTAGTTTGTTTAACGGTTTGATAGAAACGAGACAGAATCCATTTGTCACTTAATTCCAGTTTCTCCCCATCAACCTGGGAGATTTCCGAGGAAAATAAAGCTAACTCCTGGGGAGTTTTACCCTTAAGATTCATCATTACAAACCGCGAGGCATTCCATAGCTTGTTAGCAAAATTACGGGAAGCCTCGACAGAAGATGATTCCTTTTTTTTACGGTCATAGTCAAAGCTGATATTTTGCCCCGCGCCAACAATTTTTGTAATCAAGGTATAACGCAGGGCATCTGCACCATATTTATCGATCATTAATAGAGGATCGATGCCGTTATTTTTCGACTTGGACATCTTTTGCCCTTTTTCATCCAAGACTAAGCCGTGAATATATACATCATCAAAGGGCATCTTATCGGTAAAGTGTCCCCCCATCATAGTCATGCGAGCTACCCAGAAAAAGATAATATCAAAGCCTGTAACTAAAGTACTATTAGGATAGTATGTCTTTAAATCTGCAGTCTCTTCGGGCCATCCCATAGTCGAAAAAGGCCATAACCCAGAGGAAAACCAAGTATCCAAAACATCAGGATCTTGTTCTAGTTTTATATTATCCCCGTATTTAGCTTTAGCTTTAGTTGATGCTTCCGCTTCATCATGTGCGACAATGAAGGGAGTATGATCGGTAATTTCGTTGCCTGTTTCCGAAACTACGTACCAAGCAGGAATTTGATGACCCCACCATAGTTGACGAGAGATACACCAATCTTTTAATTTAACTAACCAATCTCGATATACCTTTTTCCATCTTTCGGGTACATAGTTAGGAGAATTCTCGTTATCCAGACAAGTTAAAGCCTTGTTTGCCAGAGGTTCAATTTTGACAAACCACTGGGTTGATAATAAAGGTTCTACTGGTACTTTACCGCGATCGCTGTAGGGTACGCTATGGCGATAGTCTTCAATCTTAACTAAATTACCTAATTCTTCCAGTTTCTTAACGACATTCTTACGGGCAACAAAGCGATTCTGTCCCTGAAACTCTCCTGCATTCTCATTGAGACTACCATCCTTATTCATGATGTTGATCATGGGTAGATTATGGCGTTTACCCATCTCAAAGTCATTAGGATCGTGGGCTGGTGTTACTTTAACGCATCCTGTCCCAAATTCTTGATCCACAAATTCATCACCAATAATGGGAATCTCCCGCCCAACTATCGGCAGCGTAATTGTTTTACCAATATAATTCTTATATCTTTCATCATTGGGATTAACCGCCACCCCTGTATCCCCTAACATCGTCTCAGGGCGAGTAGTTGCCACCTCTAAATAACCGCTACCATCGGTCAAAGGATAGCGGAAGTGCCACAGATGCCCATCAACCTCTTGATTCTCCGCTTCTAAATCTGATACTGCTGAAAGAGATGCAGGACACCAGTTAACCAAATAGTTACCGCGATAAATCAAACCCTCTTCGTAGAGTTTAACAAAGGCTGTCTTCACCGCCTGAGACAAACCCTCATCCATGGTAAACCTTTCTCTCGTCCAGTCAGCCGATACCCCCAGACTCTTCAACTGATTGATAATCGTCTTGCCAGACTCCTCTTTCCAAGCCCAAGCCCGTTTGAGATACTCCTCTCGCCCCAAATCCTCACGACTTTTCCCTTCCGCCTTGATTTGCTTATCGACAATGGTACTCACCGCAATACTGGCATGATCTGTCCCAGGCAACCACAAAGTATTACGCCCAATCATGCGATGATAGCGAATCAAAGTATCGATCAGGGCACTTTCAAAAGCGTGTCCCATATGCAAACTCCCCGTAACGTTGGGTGGGGGAATGACAATGCAATAGGGTTCACCTTCAGCATTAGGATCGGCTTTGAATACGTCTTTGTCTGCCCAGTATTGCTGCCATTTAGCTTCGGTTTGCTTAGGATCGTATTGTGTCGAGAGATTGGTTTCAGTTGCGGTCATGTGACTAGCAGTGAGGTTGGGTTTTCAGCAATTTCTTATTGTATATTCATTGCCGTCACTCTTGCTAATTAAAGCCAATTTGAACCTAGAGATAAAATTAGAAATAATCAAGAAATTTATATACTGCGATCGCTTTTTCTAAAAC
>CBDUCX010000021.1:0-30070 GCA_965365755.1 uncultured Pleurocapsa sp.
AAGTCTTCGGTTTCGGCGGTAAAGTCGTGTGCTAATTCTTCAATATATTCCGCTTGTGTATCTAGGATAGTCTCTATTTGGCTCGGAATCTGACGTAAGCCTTCAATTATTTGACCAATTCTGCTGTTGGATATACTCTGACGACGGTAGGCTAAATCTAAAGCGAGGAAATAAAAGCCCATTACCTGAGCAATAAAAGTTTTAGTCGCGGCAACGCCTATTTCTATCCCCGCGTGGGTGTCAATAATGCGATCGCATATTTGGGCAATGCTACTTTCGGCGCGGTTGGTAATTGCCAGTAGTTTTGCCTGAAATTTTGGTGCTAAACTGGCTCTTCTGGCTCTTTCTGACTCTAAGGCAGCAATAGTATCAGCCGTTTCTCCAGACTGGGTTACGCCGATAGTTAAAGTGTGAGGAATGATCGGTTTAGGGGAATAACGAAACTCGGACGCATAATCGACGGTGGTGGGAATGCCTGCAACTTGTTCTAAGAGATATTTACCGATTAAAGCTGCATGCCAACTTGTACCACAGGCAAGAATCTGGACATGTTCTAAATTATCGCTCAGGTTAGTAGATAAACCCAAACTCACAGGGCTATAATCAGGGTCTTCATCAGCGTGCCAGTTAGGATTAATATAGCTATCCAAACAGGTTCTTACTACCGCAGGCTGTTCATAAATTTCCTTCAACATATAGTGACGGAAACCCTGTTTTTCTACCTGTACAGGATTCCAGTCGAGGGTACGGGGGAAGCGAGAAATGCGATCGCCACCAAAGCTATAAATCTCTACTCCCAAGGGTGTCAGTCTGGCTATTTCTCCATTTTCTAGATTCAGGATGGTGCGGGTATGGGGCAATAGGGCGGTAATATCCGAGGCGCAAAAGAACTCGCCTTGTCCAAAGCCTAATACTAAAGGTGCTTGTTGGCGGGCAACGATTAACTCGTAAGGGTTATCAGCATTGATGACAGCGATCGCAAATGCCCCCTCTAATCGGGCGATCGCTTTTTGTACCGCTTCCATCAAAGAGTTATCAGGCAAAAACTGGGAAATAAGGTGAGGAATCACTTCAGTGTCAGTTTCAGAGCAAAATTCAACTCCCTTACTGCTCAACTCTTCTTTTAACTCTAAATAATTTTCGATGATGCCGTTTTGCACCACTGCTAGAGTCTTAGCCCCATTGAGATGAGGATGAGCGTTATGTTCCTCTGGTTTACCATGAGTTGCCCAGCGAGTATGTCCAATACCGATTTGAGAATTACTGATAGTATGCTCTAGCTTCTCTCTTAGATTTAAAAGTTTGCCCTTGGCCTTGACACAGTTAACCTGACCTTCTTCCACAGTGGCTATTCCTGCTGAGTCATAGCCTCGATACTCTAATCTCTCCAAGCCAGATATCAAAATGTCCGAGGCTGCTTGAGTACCGATATAACCAACAATTCCGCACATACTAGCTGCTCAGATAAATAAATTTATAATCGCCTTAAGTGTATATCACATAATCAAAATAATGACTAAAAAATTGCTAAAAATTGTCGGATTCTGGCAGTGCGCCAGATTGACCATTTTGATTGAGAAATAAATTGCCCGCAGCATCATTTTGGTAGATACAGTCAATTTTGGGTTTGCCCTCTAAAGGCCCAATAAAACCAAAGGTATTCATGCGTCGCTTACAGTCTTTGACCTGCTCAGAACTGACTAATTTTTGTTGTTCTAAAATTGACCAATTGGTACGGCGCAAGACACATCCAGGCTGCATCTGAGGTTGGGTTAAATACACGCTAAAGGGGTTCAAAGTTAGAAATACTCGCATATCGGTGACGATCGCACTAGCGCCAAATTGCTGACAAATTTCGGGACTTGGAGCTTTGCGATCAATTTGCAAACTAGAATCAACCGTTGCCAGATTACCAGAACCACTAGACAGATTTAAGGATAGTCCAATGACGATACCCACGACAAAAACACTGCCTAAGATGGCAATTTTGGCCACATCCAAAGGACTTTTCTTTTCAGGAGGGTCAGGTTTAGAGCGATAATTGGGGGGCGGATCATAGCGATCTGCTCTGTTGCGATTGTTTCTGTAGTTGCCGTTGCTGTTTCTACGAGCCATAAAAATTAGGAGTTAGGAGTTCGGAATTAGGAATTCGGAGTATGCCTTACGGGCACGCTGCGCGAACAGAGTTAGGAGTTACTGACCATATAACGGTATATCTTAATATCTTAATATTTTAAAATATCCCTTGTGAGATTAGTAATAGTAGAAGCAACGTTGTTGACGGTAACAGTAAGCTGATCACTACTAAATGCGTCATCGGAATCAGTTACGGTTCTGTAGTGGTGTCAGAGATGCTGAAATCTCCATTGGCGATCGCCAGTAAGGGTTCAGAAGTCAAAGCAGCATTCAATTGCCCCCCTTGCCCCTTCTCGCGCATTCCCTTGCGTCTTACGCCGACGCGGTGAAGCAGTCCGTTGCGGAGGTTCCCTCCGTTGTAGGAACTGCTGAACCCTTTAGGGGGTCGCTCGCCAAGTCTGGGGGGAACTCGATCCAAGTCCCCCAAAGTTGGGGGATTTAGGGGGCTTTCCTCTGCCAGAATTGTCTGAAGTATTTGAACATCCAACTCAGAGGGTAGCTTACGCATTCCTGGTGCGAGATGAGTATTTAACAGATCGTAAGGATGAGCTGATTTATCTAAGTGTTCGCCACGCAAAGTAGCTTCAAAGTCATCGCCAATAAATTTATTAGTACCGTTTTCAGTTTCTACGTTGGCATCAAATCCTGCGAAACCATCGATAAAACCATACAGATGTGTAGGTTGGGTAGAACGGAGTGAAACCCAACAATGGCAATACTACCCCAGAGCGATCAATATTTAACAGCGTTTCAGGTAAAGATGGTTGCACTAAAGTACTAGTTAAGCGTCGCCCATCAAAACTAAAGTCATTATTCCCCTGTTCTATCTAAAAACTAAGTGATCAACCAATACTTCTCTTAAATTGCCAAGAATGATAGATGGCAGGCTAAGATATTTCTTGGAGCTTTCCTGAAAGTATAGTCACTTTCCTTAATTATGGTAGATAGTCATTCAGAAACAGAGCGTTTCCGAGAGCTACAAAATCAGTTACGCGAATGGACGAAATCTCCTGAGGAGGGAAAGCTTTGGCATAGCGTAGATATTTTTGATCAGGATGACTACGATATTTTAGTTGTTCCTTCTTTTAGCGTCGATCAGGAAGTAGGAGATAAGGTAGTTGGATTTTTACATTACGAAGAAAGATTACTGTTTTCTTTGATCCGCTTGCGTAACCCCTTAACCAGGGTGATTTACATTACCGCTTTGCCTCTATGTCCCATCGTAATTGATTACTATCTGCAACTATTACCAGGGATTCCTTTTTCCCATGCCCGCGATCGCCTATTATTAATTAGTACTTACGATGGCTCTCTCAAACCCCTGACCCAAAAGATTTTAGAACGTCCTCGACTGGTGGCGAAGATTAGACGCGCATTACGTCCCCATAAGTCATATATGGTTTGTTACAATTCCACCGAGCTTGAGCAGCAGCTATCTTTGAAGTTGGGTATACCTCTACTAGCTGCCTCGCCTGAAGTACTTGATTGGGGGTCAAAAAGCGGTAGTCGGCGGATTTTTGCCGAGGCGGGAATTCCTCATCCTGACGGTAGCTACACTGTCAGAAACAAAGATGATTTGTTAGAAGAATTATGGCAGCTATGGCAGAGACAGCCTCACCTACAGCGCATTGTGGTCAAGCTGAATGAAGGCTTTTCGGGGGAGGGAAATGCTTTATTAGATTTAAGACCAATTCAAGACTATGCTCCAGATAAACGTAATAAGTCAGAAACCAAAGCTGCCCTAGTCAAACAGCTAAATAAAATGAACTTTCAGGGGGCAGGAGAAACATGGTCAACTTTTTCGGCTCGTATTCCCGAATTAGGGGCAATTGTGGAGGCTTTTGTGGAAGGAGATATCAAGCGATCGCCCAGTGTCCAAGGTTACATTCGACCATCAGGAGAAGTAGAAATTCTCTCTACCCACGATCAGATTTTAGGTGGGGTGGATGGACAGGTATACGAGGGGTGTTATTTTCCTGCGGATGCGGATTATCGTTATCAGCTACAGGAACTTGGTTTAAAAGTCGGGGAAGTCTTGGCAGCTAAGGGGGCGATCGAGCGTTACGGAGTAGATTTTATTACGGTGCAAGATCCTGAAACTAAGCAATGGGATATTCAGGCGATCGAAATTAACCTACGTAAAGGAGGGACAACTCACCCCTTTATGACTCTAAGACTGCTTACCAATGGCTCCTTTGACTACGAAACAGGAAAATTTTTCAGTCAACAAAACCAAGAGAAATGCTATATTTCCACTGATAATCTGCAAAAAGAGCAATATCGAGGTTTACTACCAGATGATCTGATGGATATTATTGCTCAAGAAAGGCTACATTTTGATAGCAGCAGTCGCACAGGAACAGTATTTCATCTTATGGGTGCCTTATCGGAATTTGGCAAACTAGGTTTAACCAGTATTGGGAACTCTCTAGAAGAAGCCCAGGCAATATATGACCGCGTGGTAGCAGTACTAGATAAAGCAACTCAACCGATCTCACAACTTGAAGATACTCAGGATCTTCCCTTACCCCTACCGATTAATTGGAGTAGTAATCAATGAGCAATTAAGAGACGGGAGCATTATCAAACTACAGTACAAGTAGAAAAAGGCTATTCTCCTGCACTAAGCTGAAGTAAAGCGATTCGTTTGCTAATACATTCGATGCTTAAAATTAGCGATCGCATTAGTTCGGAATCTTGGTTGTAGTTGGCTGGCACTAAATTAGTAATTTGCTGACTATTAGTAATTTTCTCCCGATGTTCCCACTTTTGGGCGGTCGAGTTATCTCGAAAAATGCCCAGTGCAATACCTCCGTATTCATTGATGACGGTAAAGCAAGGAATATCGGACGTACCATCGCCAACGTAAATTACTTGATTGAGAGGAACATGTAATTCGTCAATTGCCACGTCACGGTAGTTGTACATCAAATCTTGCTCATTTTCTCGCTCGATACCTATAGAAAGATAATATAAATAATGAGTTTTTTCTGTATGGCTCATTAGCTGTTTAAGAAACTGAATTTCTCCCTGTTCATCGTAAGCCAATTCGCAACCCCATATTTGTGTAAAGTGTTTGGCAATAGAAGTGTTACGAGCGATATCGACAAAGCCACCACTAATCAAATAAAATTCTACTTCGACTTCGGGAACTATTTCTGCTGCTTGCTTTTTCAAGCACTCAAACATGGAAGATACTCCTTCAATCAGGTGTAATTTTTGACCTAAATTAGCTAACCGTTCATAAGTAATTTTGTCCTTGCTCTTTCTATGTCGTGACTCAGTAGCTAAACAATAAGTTCTAGCGAGATACTTGTGCCAACCTTGCTCGATTAAAGGAGCGACGCGATCGCGTTCAAAAGATTCAACATCAAGTTGACAATCTCTCAAAAGAGCTTTGAAGCTATCGTCTGGAATTAAAGTTTCATCAAAATCAAACACAACTGCAATACGATTGGAAAGTGGTTTGGTGGCGTAGCTCATAAATTAAATTAGTGCGATCAGTATAATTTTTGCTGAGTTAGGTCGATGTTTATTGCTAAGAGCAGCGATCTCGTTTCAATTACTGTATCAAGCCCTTGGAAGGAATCAACAAAAATTAAATCTGTTATATTGGTGTGAACCGCCATCTGTAGAACTAATTTAGAGGCTTATTAAGGTTACAGAGTATTGCGGACAATAAGTCTCTTTGAGGCTCAATCCCTCTCTATTTTGGAAAAATATGGTTTTGTCCAAACTATAAATATCAAAGAAGAATTGTGTCTAGCACACACTAGATAATGGCTTGTAAAATTAAGGATACCGACTCAACTATGATAGTTTTGACTCAATTAGTTTTCCCCATTATTTAGTTTTCTTCTTTATTTTAATAAGCTTAAAGCAATGGGATTATTTCGTAAAGTAATATCAGTAAAACCTAACCATATTGGTTATTTATATAAAAATAATCAGTTTTTTCAAAGACTTAATCCAGGGATTTATAAGTTTTTTGATTTTTCGCGGCAGCTTGATGCGGTAATTATCCCGACCATCAGTAAACTAATTTCGGTGTCGAATCAAGAAGTATTAACCAAAGATAATATTTCTCTACGGCTTTCGTATATCTTAGAATATCAAATTACTAATCAAGATATTTTTGTTAATAGATTTAATGTATTAAATGCTCCTGGCTATAATCGCTATGCTAGTCTAATCACTGAAGCTGAAAGTATCATCCATAACTATTCTCAAGTTTATCTTAGAGCAGAAATAGCTAATTTAGAAAGTCAACAACTAAACGATCGCAAACAAGAAATTCTCAGCCAAATTCCAGAAGCTTTACAAAATAAGTTAAATAGTTATGGTATTTCTGCCCATCAAATTATTATTAAAGATATTTACTTTCCGAAAATAATTCAACAGTTGTTTGCTCAACAACTTGAAGTTAAACTCAGAGCAAAATTAGATTTGGAAAATGCCAGAACTACGGTTGCTACGGCTAGAGCGTTAAAAAATGCGGCAGAATTGATGAAAAACAATGAAAATATTAAATTTATTCAGTATTTAGAGACTATTGCTAAAATTGCCACACAAGGTAAACATACTTTTGTGATTGGCGATCTTCAAAATAATAATTTGTCACAATAATTAATTTTTGCTTAGGTATTGACTACTCACTGATGAAGTAAAACTTTGTTGATTTTTATTGCTAAGAGTGGCGATCGCTATCTTTATGAGTACACTTTTAGAATAAAAAGTCTAAGATCTTACTATTTGTTTGCATCTATGGGGTTCAAAGCTGAAAACATAAAAACTTACACTTGATTTTTGAACAAAGTCTCGAACTTAGTTTATCTTCTAGATACCTAGATACAATTATTGAATTATTAACCTAACATCTATGACAAATTCATCTCCTCCAGAGCCACAAAATCCTATTCCAGAGCGCAGGAAAAGACCTCCAACGGGTGTAACTTTTGACGAAATGATCGCCATCATTGTCGCTTTTTCTACTATTGGCACCATCTTGTTTTGGTCTATGGGTGGAAAAAACAGCAAGTTAGCTAGTAACTTAGGTCTAGGTGGCGGTAGTCAAAGTAACTTGTTGAAATCAAAAGGCACTACAGAGACTGGTCTTGGTTTTGGCAATATCCTGTCACGAGACACCAGTGCGGATGATGTGAGCTTAAATCAAGATTTGGCAGCAGAAAATCGTCGTTTAGCTGCTCAACTAGATCAGCAAGAAACTGATCTCGCCAATGTTCCCCTCAACCAAACAGACGAGCGATCGCCAGCCGCTGGGCAAAGATCTTTATCCCTGGGTTCTGGAGCAAGGTTAGCTCCTTTAACGGGTGCTGCTGCTCTATCAAGATTGAGAGGGGCATCTGGGAATAGACAAAGATCAGCTAATATCTCTAGTACAGTTGAACCTAAGTCTAAACAAGGTGTCGTTGACACTGAACCAGAAGGGGCGACTCCAGGAGAAAGGGAAACTGCTACCCAGCCAGAAGGGACGACTCCAGGGGAAAGGGAAACTGCTACCCAGCCAGAAGGGACGACTCCAGGAGAAAGGGAAACTGCTACCCAGCCAGAAGGGACGACTCCAGGAGAAAGAGAAACTGCTACCCAGCCAGAAGGGGCGACTCCAGGAGAAAGAGAAACTGCTACCCAGCCAGAAGGGGCGACTCCAGGAGAAAGGGAAACTGCTGCCCAGCCAGAAGGAGTGACTCCAGGGGAAAGGGAAACTGCCCAAACCGAACCGACAGCAGTTGCCCCTAAGACATCTACTATGCCTGAAGATGTTGTTCCTGACTATTGGGCTTATCCTTTTGTCAAGCAGATGAGAGACAAGAAGTTGCTTCCTGAACTAGCTAAAAATCAAGAATTTGAGCCAGATGCTTTAATCACCAGAGCAAGTATGGCAACCTTAGTTAGCCAGGCTTTTGGCACACAACCTCAGACACAAAGAGTCAAAAAATTCAAAGACATCTCTAATAATAATGCGATCGCCAGAGATGTTGATAAAGCTGTACGTACTGGCTTTATGCAGGGTTACTCTGACGATGAGTTTCGCCCTTTACAAAATATCCCTCGCTATCAGGTACTAGTTACCCTAGCAACAGGATTAGGTTTAAAACCGTCAACAGATGCCACTCAAATTCTTCAGAAGTTTGGTGATAGTTCTAAAATACCCGACTGGGCAAAAGAGCAGGTAGCAGCAGCAACTGAAGCGGGATTGGTAGTTAACCCTCCCGATGCGGGCACCAATACTTTGATACCTGAAAAATCAGCAACCAGAGGAGAAGTAGCAGCCATGATTCACCAAGCCCTAGTGAAAACTGGTAAACTTCAACCCTTAGAGTCTGAATACATTGTTAAGCCATAAATATAGTTCCGCTATTAATAATTTGCCCAACCAGCCTATTATTCAAGTTATTGCAGACAGTTGCTTAATCTCAGCAATCTCAGCTAATAAATAATTTTTGTATTTATAAACCCAACCCCTTAATTATTCTCTGGGGTTTTTTTATGAATGTACAAATTATCATAACTACTGTACAGACGTAGCATGCTACTAACTACTGTACAGACAAGGCATGCCTTGTCTCTACCCACTAACTACTAACTACTAACTCACCTTGAGTTACTTTCTTTCTACAGAGGTTAATCATCATATGTCTGCTCCTCCCATTCAATGGTATCCAGGTCACATTGCCAAAGCCGAAAGACAACTAAAAGAACAGCTTAAAAAGGTAGATGTGGTCTTAGAAATACTAGATGCGAGAATTCCCCTTGCTTCTCATCATCCTCAGATTGATAACTGGATTGGTACGAAACCCAGAATTACAATTCTCAACCGCGAGGACATGATTCCTGAGTCAGTTAAACAGAGCTGGTTACGCTGGTTTCAATCCCAGGAAAAGCAACCATATTTTACCAATGCCAAACAGGGTAAAGGAATCAAAGCGATCAAAAGTGCTGCCCAAAAAACAGGAGTAGCGATGAATCAACGTCGGCGCGATCGCGGAATGCGCCCTCGTCCAGTGCGGGCGGTAGTAATTGGCTTTCCTAATGTGGGAAAGTCGGCATTAATTAATCGTTTGGTCGGTAAAAAAATTGTCGTGAGCGAACGTCGGGCAGGAGTTACTCGTCAGTTGCGTTGGGTAAAAATTTCTCAGGAAATTGAATTGTTAGATGCCCCGGGAATTATTCCCTGGCGATTAGAAAATCAGCAGGATGCCATAAAATTAGCTATTTGTGAAGATATTGGACAAGCTTCATATGATAATCAAGTTGTAGCAGCAGCAGCCATAGATTTACTTATCGAATTAAACTGCGATAAAGTTTTGAAATCTCGCTTTAATTTCGATTTCGATCCCTCTGAAACTACGGGAGAAGCTTTTATTCAGTCAGTTAGCGATCGCTATTTTAAAGGAGATAAAGAAAGAGTTGCCCGTCAAATACTATATGATTTTCGTACAGGAAATATGGGTAAAATTGCCCTGGAGTTACCGCCTTTGAGTAATGAGTAGGGGCGAACGGCTGTTCGCCCGTACAGAAGTAATAAGTAAGAGTGATTAAGCTAGTGAGAGTTGTCAGGCTGTTTTTATTGTTATGGTTAATTTTTTGGCTAGGGTTTACGCCGATAGCTGACGCAGCAATGTGTGGAGTGCGCAATGGTCAAGAGGTGTGTATTCTCAGACTCAAACGTAGTGCCAAAAACTATTGGGAATATCGAGCCAAGGTTAGTATCGCTGGCAAAAAGCAAGGTGACCAAGAAATTTATAACTGTCGCGATCGCACTTTAACTCGCAAGGGTAAATATCCTATCCCTTTTAAACCTGATAGCCCTGGAGAATTAGTCTGTAAAATCTTCAAGAAGCAACTAAATACTTACCGATCTTCTAGATGGTAACTATAAAATATAGTTTTAACTCTATTTAACTTATGCAGGCAATTATTGAAGGTACAAACTTTCCCTTTACAGTACCGCAAGGATTTCGTATTACTCCCGAACAGTTTGAGCAACTAGCTGAAGCCGAACAACTAGCGCGATTAGAGTTGACTGCAAGTGGAGAATTAATTGTCATGAGTCCGACAGGTGGTACAGCAGGAGCAAAGAATTTCAATCTATACATCGATTTTGGCATTTGGAATCGCCAAACGAAACTAGGGCAGGCTTTTGATTCTTCTACCATATTTGCCTTACCGAATGGAGCGAGAAGAAGTCCAGATGTAAGCTGGGTAAAATTAGAACGCTGGGAAGCTTTGACCCTTAAAGAGAAACAAGGTTTTCCGCCTATAGCTCCCGATTTTGTAATTGAACTAGTTAGTCCCAGCGATTTAACAAATCAACGATATGAAGACTTACAAAATAAGATGCAAGAATATTTAGAGAATGGCGTGAAGTTAGGCTGGTTAATCGAACCATCAGCGAAAAAAGTTGAGATCTATCGCTTAGGACAGTCAGTAGAAGTATTAAATAATCCGCAAACTCTCTCTGGAGAAGATATTCTGCCTGGATTTACTTTAGACTTAACTGAAATTTTTACTGCATAAAAATGCAAGCATTGCTACATTTGTTCTACTTTATCAATAATTAGCTATTTTTCCCTTACTATTCAATCATTAAACGCCTATAAATAAGCCCAAAATCTTAAAATTAGAATTAATCTTTTTCATTATTAAATATTTTCTTCACTTAGGAAAATAATTCTTCCTCATGTTTGCGAACGTTAATAATTCGAGCAAAAACAAGAATGAAAATAAATCAAGTAATTAACTGATTATCAATCGTTGATAATATCTTCCAAGCTGTATTTTCGTTCTTGAGGGAAGCGATCGCCATTGATACTACTCTTGGTTTTTTTGACGGCAGCTTGATATGCTTTACCATAGAGAAAATCTAAGCGTTGAGCCAGATGCTTACCAATGCTTCTATCTCCTCAACCAAATTATCAATGTCTAAATGTTGAAAATCGCGATCGCGCAATAATTGTGCTTGCTCCAATAGCCAGGAATCATATTCTGTATCAATGTTATGTCTTAACATAGTTCCTAAGACTTTAAAAATTAGCTGTTAGTATTATTTGTTCTTGTATTGGTAACTGAAAGATGGTGTTTTGAATTTCTTCTAATGTTGACATAGTTTTAAAACCGATCTAGTAGTCTTTACTATTATTGTCTCAAATTCAGAAAAGCGACCGCAAAAAATTTTTTTTTATTTTAGCTATCACATTAATTGTTTTAATCCCGATACTAAAAATCAATTACATTCTAAAAGAGAAATAGCTTTCTTTTTAATCGAATCGCGATCAACCTTTTCTTCAAGCTGATTAACAGTTAGTTTTCCTTCAAATGCTTCAAAAGAAGCCTCTTTAATTGCTCGTGGATATGCTTCGTCAATTATTTCTTGCAAGACATCGCTATTGGCATAATAACCTCCTGACTTTCTTCGCTTGTTCGTGCGATTAATATTATCAATTGAGTTAAAAATAGATCTATCCCAGGAACTAGTCGTTCTTTGTTCTGCCTGTTGTTTAATTAGATGAAGTAAAAGAATCACCATATAGCTATAGATTTTATTAAGCTTATCTTCCCTCGACATTTCATCTATTTCATCAATAATTTGCAAAGCACCAATATAGTCCTGCGCTTCAATTTTTTTCCTCAATTCTTCTATTTCATACATACTTTTGACTTGCTGATGAGCGATGTACCTATACTGATTTTATCAATTTGCTATGGTGTAACTCTTAGGTATAATGATTATCGTTCTTAAAACGCAGATTTATGTGGGCAATTTTAAGCGGAATTGAAGGAAATATCGCAGCTTACGAAGCAGTATTGGCAGATCTTAAACGCCAGCGCATCGATGTAGAAGCATTGTATATTCTGGGAGATATGGTAGCAGCTAACCCAGATAGCGAAACAGTAATTAAACGAATTCAGAATCCTTTAACTGGAGAATTATAACCTCCGCTACAGCTGTGTAATTATTGCGGACAACGTGGTTTTTGGGCGCGTTGGCGACATAGAGATCCGCAAAAGTTTGCACGAGAAATTGCCTGGCTGCATCGCACTCATGGAGTAGAATTAATGGCGTTGGTGAATGCGTAATGTTTTTGGTGCAAGTGTCAACGAAAAATCAACAATTGAGTGTTCTGATTTCTTGATTAGCATTCTCAAATCACCAACGCCCTAAATTTAAGTAATTTATAGGGTGCAAAACACAATTATTTTTTAGTAAAATTAACTTAAAAATAGTTTATTTAACTTATTGAGAGCATAGACTTTTTTATTTAATAATTTTGTATTTTTAGTTACAAAATTATATTTTATTTTATGATTGGCTTAATTACTATAAGACGTTTAACTACGTCTTCCTAATTTAAAAATTGTCCGATCGGATTTTTTCTTTGTTTTCAAGATCATCTATACTAAATGATTGTCAAACATTAATACTAATGTTTTATTGTAGCAATAGTTACTTTTTTTGATTATTGAAATAATTGATTATAATTGTAACTAATTGTATATTTTTTCTTGTCAAATGCTTGATCTTGAAAACAGATTTTACTTTCAAGTTTCTCAATTACTTCGTTTTACAAAGTAATTAAATTGAAAGATAAAAGATAATCTTTAAATTTATCCTTCTCAATTAAAGAATAAAATTAAATGCCAGAAACTCTCTTCAAAGTCGATTTAAGCAAGCCGATGGAAAAACAGGATGTTCCTGGTCATAATCGTTGGCACCCCGACATACCTGCGGTAGTCTCTGTGAAACCTGGCGATGTCTTTCGCGTTGAGTGTAAAGACTGGACAGATGGACAAATCAGCAACAATGATGACCCTAGTGATATTGAAAAAGTAGATCTCAATATTGTTCATGTACTAAGTGGTCCTATTCGAGTCGAAGGTGCTGAACCTGGAGATATATTAGTTGTAGACATATTAGATATTGGGGCTTTACCAGGAGATGAATGGGGTTTTACAGGAATATTTTCCCGCGACAATGGTGGGGGATTTCTGACTGATCATTATCCCAAGGCAGCTAAAGCCTGTTGGGATATTCAAGGAATTTACACTAGTTCTCGCCATATTCCAGGAGTCCAGTTTGCAGGTATTACTCATCCAGGTTTGATTGGTTGCGCTCCATCAATGGAGCTATTACAGACATGGAATAAGCGAGAAAGAGCTTTAGTAGCCAAAGGTGGTCCACCTTGGAAACCAGAGATTCCAGCCTTAGCAGCTTTACCTAATCCAGAACAAGCCGTATTGGGAACTCTTCCTGCTTCTGAATTTGATCGCGTGGCAGCAGAGGCTGCTCGTACTGTTCCACCAAGAGAACATGGAGGAAACTGCGATATTAAAAACTTGTCCAAGGGTTCAAAAATATACTTTCCTGTCTATGTTGATGGTGCAAATCTTTCTATGGGGGATATTCACTTTTCCCAGGGAGATGGGGAAATTTCTTTCTGTGGTGCGATTGAAATGTCGGGCTATATTGACCTGCATGTGGAGATTATTAAAGGCGGGGTTGAAAAATATGCGATGGTTAACCCAATCTTCAAACCCGGTCCAGTTGAACCTCATTATTCTGAATACTTAATCTTTGAAGGTATTTCCGTTGATGAATTCAGTGGAGAACAATACTATCTAGATGCCCACGTTTCATATCGTAATGCTTGTTTGAATGCGATTAACTATCTGAAGAAATTTGGCTATACAGGAGAACAAGCCTATCTATTGCTTAGTTGCGCCCCAGTTGAAGGCAGAATAAGCGGGATCGTAGATGTACCAAATGCTTGCTGTACTCTAGCTTTACCCACTGCCATTTTCGATAAAGATATTGTGCCGACTTGATAAATAGACTTGATAAATATATGTGGGGCGAATGGCATTCGCCCTTGCTTCAATGTTCAATATTCGATAACTAAATGTTAAATAACGTTCAATAACCAATGCCCCTATACGAATATCGTTGCGATCCTTGTGGAGAATTTGAAGCTTGGCGCAGTATGGCAGAATATAATACGCCAATGAACTGCCCTAATTGCGATCGCACTGCCACCAAAATTTTTTCCTCACCCAATATAAATCTTAATTCAGGTAGTTTATCGGTGATCGCTCGTTCTCAATCTTCTGAGCCTAGACTGGTTAAACGGGAACAACGAGAACCTGCTAAACCAAGATATCAAAGTTCAACTAGTAGTAATAGACCCTGGATGGTGTCTCACTCTCCAGCAAGGTTTTAATCTTAGAGCAATACCCGATAGAAATTTGAGATAATTCATTTTAAACAGCCATTAATTTCAAGACGATGATTGCTATTATTGCTCTGAGAATTAGCGATCAATTCTAGTTTGCCAGATTGATTCATTTTCCAGTTTTGAGCTTCAATTATTGGTTCAACATTGGGTACTGGATTGACATTTTGTTTTGGTGACGATGAAGATGCAGTAGGGGACAAAAACCCTTCAAAATCTGGCAATAAACTATCTTGGGCAACATTAGTTAAAGGATTTTCGGGAAGACCTCCTTTCCCGACGTTAATAAACTGATTGTCTCTATTAGAACTAACAGAACTACAACCACGAGTTAAATGTCGACTAGGATTTCTTAGTTTTGAGGGTAATCGAATCAAACTTGAACCAGGACTAACAGCAAAGGTATCAATCCGAATTAAGCCATCAATGCCAAATTTTGAACTAGCATTAATTTTGCTATCCCCAGAGACAAAGATTCCTCTAGCACTGAGCTGAATATTACCGCCCTTACCCTGCTCGGCACTAGCGGCAATTTGACTGTCGTCCAAAACAAGTAAGTTGTTAGCTAAATCAATAAAAATATTACCTCCTGTAGCATTCTGAGTTGCATCGGTAATAATTTTGCTGCGATCGCGTAGCCAGAGATTTTCACCTGCCAGTCGAATATTGCCCTGTTTACCCTGAGTTGTGGTGGCTGAGATCATCCCCCCATGGTTGAGAATAATATCCTTACTCTGAACGTCTATATCTCCTGGAAATCCTAATTCACCCCCATTAACTGATATTACTCCGCTATTTTCTAGCTGCAATAACTCACCCGTCCTAATCGCAATATCTCCCGCCTGTCCCTTATCAGTGGAATCAGCAGTAATTAAGGCGCCATTATATAATTCCAGGCGATCGCCAGTGACGATAATATTCCCCCCCCTTCCAGCACCTTTAGTGAAGCTATTGATTCCTGTAACCAAATCACCCCCAACAGCAGACAAGGTATTTACCTGCAAGTTGATATCTCCTGCGTTTCCTTTACCAAAGGTAGAAGTTGTAATGTTGCCGTTATCAATTAATAAACTCTCTGCCTGAATTGAAATACTTCCCCCATTCCCTGCATTCCTCTCCCCTACTGGTATTGATAAGTTCTCATTAACAAAAATACGCTCGTCAAAGTTTTCACCAGATTCAGCACTTATTACACCATCTTGGAGAATCATTGTCTCGGCATTAATTTCTATTTCTCCTCCTTTGCCCATCCCGACTGTTTTGGCTCCCATACCAGCCTCGTACAGTTCAATATTTCTAGCATCGATTGTAATTGTGCCACCATTGCCATCGGCATAAGCATCTAACCCAAAGCCACCTGAAGTGACGGTTAAGTTGTCGCTAATATCTAGATAGATAGATCCAGCATCACCATTGCCAAAAGTACTAGTACCAATACCACCATATTTAATATCTAGATTTTGGGCTTTAATTTGGACTGTCCCTCCCATCCCCTCATCTCTAGCTACGGCACCAAAACCACCAGATTTAAGTTGAACATCTTGAGCAATATCTAGATTAATTATGCCCCCATCTGCCTGACTGAAAGTATTAACTCCTGCCCCAGCATTGTTCATCGACATATTTTGAGCCGTAAAGTTAATCTCCCCCGCATTTCCCGATGCTCCTGCTAAGGTCCAGCTTTCTACACTTGCACCGTAGATAACAATTGAATCTGCAACAATATCGATTACCCCAGCATCTCCTGTCCCAGATGTGTGGGCTACTATATTACGACTATTCCGACTAGGATCAATAATCGAACTATTGCGCCCAGGATCAATAATTGAAAAAGTATCGGAGGCATTAATGTCAATCCGAGCAGGAATTTGATGATTCTGGTTTTGAGCCTCAATTTTCGTCCGATCTGGAGTCAGCTTATCTAGGTTCGGTGAAGATTCTAAATTAAAAAAGTCTTCAATCTGGTAATCTAACTTTGCTAGGGTATCCAAGTCGTAACCCATGCTGATATTTCTGCCTCGTAGGGAAATTTGAGAGCCTCCCGTCTGACCCCCGTCTATTCCTCCCTGCTGATTGATTTTAATATCGGCAAAGTTGCTAATACCTTCATAGTCAGCCTGCCAATTATTGCCGTCGGGATTGAGTTTGACTATATTATCTGCTCCTATTCCCCCTAGTTCAATTTTTCCTGCTGAGGTATTCAGGTATCCACCTTCGAGCCTAATTTCTCCACCAATGAAACTGAGAGTTTGTCCCTGAGAAATTCGTAAACCTTCTGGAGCAACAAAGTTATCAGTATTATCAGTATTATCAGTGTCAGTGACTTCGATAGAGTTTGTTGGCACACTTCGAGAACGATTGATAATCGACCCAGGATTCGAGCCAAACTGTAAGCCAACAGGAATATTCACCGTTAAGAGTGGGGGGACTTCTGGATTTGTCGCACTAAAATTAAACCCGTTTGCCCAAATATAGCTATCAGCAGTAGTCGCTAAAAAAGAACCTGCAATATCTAATTGAGCATTTTGACCAAAAACGATGCCGTGGGGATTGAGTAACCATAAATTGGCAGCACCGTCCACTCCTAAAGTACCAAATATCTGCGAAATATTGCCCCCCGTAACACGGGTCAATATATTATCAATACCTGCGGGATTCGCAAAGTAAACTCGATCTGGTTCGGGAATGTTAAACTCCGAAAAGCTGTGAAATAAATTATTGCCGCGAATCGCTCCCCCTTCGAGATAATCTGCGATCGCATCTTTTACCGTAACATCAGACGTTACAGTTGAATTTTCCGTACCCAAACTACTATCAGGAACAACCTGAGCGAATGTTCCTAGGGTTATACAGTTCCACAAATAGCCAGATATAAAGATTAGCGGTAGAGATTTAGAGAATATCACCATTGGCGATCGCCATTATTCATTAGCAAAATCTACTAAAGATTTTCTTAATATTTATACTGCCCAATTATCGGACTAAAACCATAACTATGGTCATTCCAAATTAATTTCCGTTTCATCTGTGGCAAATTAACGAACTTCAACAGAGATTAAAAACTTATCGAGATATCTCAAGTTGGATATATCTGTACCAGAGGTCTCACCACATGGCGAACCAGTAGGCATAGATCTAGGTCTTGAGAAGTTTTTGAGCATTCTTGAGTTTGTATGTCATAAGCGAGGGGTTTACTTTGAACTAGTAGATCCCAATCTCACAAGTCAAATTTGTCCTAGATGTCAAACAGTAACAGGCAAAAAGTTGTTATCCGAACGAGTACATTCTTGCTCTGAGTGCGGGTATACAACCGATAGAGATGTAGCTGTTGCTCAGTTAATAGCGCAGCGAGGATTAAAATCTGTGGCGGTGGGGCGCACCGTCCAGCGCGACAACGCGGTCTTGGGGGTTTCCCCCATGAGCGATGGTCGCAAGACAGCTTCTGAAGGGGAAAGGTCTTAGAAGATCCCAGTGCATGAGGAATCTCCCGTCATTCATGCGGGGGGGCGTCAAAAAACAACTAACCATTTATGATGCCATTAGCGACACCGAATCAGCGTCGCTAATGAATCCCATTAGCGAACATCAAACCCAAGCACTGCAACGGTTTCTAGAGAAAGGAAAAGATGGCTCACTGGTTTAGTGTTACTTAAACAACACGAAAATTAATTTTTGCCACCGTAAATTTCGCTCATTCCTCTACTACCCCTGTCAAGGTGGTAATTTGTCTAACTAGGAGCAATAATTATGCCCAACGTTTTCAGTAATTTCTTAGTACTTTCAAGCTGTAATAATCTAAGCAATACATGAATCCCAAAGAGATAGATGCCGCCAATAAATGGAATAAGTATTGATGAGCTGATATGCATATAACTTTTGTACTTCTACTGTTTTCTACATTTACGTAACGGGCATTTTTTATTCAATTAAGAACGCGCTTGATACCCAAAATGCGCTTCCCATTTGTTTCTTAATCTCAACAGTATAGGTTAATGAATTGAACGCAATTTACAATAGTTTGCACTCAAGTTAAACGTCATGATTAGAATACGAATGGAATATAAGGTCAATCCTAATTGCGGAGAGCCTTATCTAAAAATGTTTTAAAGCAGGCTATCAATCCAATGCACCAGACAATAAAACTTAAGTAAGAACTGACGGCAATATAAGATCAAAATATCTCTGAGTATTTAATCCTTGTTTTTGATCCGAACTGAGCAGCGTTTAAGTTAATTGACTAATCTTTTGCTTCAATATTTCCCAACGAATTATCTAACAATAACAAGATACTACGTTTCGCTTTCTTGTGACTATAAAAGTTGTTTGTATAGCCATACAAAATTGATTAGCAACACTTAATTAAAACTAAAACTGCGTGCTACAGTTATTAACCTTTTTGTCAGCTTTGCTTTGATGGTCATATCATATACGGCTTATTACTACTTTGCAAACGAAAAGTGTCGCCAAGTATACCAAATATCAATTATTAGCCTAAAAAATAATTAAATTTATTATTGATCTCCCAATGCAGACATATCCAAATCAAATTTGAGAGCAATCTGACTTAATACTTCTTGTTCTGTCAGGGTAATTTCTCCTGTAGATTTAGCAATGTTGTAGCACCTACTTAAAGTTATGGCAGCAAACTCAGGCGTTAATTGGTCTAATAATGCTGATAAATTTTCTGTCTGTTGAAGATTAGTGGCAATTGTTGCTACCGATGAGGGAGATATTTTTTTAATTTGAGGTAGAATCTCAGTCCAATCTTGGGTTGGATAACTAATTTTGACCATATATGTCAAGATACGATCCATAATTTGGGATTGGTTTAAAGCAACCTGCCAATCTGCATCACTCTCTTGCTGTATCGATACCAATTGTGTCTGATCTATTTTACTGGCATAGAAGCGACGGGCGGTTCGACCTAAAACATAAAGCATAGCTGCATTAGTAGATGCGCCCACAACAGCACCAATTCCCGGAATAATTTCTACTATGCTTAAGCCTGTTTTTAAGACATCTGCCCCCAAAGATAGACCAAATATAGCTAAAACTTCTCCGCGACGAGCAGGATCTTGTAAATCTAAACCATAAGCTTTAGCAATCTCGTAAACCATTTCGGTTTGTAATTTGGCAGTGGCGATTAGCTCAACTCCCAAAAACAATGCAGCTATGGGGGGAATAGCGTTACTCAACAAGCCGATTTTGCCAGCATCCCAGGCTTTCTCGACAATTAAACGGTGCGCTATCTGAGGGGGAGTTTCCTCTGGATATTGCGATCGCATTTTGTTGACGGTGGCTTCTATCTTGGTAACATCTACCTGACCTAAAAAGGTCATAATCGAGTCTAGGCCGATGATCTGATCCGCCGATTTAAGAATAGGATTAGAGGAAATCCCTTCCATAGTCTGCCCCGCAACAACAGTGGTTTGCTCTAGTAAATTTTGTATTTGGCTGTTTAACCCTTCAGTCAATTCAGCAATAGTGTTAGTCGCTTCAGCGATGAAGTTAGATAAAGGATCTGATTGGGACATAATTAAAGTAGACGAGTAAAATTAGCTAGAAAATGTTTTGAAGAGGGAATTAGGGAATAAATGAGTAGTAATTGGAGCAAATGGCGATCATTAGCAATAGCAGTAGCAGTAGCAGTAGCAATAGTCAGTCTCGGTAGTCTTGGGGTATCTGCTAACTCTAATCATAGACAAAATCCTAGATGGTCTGAACAAAATTCCTCCAGAATACAAGTTGCGTTCGACTTTCGGGATCTGATTAAGGGAGCAGTTAACTATATTCAAGTGTCTAACATTTCTGATGAACAAGAGGTGGCGCTCGGAAAGCAGACTAATGAACAGGTTTTATCACAATATCAACTTTACAATAATGCTCAGATTCAAGAATACGTTAGTAGTCTCGGTCAAGAATTAGTCAGCAGCAGTGATAGTCGTGATATTCCTTTTGTCTTTCAGGTAGTTGCCAGCGACGAAGTAAACGCCTTTGCTACTCCTGGGGGTTTTGTTTATGTCACTACAGGGTTACTCAAGACTGCTGAAAATCGAGCACAATTAGCCTCGGTAATTGGTCATGAGATTGCTCACATTAATGAAAGGCATGGTATCAAAGGCTTGAAACAAGCAGTAGCAGCTCAAGGAATCGCCTCTACTGTAGGAGTCGATTCTGAGGTTTTGGCACAGATGGCATATCAGCTAACAGTCGATCTACCCAGGAGTCGTTCTTTTGAATATGAAGCCGACAGTAGTGGATTAAAAATCCTACAGCAAGCGGGCTATCCTGCTGAAGCATTTGCTCAATTCCTGGCCAAGTTACAAGGCGGTGGCGGTACACCAGAATTTCTGCGTACTCATCCCACTAGCCAGAATAGAATTGATGCCATCTCACACACAGCAGCCACTAACCAAGTTACTACTAATAAGGGTCAAGATAGTGCTGAATACCGCAACAATGTTCTGGCTCTTTTATAACTTCAGTTCAGGTGAAGATAATTATTCTTAAGATCGATGAGAGGGATACAGTTAATCACTTAACTAAAAACTTCTCCTGTTTCTTGTAAAGAATGAAGGCGATGATAAATACCGCCATGATTTAATAATTCTGCATGGCTACCTACCTCGATAATTCTTCCTGCATCCAATACCACAATTTGATCTGCTTCACGAATGGTACTCAGGCGATGGGCAATAATTAGGGTGGTACGAGTACCCAGAATGGACTTCATTGCCAGTTGAATCGAACGTTCTGACTCGTAATCCAAACTGGATGTCGCTTCATCAAAAACCAGAATATCGGGTTCAACAACTAAAGCCCTGGCAATTCCTAGACGTTGTTTTTGTCCACCAGAAAGCCTAACTCCCCTTTCCCCAACTAAGGTTGAATAACCTTGAGGTAGTTCGTGGATAAATTCATCAACCCTAGCTATCTGACAGGCTTGTTTAACCTGTTCTCTATTTGCTTGAGGATTGCCGTAGATTAGATTATCCCAGACTGTGCCATTAAAAATATCGACATCCTGATGGACAATCGCCAGACGACGACGATAGCGAGCAACATCTAGATCATTGATGTTGGTGGCATCAATCTTAATTGCTCCCTGATTGGGTTCAAAATAGCGAAATAATAACTTAACTAAGGTTGATTTTCCTGAACCAGAACGACCAACCAAAGCCACAGTTTGATAGGGCTGTACTAACAGGTTGATATCTTGCAAAATCAGGCGACTGGAATTGTAACCAAAACTTAGATGATTGAACTCTAATTTACCGTCAAACTTATAAGGATTATCTGACACATCTTCCATCACCAAACTAGCTGCATCCGCTCCCGACTCAAGCTGCATAAAGTCATGAAAACGTCTCATGGAAGCATAGCGACGGGCGAAAATTTCTGCCAGTTGGCTAATTGGTTCCAACTCAGCATAAGCCATACTAGAAACTGTCAGGGTGGTAATAAAGTGTCCCAGAGTAATATTACCCCTAACGGTAGAGATGAGAGTAAACAGCAAAATTAGAAAGACACAAGTTTGAATTACGCTGCGTGACCAAGTAGTCAGATTGACATATCCCCGATGGATACGATGGGTAATATATTTAAACTCTCGTTCAAACCGCTGCTGTTGGCGTTGATATTCTTGGGCTTCGGTGGCAAAAGACTTGACAGTTTTAATATTGGTAATAATTTCTGAAGTACGACTTGAAGTATTTTCTTCGTGTTTTTCCAGTAATTCTTCTTTGGCAATTAGAACTTGTAGGTGTTTAAGGCTATAAGCAAGAATCAAAACAAAAGAGAGTAAAAAAGCGATCGCAATTCCAGCATCAATCAACAAGATCATCACAAAGATACCCAAGATTCTGGCAAACTTAGGAATTAACTGTCCTGCAATTTCAGGATATGTCCAGGTATAATTTTCAATCCCCCGTGCGATTCTCCCTGCGATTCTCCCAGGATTATTTTCATCGTAATAGCCCAGGGGTAAAGTCAGAATTTTGGCTACCACCTTACTAAAATGATCTCTTCTCGCTTTAAGAGCAATTGCCCAATGATGCCAAATCCCAATCCAAGGTTGGATCGGCGCTCGCACTACCGTAACTACAAAGATTATTCCTAGCAGTACACTCAAAGACAACCATTTCCCCTCAGTCAGATTACCAAGGTTGTGCACTAGGGTAATTATTCTGGTCAAAGGCTGGTCTAGAGGTTGATTAGACAGTACGTTTAAAATCTGTCCAATGCAGTAGGGAACAACCAGATCAATAATTTCAAATAAACTGGATGCAGCAATACTGAAAATGGCGATCGCTTTATACTTATCAAAATAACCAACAAGATCACGTAGAGAAGACATCTGTTTTATGGTTTTTTTCTTAACAGTTAAACTTACGGATGGAAAAACTGCTTAGATATATATACAGGCAGTTTAGTCGGCTAATTACAAATCAATCCCACACAATTAAATACCCAATGTCAACCAACTCTACTATAGCTACTTCTAACTTACATCGCTCTGTGTTAGCCAATGGCATTACCCTCATAGTCGTCGAAAACCAAGCTGCGGACATCATTTCAGGTCGTTTCTTCTTAAAAGGTGCTGGGACAATTGTCGAGAAACCTGAGCAAGCTGGATTAGCCCATCTAGTTTCGGCGGTAATTACCAAGGGAACAGAAAATCTATCCGCTTTAGAAATTGCTGAACAAATAGAATCGATTGGTGCTGGGTTAGGTGCAGATGCTTCAACTGATTATTTTTGCTTGAGTCTGAAGACTGTCTCCTCAGATTTTCCCCCGATGTTAAAACTGTTAGGGGAGATCATGCGATCGCCTAGTTTTCCTGAATCAGAGGTAGAATTAGAGCGTAAGCTGACTTTACAGGGAATCCGCTCACAGAAAGAGCAGCCATTTAACGTGGCTTTCAATCAACTACGTCAGCAGATGTATCCAAATCATCCCTATGGCGTTTCCGTATTAGGGACAGAAGCCAGTGTCGCGGCATTATCTCGCCAAGATCTCCAGCAATATCATCAAACCTATTTTCGCCCTGATAATTTAGTAATTAGTTTATCGGGACGAATTACTCCAGAACAAGCAGTTAAACTAATAGCAGCAGTTTTTAGTGATTGGGACATACCCCAGCAACCTTGTCCTGTTTCTCTGCTAAACTCCCCTATTGTCAATCCGACCCAACAAGAAATTATTCAAGATACTCAACAGTCAATTGTGATGCTGGGTTATTTAGGTACTAAGGTAAATCTGGAAGATTATCCTGTCTTAAAGTTGATTAGTACCTATTTAGGCAATGGGCTTTCTAGTCGTTTATTCGTCGAACTGCGAGAAAAAAGAGGACTGGCTTATGACGTTTCGGCATTTTTTCCCACTCGCCTAGACACCGCGCCATTTATCACCTATATGGGAACAGCCCCAACCAATACTGCGATCGCTATTGAAGGTTTAAGTAGTGAGGTAGAACGTTTAACCAAAGTAACCTTATCAGAGTCAGAGTTGCAAGGAGCAAAAAACAAACTTTTGGGACAATATGCTTTAGGAAAACAAACCAACGGTGAAATCGCTCAAACCTATGGCTGGTACGAAACTTTAGGCTTAGGTATTGAGTTTGATCAGAGTTTTCAAGCTACTATCCCCCCCATTACTTCAAGTCAGGTAAAAGAAGTAGCTAATCGATATTTAACTCAGCCCTATATCTCCATCGTCAAACCTGAAAGTTAGTTAAATTTTCAGGAAGTCAAAAATACGGAATAAAATAATTAACTTTGTCTAAGCTCGAATAACTCTGCCGAAAATTTCGATTTACAATATAAGTTAATTCTACAAGGGTTAACTGATGAGGAGCTTTAACTTAAACGACGAACTATATTGGACACCCGAAGCCCAAGCTAAACTTAAAATGATCCCTTTTTTCGCTCGTCCTCAAGCACGCCTGAAAATTGAAAAGATAGCGCGTGCGGCTGAGTTAGAAGAAGTAACTGCTGAGATTGTAGAACAGGCTAGAGCGGAATTTGGACAGTAATTAAACCGCGTCTAGTTGTAAAGCTGTAGTTTTCGTATTTGTTTGGGGGAAAGGTTAAAGGGAAAAGGTTTTACGGGAGCTGTCTTTTTATTTCAAATAAATACAAAAACAATTTATGAAAATCGCAATTACTGGAGCAACAGGATTAGTCGGCAGTCGTTTAGTGGCTCAATTAAAGCAAAAAGAGCATCAAATATTAATTTTTACTCGTAATCCTAGTAAAGCCCAAAAGGTTTTTCCTGCCTCAGCTTTTCCCAATTTAGAAATAGTTCAATATACTCCCCAAGAGTCGGGGGATTGGCAGCAGAAAGTCTCTGGCTGTGATGCGGTGATTAATTTAGCAGGAGAACCGATCGCCGAACGTTGGAATCCTAAGCAAAAAGAGGCGATCATGCAAAGTCGTCAAATTGGCACCAGAAAATTGGTTGAGGCGATCGCCCTGGCAGAACAGAAACCCCAGGTGTTGGTTAATGCCTCGGCAATTGGTTACTATGGCACCAGCGAAACCGCAGTTTTTGATGAAACTAGTGATTCGGGTAGTGATTTTCTGGCTCAAGTATGCCAAAAATGGGAAGCAGAAGCACAAAAGGTAACTGAATCTGGGGTACGCTTAGTTATCCTCCGTTTCGGTATCGTCCTGGCTAATGGTGGGGCATTGGGTAAGATGCTTGGCCCATTTAAGATGTTTGCAGGAGGCCCCATTGGCAGTGGTAAGCAGTGGTTTTCCTGGATTCACCGTGATGATTTAGTTAGTTTAATTTGCCAAGCTGTTGAGCAAGAGAACATGTCAGGGGTTTACAACGCTACCGCACCACACCCAGTACGCATGGGTCAGTTATGTCAAACGTTAGGAGAAGTTCTAAACCGCCCCTCCTGGTTACCTGTCCCCGATTTTGTTTTGGAACTAATGCTGGGAGATGGAGCGATCGTCGTCTTGGAAGGACAACAGGTATTACCCAAGAGAACTCAGGCTTCAGGATTTAGTTATCAGTATCCTGATTTGAAACCTGCATTGGCAGAAATTGTTAAATGAGCTGGATTTGACGGCCTAATCGAATGAGTGTCCTAATACAATTGCGTATTGCTATGGATCTGAAGAAAACGTCATGCTAGGTGCTGTAGAAAAGGAGATTTTCCTCAAATATAAAAATGCTCTAGTGGCGATCGGTGTAGATTTGACTGATGATTTGGTCGTCGATTACATTGCTAATTGTAACCACGACCTAGAGCCAAAATTTCAAGCAATTGTTTCCTATTGGTATTGGTTGCAAAATCAGGGACGAGCGATCGGTAACGCCAATCAGTTGTTAGTCCAGGCGTTTTCTCAGGAGTGGACACCGATTGAGTGGGACGATGAATTTCTCAACCATCCCGCCTTTAAGAGTCCTGCTGAGAAATGGTGGGAACAAGCCAGTCAGGTAGAAGTCCTCAAAAACTTGATTGTCGATGTTCAGGACAATTTCTGGTCTGGTGGCAGAATTGTCTTTGCTGACCCTACTGGGGAGACTTGGACTATGGATCTAGAAAGGGCAATGGATATGAGTTGGCAGCAGATTATCGCTCACTACCAGAGAGTCACGGATACTGCGATCGAAATCTATCCAGGGGGGTTCACAATCCACAAGGAGCAAGTTTAATCAGATATAAACCCCACTCAGATTGAAAATGGTAGTTTGTTTGGTTGTGAGAAATATTTTAATTATCTAAATATCTAAAGTGTTTGTTACTTGTTACTTGTTACTCGTTACTTGTTACTCAAAAGTTAATTCCCTTTAAACTATCGCGGGGATTTTCCGTGCGTAAGTCACGAATTTTCTCGTAGTATTTTTTTTCCTGAGAACTAACCTTTTGAGGAGCAGCAATAACAATCCGCACTAGTTGGTCGGTTCGATTTCCTTTAGGAGAAGACCAGCCCTTACCCCGTAGACGCAACACTTGACCTGAACTTATACCTGCAGGAATTTTCATACTGACCTGACCATCAGGAGTAGGGATACTGATCGATGAACCTAAAACTGCTTCATCAGGAGTTATTGGCACTTCGCAGACTAAATTATCACCCTCAAAACTAAAGAAGGAATGAGGATTCAATTTAACATTGAGATAAAGATCTCCTCTTTGCTGATTATAGGGACTAAGTGGCCCCTTGCCTGCTAAACGAATCCGAGAGCCAGGTTTAGCCCCAGCAGGAATACGAACCTCTAATGTTTCCCCATCTATACTAAGGCGCTTAATCGTACCTTTAAAAGCTTCCGCAAAAGTCAGATTAATATTAGCTTCGTTATTAGTTGATGTCGATTGCTGTCCCACTCCAGCAGAATTCTGAAAATTGCTATTTCTGCCAGAAGTCCGGGAGTAATTTGGAGTACGAGTGCTATTATTTCCTGGACTAGAAAAGCGCCCTAGAAGTTCATTAATAAATTCTTCAAAGTTGCCATATTGACTAAAATCTGTGCTATCGAAGTCAACGTTAGTGTTATTCGTATAAGTATTACTGCTCCTAGTACTACTTCTCCTACTGCCTGTGGTTGCACTCTGTTGCCAATATTGACCAAAGCGATCATATTTAGCCCGCTTGTCTTCATCAGAAAGTACATCATAAGCTTCGCTAATTTCTTTGAATTTCGCCTCAGCAGCTTTATTTCCTTGATTGCGATCAGGATGATACTTTAAAGCCAACTTACGAAATTTCTTTTTGATTTCATCAGTCTGTGCTGTTTTGCTGACCCCCAAGATAGCGTAGTAATCTTTAAATTCAGTAGAAGACATTGAAAATTATTTCCTAAGAGAGTTAACTGGCTTAAGTCTGGCTAGATAATGCAAATGGCTAGATAATCTTATGTAAAGTTTAACTCTATAATTCAAGATTTATCAGTTGGCTCCAGATCCCTGATTCTTCGTATGGGCTGATTAGACAATTAAACTCAAAATTACCGCAACTAAAAGAGTGTAGCAACATCTGGCTACACCCTAAAAATTGCTAATTAACCCTACTCTATTATTTTAGATAACTGTGTTATCAGGAATAGTAGCATTTTTCAAGATCACCACAATTCCACTGCGAATATAAAAGCCTTCGTCTTCTCTTTGGGATTCTTCAACCCGATCCTTGTTCAAAATTTGAACATTGCGACCAATACGAGCATTTTTATCAACAATGGCATGACGAATTGTTGACCCCTCGCCAATCCCTACAGGAACTTTTCCATTTTGCAAGCCAGACTGTCTTTCGGCAAAAGGCTCATAAAAATCTGCTCCCATGATTAGAGTATCTTCAATGGTGCATTCAGCTTCAATTCTAGTTCTCACGCCAATCACAGAGTGATTGATATGACAACTTTTGAGGATACATCCTTCACCAATCATCGATTCACTTACCTGACAATCAAGGAGTTTTGTTGGTGGTAAATACCGAGAACGAGTGTAAATTGGAGCTTTTTCATCATAGAAGCTAAAATCAGGACGGGGTTGCTTTGTAAGCGCTAAATTTGCTTCATAAAACGATTCAATTGTTCCAATATCTTCCCAATAGCCCTTGAATAGGTATGCTTGAAGATTATGATCTTTAGCTGCTCTTGGAATAACTTCATTACCAAAGTCAGTTTGATCGGGGTTGTTTTCTAATAAGTCAATTAAAACGTCTTTCTTAAATACATAGATTCCCATAGAAGCTATGTAAGGACTCTCTTTGGCTTGCTCTGGTGTTAGTCCCATTTTGCTGGTGTCAACCTGCATTTTTTGAAGTTCTGCCCCTTTGGGCTTCTCTGCAAAGTCAATAATCCTACCTTGATCATCAATTTTCATCAAGCCAAAGCTGGAAGCTCTTTTTTCATCAATGGGAACTACTGACAAAGTAATGTCAGCATTAGTTTTTCGATGATGCTTAATAAATTTCGTGTAGTCCATGCGATAAAGATGATCGCCAGATAGAATGATCACTTCGTCAACATCCCACTCTTTAATGGGACTGATGTATTGGCGAACCGCATCAGCAGTCCCCTGAAACCACTCAGTGTTTTCTTTAGTTTGCTGAGCTGACAGCACCTCGACAAATCCTTCTCTAAATCCAGAAAAATTGAAACTGCGATTTAAATGCCGATTGAGAGATGCAGAATTAAATTGGGTCAGAACATATATTTTGAGAATTTCAGAATTTATACAGTTACTGACAGGGATATCGATGAGACGATATTTACTAGCCAATGGTACTGCGGGTTTTGCCCTTAATTTGGTGAGGGGATACAGACGAGTACCTGCACCTCCTCCTAAAATGATACCTAATACTCTTTTCACTTCTTAAAACCTCGTGACTGCCTGTGCCTCTCAAGATAAAGTTTATCTGAATGGGGGACAGATTCAGCAAAAACACCTGGAAAAGCTTCAGTTTTGCTAAAGTATTAAGTGAATGTAATATAAGCGCTGCCTCTTGGCTAGCTATGCGATCGCCCAAAAATCCTGCAATCTCATTGCTTTCAAAGTTTTTTAAAGATTTTTTAAACTCATCTTTACTTACATTATGTCTTCTACAGAAACATTTTTACCGCCCAAGTTAAGCAAAATCGTTGATCGCTTCCAACGTCGTTCTGATCCTAAGCAAAAATATAAGCAGTTACTTTGGTATGCCCAGAAGCTACCTGCCATGTCAGAATCAGCTAAGACCGAAGAGAACAAGGTAAAAGGGTGCGTCTCTAAGGTATACATCACTGCCAGCCTCCAAGACGGGAAGGTACATTATGAAGGAGATTCTGATGCTCAGTTAGTCAGAGGATTAGTAGCGTTTTTGATCGAAGGATTGAACGATCTCCCCCCAGAAGATATTGCTCAAGTTGAACCTGACTTTATTGAAGATACAGGTTTAAAAGTTAGTCTCACTCCTTCTCGTGCTAACGGCTTCTTTAATATTTTTCAGATGATGAAGAAAAAAGCACTGGGGTTTCATTTAGGTACAGCAGAATAACTGACTAATAATTTAAGTTAGTCTAACCTAAATATCTGGCAAATTGTCCGCTCAATTACTGACAATTTACTGCTTTTTCTTGGCTTCTGTTTCGGAAATAACACGGGTACAGCACCAGTCTGTAGGCAAAGCTGACGGCCATCCCATACGAATTGCTTCGGGACAAATAGTCATTACCGTAAGCTGACAATCGATTAGTTGAAATCCTTCTTTTTTACACTGTTTTAAACTATGTTTGAGGATCGTGTCGTCTCTAAATTCAATTGTGTTATTGCACTGAATACAAACTACATGATGATGATGATGGGGATAAGGTTGATTTAATTCGTAGTGCTTATGACCTTCGGCTAACTCTAATTCTCGCAAAATACCCATGCGAGCCATTAGTTTGACACTGCGATAAATTGTAGACAGGCTGATAGACTCCCCACGCTTTTCTAGTAAATTGTGTAATTCTTCTGCACTCAGATGATCGCCTTTAGGCAAATTCTGAAACACATGCAGAATTTTCTCTCTCTGAGGGGTCATGCGCCAACCCCTGGAATTAAGTTCGGCTTTTAGAGAAGACGCCGTATAGTGAGCCATACCTATCTTTTATCAATTATTTGCTGCTTATTGACAATGATAAGATTTTTATGTAAGCTTTGCAACAAATTTTAGTTACGAATACTCATTCCATCTTTTTAGCAGAGTCTC
>CBDUCX010000022.1:0-29932 GCA_965365755.1 uncultured Pleurocapsa sp.
TCTCCTGTAAAAACACTCTCTTCGTAAAGTCCCTCATTAAGAGTCAAAATCGTCGCCTTGTTGATTTGCGGATCGACAATCCAATATTCAGCAATCCCTCTAGCTGCATACTCAGACCTTTTATAACGATAATCTCGGTCTTGATTTACTTTTCCAGGAGAAACCACTTCCACTACCAAAGCAGGTGGAGGCATATCAGATAGAATAGTGCTACGTCCACTGTCATATAAAATGTCAGCTAGTTCTTCTGTCAAAACCATTAGATCGGGCAAGCGAACAGTTGTACGACTACCACTAACTACAATTTCTGTATCCTTACAGCGAAGTAATCGAGGAGTAACTACAAATTGGGCGAAAATCAATAGTAGTTGAATTGCTATCTCCGCATTCTGAGGGCTTTCTGGAGGCATTTCAAATAAACATCCCGCAACTAATTCGTAGTGTTTTTCAATTTCATCACTGCGATTTAAATATTCTTTGAGAGTTAATCGTGTTGTGGCGATGCTCATAAAAGGTCACAAACAGATTTTCAGCGAAAAATAATATTAATATTTTAGCTGAACAATGGTTCGGACAAAATTAAGCAGCAATAGCTCCGTAGTAGTCTGCCACGACTCGCGCATTCCCTTGCTAGGGCAGCGTTCCCTTGCGCCTTCGGACGACGCGGGGTCTGCCCTCTTACACCGACGCGGTGAAGCAGTCCGTTGCGGAGGTTCCCTCCGTTGTAGGAACTGCTGAACCCTTTAGGGGGTCGCTCGTCAATTTTAAATTGAGGGGTTGAGATGAGACAAGGAAGAAAATTTAATCATGCTATTCCTCAAAACAAAGTTGTCCGACTAGTAGTTACAAAGGTTTGAGTAATTGGAATGGGATTTAATTTCGGTGACTCCATTTTGCTGGTCAATGTAAACTTTAGTAATACTCGACATAAAAAACAGCTATTTAGTGAAAGCTTAATAAAAGGTTAAAATCGGAGGTTAAGTACTTGGGGGTAATTTATATAGGCGATCGCGCTGCGGGCAAAACTCATTCAGCAATGGAGTTGGCTAATCCTAATAATAATTATGTCAAGGTCACTGAGCCTAGTTATTCAGAACTAAAATCGATTTTGTATGATGATAGTGAAGGAACAACCTTAAAAACTAGCGCCGAACGCTCTATTTACGATAAATATTTAGAAATTGAAGTAGAACTTCCTGTCGGTATTAGACAAATTAGCCTAGATTGGCTCGATACTCCAGGGGAAATCTGGCGCAATAGCTGGCAAGCAGAAAATCAATCGGAATGGCAAAAGTTTGTCAGAACTATTTCCTACAGTGAAGGTATTTTATTAATCGTTCCTCCCTATAGAGAAATAATTGTATCGACCAAAGTCGATGCTGATAACTTTATTACGAAAGAACAATGGTGCAGAAGATTTGATCGCTGGGTTGATTTTTTCAGCCAAGAATGTCCTAAAATCCGCCATATTTTGATTTGCTTGAATAAAGCGGATTTGTTTTGTTCTCCAGACAAATTAAAACAGGAAGCTATCAAACTAGCATACGAGCCTTATGGCTCTCAGATGAATTGGCAACAGAAAAATAGATATGTATCCCAAAAATACTTTCGTCCCGTACAAAGCAAAATAGATAAGCTCAATCGCAATATTGAAGGTTCGTCAGTGCGTTGTTTTATTACCAGTATTTATAATCGAGCCTTATTAGAATTACCCTGGATTTATTTAGGTAGTTTTTTAGCCAAATAAGAGGAGTCAATAATTACAATGGGAAATATTACTGTTATTGGGCCAACAGGCGCGGGAAAGACTACTTATCTAGCAGCTTTAGCTTATTTACAACAGACAAATTCTAGTCATAGCAACAAATATCAAATCAAAGCCCAAAATCCCGAATCGCGACAGCTTGCAGAAAAGGCACAAACTATTCTTTGTCAGGGTGCAGCATTAGAAAAAACTGATATTCCCAATAGCGTTGACGATTTACCTTTTTATGCTTTTGGCATAGAAATCAAAAAAAATGTATTTAGCAAACAGACAAAAATCGATCTTACTGCTAGAGACTATCCAGGGGAAATATTCGAGCAACTAATTAATTCTAGTTTATCCAATTCAATTGCTCAATCCTTTATCGAAGAATGCTTTGTTGATGCAGATGGATGTTTAATTCTATTAACTGGATGGGAAAAGGGTGTAGATAGCTTTTACTATCGAGTTATGCAGAAGTTTATCGAGCAAATGGATAATCGCGATCGCGCTGATAATTTTAAGCTAGCAGTAGCCATGAGTAAGTGCGAACGAGGTGAAATTTGGTCGGGAAGATTAGACCCAGAAATCGACCTATTTGGCGTTCATTTGCCCAGTACTAAGAAAATTTTACGAGAAAGAATACCAACTAAAAACCTTAAGTTTTTTGCTATTTCCACTTTTGGGGTGTTAGGTAAAAACGATCCCCGACCCAACCGTATAGATACAGTAAAAAAAGGAGAACCAGAATCGGTATTACGAGACGCTTCTCGTTGGCGACCTCATAACTTAATTGAACCCCTTAATTGGTTGAATAAAAAACCTAAATCAAATAACAACAAACAATAATTAATATGCTTGATTTTCTGAAAAATAGAACTGCTAACGGTCTTTTAAATAGTTCGCGCGAACCAACATCTATTGATGGGGGAGATATTCGCATCATTGGCGATAAAAGGTCAGGAAAAACCACATATATGGCATCCCTTGCTTATTGGCCCAATGCTAACCCAGCTAGTCCAGTTCATTCTATCGTATCCTATGGAGATCAACAGGCAGGAGCAGAATTAATTAATCAAGCTCAAAATATCCTCGAACAAGGATTAGAACTAGAAAAAACCAACCTTAATGCTGACGTATCGGAAGTCAAAGATTACGGTTTGAGTATTGTTCTTAAAGAGCAATTTTCTCTCAAAAATGGCAATCTTCGCCCCCGCACGGTGAAATTAAATATCAACTGTAAAGATTATTCAGGAGAATTTTTTGCCGATTTAATTTATAAAAAAGGCGATCCCAAACTCGATGATTATGTCGAAGATTGCAAAATGGCTAGCGGAATTCTATTTCTCGTTGACGGTACAACCCACCGTAAAGATACACAATATGCCAAAGGTTTAGATCGTTTTTTCCAAGAATTAGACCAAGTAGACAATTCAGAAAATATCAAAAGACGTATTGCTTTTGCTATAACTAAGTCCGAACAGTCTCAACTGTGGGTAAGTCGTCACCGTCCAAGAATATTAGCTAACAGACGTTTTCCTCAAGTACAACAAAGATTAACAGCTTGGCAAACAACCACTGGTGGAGAAGTTGATTACTTTACTACTTCTGCTTTTGGCACAATTGGACGCAATAGTCCAGAACCCAACTCAACTAAAATAAAATGCGATCGTGACGGTACTTTATCTGTAATTAGAAAACCAAAATTATGGCGACCTTTTGGTTTGGTTGCCCCTCTTTATTGGCTGTGTACTGGTCAACGTCATCCAGAATTAGATAAGGATTAAAACTATGAGCGATATAATCAAAATTCATGAATTTAGTACGGGAATAGAGATATTTGGTACTCCCGATAATTGGTCTATTGGCGGATTTACTGGTAAGTATATGAATTCTACTATGTCTTTTATTCCTTCTTCCGTTAAAGATGCTATTGCTGGTGGATATTTTAAAATTGCCGAGGGAAAATCTAGTAGTAATCCCGCAGTTGTCGGTCGCGAAATAAGTATAAATTTAGACCGATGGTCGGTAGTAGCAGTAGTTACTAAAGGAAAAGAAACATCTGGAAGAACTGGTTCTTTATATCGTTATTTTTTATCTGAAGGATTAGGAAAAATTCGCTATATATTGCAGTGGATGTACCAAAAAAATCGTGATATTATAGCCTTCAATCCTTTCGACGTTCCAGAAAACGGATCTCCCCATCAATATCAAATTAATTCTTCAAAACCAATTCCTTTTGATAGGCTAGAAACTTTACTTAACGATCCCCAACCAATTATTGTTCCTTATAACGAAGAATGCAAGCCGTTAGTATTAAATGAAATGGCGAATTCCCTTGACAACCCCAAAGCTTGGGCTTTTAACGTTCAAGGATTAGAAAAGCCGAGAAGCTTTCAAATAATTCAACCTGCGAATTATAACTCGGAAGAAACTATTAGAGAAATTATTTCTAAAGCTCCTAAAGAACGGCAATTTAATGGTCAAGAAAATACGGCTATAGTTGCTATAAGAAATTTGACCAATAGCAATACATTTAAAGCACAATTCTTGTCATCGATAGAACATGAATTATCTATTCAAAAATTTAGCGAAGACGATTGGGAAGATATATTTAAAAAATTAGGAGCAAATCAAGAATTAAAAGATAAAACTTATGCTCCACTAATGTTAAGGTTATTAACTCTTCGAGCAATGATTTTGCCAGGAACTTTGCCAGAATTCTTAAGATGGATAGGACATACACAAAACCCGAAACACTATATTATTTCTTCTGATTTTCAATCAGCAGTTTTCAATCATCGCATTGAATGCAGACTTGCATACCTCAGAGAAAGAATAATCGATGGAGTTAAATATATTATTTTTAATCTGGTCAAAGAACCACAGCTTACAGAAGCTACAGTTAAATTGCTAACTGACGAACAAGGAATTTGGAAATATTATTACAAAACTCAGGTAATGCCAGCTATTGATGATGATTTTAAGTTAGTAAGTAATCATCTTAAGACACCAAGTAATAAACCTTATCAAGTTTTAAGTCATTTTTGTTGGCAAAAAACATATGATCGCCTAAAAATATTTTGGCAACCGAATGCTTATAAATATACTCTGCCAGAGTATCAACCCATAGCCAAGCTTTTTGAGCAAACCAGCGAAGCAAATAAAACCAGACAAGAGTTGAGATTATCTGCTTTATTTCAACATGTTAGCCAAGGTATTATTCCTAATAGTCTTTTCAATAAACTAAAGAAAAATCTAATTAATCCGCAAATAAAAAGAGGGCTTTATATCGATGTATATGGACTCTGGGTTAAAAGGCGAGTTCCTTGGTACGAACAACTTTATGTGGCTGCTTTACAAATAGCTGGATGGATATTCGATAGAATAACAGAATTATGGAAGCTTGAAGTTAAATTTCCATTTCCTTTGATGATGCTACTGCTGGGTATTTACACTGCTATCCTTTTAGGACTATTGTCAATACTCAATAAAAACTCTATCTCATTAGTTCCCAAAATAAGCATTCCCTTTTTTAATAATGATTCCGCACAAAGTAACAATGAACAGCCTGATAGTCAGCTAAACGGAAATTTGCAGCCAAAAGATGAGGCAATTGAACTTGATGAACCTAATGAAGTTTCTCAACCAAGAAACTTTGATATTCCAGAAAATAAACTAATTGAAGCACATAATAAATTCTCTGACACTAAGAATGTAATTCAAAGCGAAATATATAAGCCACTTTATGACAAATTGAATAATACGGATAACTTGTCAGCTAAAGTTAATGATACTAATAATACTCAAGAGCTTAACAAAGAGCTTGACAAAGAGATAAAAATAGCTATTAAAAAAACATTAGATCCAGAAAATAAGCTCAATCTTCAATATGCTACTGCGATAGAAGAAAAAGATAGAAAAAAAAATGGCGAAGAAAAATATAAAGAAGAAGCTGAGAAATGGATTAAAGCAATATATGCTTATCAATTAAGAAAGAAAAGAATAAATAGTGATATTAATGCAGTGGGTTTCTTAGTTCCAGAAATAGGACAAACTAATAAATATTTAAGAAAAGATGTTCGTAAAAACATTAGTCCAGAGTTTAAAAGTAATTGAGAGAAGCTATTAAATAAAAGGTTTACTGCTAAAAATTTTAATTGCTTGATTAGCTCGGCGATCGCCTTTTTTCTAAATTTTTTGAAATTACAGAACTACAACACATAGCTTAATATTTAGTTATGCATTATTGGTTTAGAAATTAAATCAATCTTAAATACTATTGTAGTGTAAATATATGTTTTACTCTTAATGAATCCAAAGCTAAACTTGTTTTTACATTTGGTGTGTAGTAGTTCAAAGATCCCAAATTTTAGCTCTATGCAATTTACCTAATGATTAGATTTTGCCTTTATTTTATTGCGGGAATTACCTCCGCCCTTTTAGGCTGGAATATCGGTCAGTTTTTTTTAACCGATCTAAAACTCTTACAACGGTTTCCAGAAGTAGTTTTGTTTCCTTGCGTTGCTATAGCTTTAGCAGTTGGCATGGTACTCAATGAGATATTTATCAGCAATCCTACCAGACCTAAAATTAATTTCCGCATTTCTAAACCTCCGCTCTTAATTGCTGCTAGTTTGGGTGCTGGCTTGGGTTTATTGGCGGGTATTATTTCACAATTTTTATTTTCACCTCAAGTTAATCTCCCCACTCCTTTAGTTAGAACCTTTGGCTGGTTGCTGATAGGAGCTTCTGTGGGTTTAGCTGAGGGATTGACTTGGCGTTGGCGTAGTATGGAAGCTGGCGATACTAAACGTTTTCAAAGAAGAATTAAAATTAGTGTCTTGGGTGCTAGTGCTGCCAGTCTGATAGCAGCAGGGCTGTTTGAGTTGGTTCGTAGTTCTTTGGAAGAAACCACTAGTAGTTTTAGAGCAGCAGAAGATCCTATTGGCTTTTCCATTCTGGGTATTTGTTTGGGCTTGGTGTTTTGTTTTACTAATTCCCCTAGTTATATGGCAGCTTTACGAGCGGGGGCGGGATTTGAATATACAGGAGAGAGTTATGTTGACGAAGATGAGCGAGATAAAAATTATCCTGTAATTGCAAAATCTGCTTTGAAATTTGTTAGTGACAGCAATATGGAAGAAATAGAAGAGGGTTTATCAATCCAACTACCTGCAACAGGAAAGATTAATATTGGTGCTGGTATCCCATTCGATCCTGAAAAAAATAATGGCAAAGGAGCAGGTTCGCATATCTATATCCCAGGATTACCGCCAAATATTGCTTCGATAGAAATTAAATCCAAAGAGGCTTGGCTTCATCCCAGCCCCAAGTTTTATCGCCATATTGAAGTAAATGGAAATCGTTTAGGAACCAGTCGTCCGATTCGTTTGAAGCATAATTATCTTTTAACTTTTTATCCCCAAGGAAAGGAATTTGATCGTGAAAAATTCTATCGCTTCGTTTACTATAATCGCTTCCTCGATCCACAAGCTTAGTTTGTCCTTATTGATAACAGGATGTTGGTTAACTGCTAGTTTGGCGGAAACTACCAAAGTTGAAATTGTTGGCACTCCCGAAGTATACGAAGATCGGGTGACGGCTCGAATTAAAGTTAGGGGAGATGAAGATAAACCCCTTATCGGCTTGAATGAAACTGATTTTAGACTGTTTGTGGACGATCAAGAAGTTTTCTTTCGTAGCCAAGATTGGCAGTCTCCCCAAGAAGCCACCCCACCTCCAGTTTGGGTAGTGGTTTTGCTCGATATGAGTGGAAGTATGAAGACAGCAGATAGCAGTGGAACAACCAAGCTACAGGGAGCAATTAATGCTATTGAAAAGTTTACCGATTTGGCAGCTAAAAGAGGGGGTAATACTCAGATTTCTATTGTTCCTTTTGGAGAAGGAGAAGGAGGTTGTGCAGGTTATTCAGTAGATAACAATACTTTAGATAAGTTTTTGGCAGCGAATGATTTCAAGCTACAGAACCGTTTAGACAATCTTGCTAAGTCTGTTCCTTGTGCTTCAACTGATCTCTATGAGCCGATTAGTGATGCAATTAAGTTTTTAGGTAATACTAATGATCCTCGGTTTTATTTACCTGAAGGGAAAAAGGGATTAGAACCGAGACTTTCGATTATTTTGCTTTCCGATGGCTATCATAATAAGCCAGATGAAGAACGAGATTTTGAGATTTTAACCAGACAATTTCGACTCAACAACAATATTATCGTTCATACTTTAGGGTACGGTTTGACTCCAGAACAGTTGGGAGACAGGTATGGTTTGGGTAGAGCAGCAACCAGAGAAGATGTAAATAACCCTGTACCAGCAGAAGAATTTGTCGATCGCGAGAGATTAGCCGAAATTGCCAAGCTAACAGGGGGAATTGGCGAATTTTCAGGAGATGCCGCAGAAATAGCCGAAAATTTGCAATCGTTTCTTGATGATCTACTAGGAGAATATCAAATTACCTATACCGAACCCAATCCCGAACGGGGAGCAAAGCGCAATCTTCAAGTAGCGGTTGAATCTCCTCAAGATAGTTCTCCAGTTATATCCCCAGCGCAACCTTATCGGCTTCCTGTTTTCTTTCGCCCTATTTCTAGAATCAATCGTTTGATTGTCTTAGGTGGAACATTAGGAGGAATGGGAATTGGAGTTATGATGTTCTGGAATTGGGCAAATAAATTAAAACAAGAAGCTATGGATAATTGAATAATTTTAAGGTTAAATAAATGGATTTTGATAAGTTTTTTGCTGAATTATATTTACCCGATAGTGTAGTTAATAGTTGCTAATATATTCCAAGCGATCGCCAATTGATGATCGAGCTAAAACTTTGTAAACGTGAGTTCGACGAAGCCCAAAAAACTTGAAAATTTAATAACTTTCTAAATTTTAGGTGTCTGAAAACCCTATTCTTTCATTAAGAAAAACATAACTCCTAACGACCTTCGCGTAGCGTGCCCGTAGGGCATATTCCGAACTCCGAACTCACGTTTGTAATTATCTACAAGATACCTTCAAGCAAAAATAGTCCCACTCCCAAGCGTTAAACAAACTTATGCTGTGAATATTTATTATAAAATTAACCATGTAATTATAACTCTAATATTATTAATTATTACTGGATGTTCTTCTAGTAAAATAAATATTTTTGGTAAGCTATTTGATTTGAGTTGCCCCTCAAAACCTACTAAAATATTGCTGGAAGAAAACGTCCAACAAATAGACCTAGAAGCAGAAAAATTGATTGTCTCTAGTAAAATAAATACTAATCAAAATATAGGATATGTGTTTCCAGTCAGAGCGGGGCAAAAGCTAAACTATCAGACTAATCAAAATACTTGTCTGTGGGTATTTACTCCTGAAAATGATTTACTTAACAGCCCAAAAAATAAAACTGTTAGTAACTTAGAATTAGCGCAATCTGGTACATATATTATACAAATCTCTACCATAAAGAGTTGGCTTAATTCAGAGCTGAATATAAATCTTGGTCTATCAAGAAAAGAAGCCGTTAGCGTCTTAGAAAATTGGTATAGAGAAAAGGAACAAATATTGGGTCAAACTTTCGACAATCAGGTGCTGAATCAATATACAACGGGAAAGTTTAATGAGAGAACACTTAACACAGTATCAGAAATAGCCAAAACCAAATGTTACTATACATTTAAGGAAACGACTATTGAGGAAGTTGTCTCTTTTAATAATATTCCCCAGCGTCCTGTTTTAGTGGTCAAGGTATATGAAGAGTACGAGCGATATAGCTCCCCAAAATTTAGAAAATGTCCTCAAGCAGATAGTCCCTATCGAGCAACTATAACTTACTGGCTCGAACAAGATAATCAGGAGTGGAAAATTTATAATTCTGAGCTAAAAAACGACAGTTAAAAAATCGAGGTAACTATTCTTAAAATTTTAATTGATAATTATTGCCAAATCTTAAAAATAATAAACTTTTGCAAAAGAGAACAAATTTCGCGCTCGCCACTGATAGTTTTCGCTCAGAAAAGGCATAACATATATATTTGAAGCCTAATAAAATACTAGTAATTAGTGTTGGTAAATCTTAAAAACTCATGGCTAATTTTTGGAGAAAACTACAGTCAAAGTTTAGCAAGCCAATCTTATTTGGCATCTATGGGGCATTGGGATGTCTGATAGCTGCTATCTTGCTAGGAGAAGCCTTTTTAACATTTACAGAACTACCTCCGAGTACCGTCAAAGCAGATAATCATGCCATAGTTTTGTTAATCGACTCTTCCAGCAGTATGGGAGGGAGAAAATTAGCTGAAGTAAAATCGGCGGCGACAGACTTCATCCGCCGTCAAGATTTGAATAATAATCAAGTGGCGGTAGTTAGCTTTGGCGGAACAACTAGGACTCTTGCTTCCCTGAGTAACAATCCCCGTCAATTACAAAATGCGATCGCCAGCATTCAAGACAGCGGTGGCACTCCTATGGCTGAAGGTATTCGCTTGGCTGTAGCGGAATTACGTTCTACTTTTCTCAAGCCTAGCATTCTCTTGTTTACCGATGGTCAACCAAATAACAGTTTTCAAACATCTAGAGAAGCGCAATCAGCTACTAATCAAGACATCAATTTAGTTGCAGTTGCTACGGGTGATGCTGATGTTAACTTTTTGACTAGATTAACAGGCGATCGCTCTTTAGTCTTTTTTGCCAATTCAGGAGAATTCGCTCGCGCGTTTCGGGATGCAGAAGCCAAAATATACGGCAGACAACTAACCGAATCGGGGCAATCGGGAGACTACGGTTTAATTTATGGCAGTTTGCGTACTGGTGGCTGGACAGCAATTTTGGCGATGGGAATATCTATATTCCTCATTGTGGGGCAGAATTTATATCTGCGCCGTCGTTTTCTCTCCTTCAAAGAAGCAGGGATTGGTATTTTTGGCGGTTTAACGGCGGGATTGATTGCAGGAGGAGTGGGGCAGCTAATCTTTTTTCCCCTAGGCAATCTTCCCTATACCAGAGAAATCGAAGGCATAATTAACTGGACAATTGCTACCACCCTGTTAGCTGGATTAATTGCCTTTAGCAAATCCAGACTCGATTTAAAACGCTGTATAGTTGTAGGAGGAATCACAGGTGCCATAGCTGGTTTGATTCCCCTATTAATTAATAACGATTTTACTTCAATTATCAGTGCGGTAATCGTTGGCGTTGGTTTCTATCTATTGGACAAATCCAAGCCGTTGGGTTTGGTAGCAGCAATTGCAGCTATTTTTCTCGGTCAATGGCTTTTCTTTCCCCCACCAGGATTACAGGGCACGATCGCTCTTGTAAGCAGAATTTTAGGCTGGACGATTTTGGGTGCTTTGGTTGGTAGTGGCACATCCTTTTTTGTACCCAATCTAAAACTAAATAAAGCTCTAATTGGTGGTAGTTTAGGCGGAAGTTTGGGGGCGATCGCCTTTATGATTTTTTCCTCTATTTTAGGAGATATTTCAGGTCGTTTAATCGGCGCGACCATTTTGGGTTTTTGTATTGGTTTAATGATTGCTTGGGCAGAGAAAAAGCAGCTCAGAACAGAAGACCATTTGCTTGTTTCTTGGAGTCCCCAAGAACAAAGAGCAATTTTATTGGGTAAAAGACCAGTTACTTTAGGCAGTTCTTACGAATCAGATATACATTTAAGTAAAGCCTTGGGTTTTTATCCGACAACGGCAAAAATCTATAAAGATGATAACCATAGTATTGTGATGCAATATGACGATAAGTATGGAGCAGAGAAAGGCATGAAAAAGAGAGAGCATATTTTAACCAATGGCGATAAAAGAAAGTTGGGAAATATAATTATTGAAGTTAAAAGCTCGGTTGAACTTGACAAAGATTAGTAGCGAAAAAAACTATAAACTGTAAATTGTGGTCGGCTATAAATTTTGGCTAAAAATCAAAAATGTTCCTCATAAATATGTCTATGATTTAGATTTAGACTCCCACCAAGAAGATAATCCAGAACGCATCTTTACTGCTGAAGTTAGAGAAAACTTACGCAATACTTTACAAAATCAAAGCTTGTGCGCCATTAAAGACAAGCATTTAAATCAAATTATTTCGGCTTGGATTGAAGATATTAGAGAAGGATATAGAACTAGCGAATTAACTTTAGATTTACCACTATTAATCGAATCAAATGTCGAACAAATACAAGATGAGGGAAATCAAAATCTACCAGAGATGTTAAATCCAGAAATATCAACAATAGAACCGCAGTGGGGTATGCTTCCACCATTAGGGACTATCTTTCAAGATTAACTTCGCCAAAAAAAACTTTTATCGAAAAATGCAGCAACAACCATTAAAAGTAACTATTACTCCCCATCGTGAATTTGTACCCGCCGATGCCCCAGAGCAAAAACTATTTGTTATGCTCAAGCTACGACCAGCCCAAGAAGTAGCCCAGTCTCGCCCTGCCACCAATTGTGCTTTGGCGATTGACACTAGTGGTTCGATGTACGAAGTGGTTGCCGGAAATCCCCAACCAACAGGCAATCAATTAACATTAGACGGCAAAGAGTATAACGAAGTCACAGGCGGTAAAACCAAGATCGATATTGTGATTGAATCACTGTATGAGATCCTTCGTTCGGGGCGTTTAAACGAGCGCGATAACGTCGCCCTAATTCAATTTGACGATCAGGCTTCTACTTTAATTGGTCTAACCCCAGCTACTCAAGTCTCCCAAATTGAAGATGCGATCGCCAAGTTGAGAAATTTTAGCGGTGGGACTTGTATGGGGAGAGGCATGAATCAAGCCCTATCCTTACTAGCTAGTCAGGAAATGAGTAGTCGTCGTGCTTTTATTTTTACCGACGGTGAAACTTTCGACGAGATGGAATGCCAGGAATTAGCCAAAGATTTTGCCAATAAAGGCATCTCGATTACAGCTTTGGGAGTTGGCGAATATAACGAAGATTTATTAATCGACTTGAGCGATAATACAGGAGGTCGTCTTTATCCAGTAGTAGCGGGATCTGCTAGCGGTCTAGAAGTAGCGATCGCCGATCTGCCCAATGTGCTGTTTGAAGAAATCAGTCAAGCACAACAAGAAGTTATCAACAATCTGGCCCTGAATGTCAAAACAGTCAAGGGTGTCAAACTAGTTCGCGTAACTCGTGTTTATCCCGACCAGGCAGATTTTCCCCTAACCGAACAGCCCTATCCCATCGGCGTGGCGCTAGGAAATGACGAAACGGTATTTGTTCTAGAATTTGATGTCGATACCCGTTCTAGCTGTCGCGTTCGTATTGCTCAACTGGGTTTAACTTATGACGTACCAGGGCAAAATAGACGGGGAGAATTAACGCCGCAAAATATCGTCGTGCAGTTTATCGCCGAAGAAGGTGGTGCAGCCCAGGTAGACCAAGAAGTCATGGGTTACGTTCAGCAACGCAACATTTCTCAACTGGTGGGAGATGCGACTAAGGTTGCCGATAGTAATCCCGAACAAGCCGAAAAGCTGCTAGAAACTGCCCGCCGTCTCACGGTCAAGATCGGCAATAAGGCGATGGAGGAATCTCTCAACAACGCTCAGGATGAGCTTCGCAAGACTCGTAAGATATCTGCGGGAACTCGTAAGACGGTCAAAATGGGTTCTAAGGGTAAGACAGTCAAAATGGGTAGTGATGATATCAACGACCAACTTTCCGATGAACAAATTCGTAAAATTTCAGGAACTTAAGATATTTGAGTCTATACTCAATAACTTCTAAGAAACATTTAAAGGAGCAAATAAATTATGATTACCTGTATCGCCTGTGGCTTCGACAATGCTAATGATTTAGAATTTTGTGAATGTTGCGGTGCCGAATTAGAGAAAAATACCGCAGAATCGGTAGATAGTTCTCCCGTCAGTGGTAAAACGTCAGAATCGATCGCTGAAGAAGATCAAGATACTATTATCACTGGCAATCCTTCCTCCCCAGCTACCCTAGAAGAAGAACCAGTAACAGCCCCTACGACCACTAGTTCTATTCCTAATTTCCCGCAACCTAGTATTGCTGCCTCTACTGCCAGACTGATCGCCAAGCAATCTAACGCCCCCGTTCCTGAATTTACCATTGAGGAAGCAGCTTTAATTGGCATCTTCGACCCTGATATGGGCCCTGTGGATATAGATTTAGAAGAATTTGTGGGCAACGAAACCGTTTCCCGCCATCATGCAGAAATCAATCTAGAAAATGGCATCTGGAAAATTAAAGACTTGGGTTCTACTAATGGAGTATTTATTAAACCTGTAGGTCAAACTCGCTTTGGGGCGAGAATTACCACTCCTGAAAGTTTAAATCCTGGAGATGAAATCGCGATCGCCAAAATACGATTTCTATTTCAATCTCCTTAAGTAAATGTAGTTCTAAACTTGAAGTTTTAGGCGATCGCCAAATAATATTTGCTATGACACCAATTCCTACCGATAACGATCTAGTAATAAGAACAGGAGAATGCTTTTCTGTAGGTGATATTCCCGTAAAAGCGATCGCTTATCTGGGATTACTTACCCCTGGGGTTCATTATTTTCAAGTCGGACTGCAAAACGACGACGGAGATTTTGACGGGGAAAAGTTGGGCTTATTACGAGTAGCTGCGACCAAGAGTAGTTTAGGGCGAGAACTCAAGCTGAGAGAAACTTTAGGCGACTACGCCCTGGTTAGTCAGCTATTAAGCCATACTATAGCTGAATCTGTGCTGATAAATCCTCTTACCATTAGCGATGCGCCGATGCTGTCAGAATCGGCACAGTCAGAGGTGGAAGATGAAGATGTTACACCTGAAGCTAAGGAAGATTTAGAGGAGATTCCAGAGTCAGATAATCAAGCAGAAGTTAAATTAGGCAATATCGCATTCAGCATCGAAGTTTCGACTGAAAATCCCTTTCCAGAAATAGAAAATGATTCGGACGATCTTGAAGAAGAATATTATCCCGAAGTAGAAGTTCACACTGATGAGTCCCCAGCCAAACTGCTACTATTAACTCTTTTCCCCTCAGAACAGAATTCTTTAGCAACATGGTTGCAAACTCAACATACGAAAGAAGAATATCTGTCGGTGGTAATACAAGTCTGCCAATTTTCTTCTTATCTATATCAACGCCAGCGATTCTTAGTCGATCTATTACCTCAATTCATCCAAATAGGTAGACCGCTTAAGTTTTTTGACCTCAGCACCGTTTATGCTCTCGATGCACCGCCTCAATCGGGGTTGATTAGCAGCTATTGCGCTCCCGAATTAGCCTCGGGACAGGAACTTGAAGAATCAATGGCCAGTTATGCCATCTGTGCCTTACTCTACCACTGTTCTCATCACCGACCATTGCCATCAGAACAAAAATATAATATATCCCTCGATTCCATCCCCAGAATTTACCAACTGCTAAAAATTGGTTTGTCTCCTATCCCAGAAGAAAGATTTCCTCTAGCTCAACTAATGAGTCTTTTAGTGGAAACTCGCAATCTATTTCGAGCCAAAAAAATACAGTGGCAAGTTGCCAGTTACTCTACCGTCGGACTATCCACCAGTCGTTTGACTAATGAAGATAATTACGGAGTCAGACAGCAACGCTTAGGTGATTTTCAGACCCTGATTATGGGAATTGTCGCCGACGGTATGGGGGGCATGGCACAGGGAGAAGTCGCCAGCCAAATTGCCGTTCAAACCCTCTTGTCAGAGGCAATTCCCCCAGAATTTAAAACTCCAGATAATTTCGCCAATTGGCTAAGCGAACTATTCCAAAAAGCCAACCAGTCTATTACCAATGATGTCAAAGATGGCGGTACTACTTTAAGCGCTGTCTTAGGAATTGGCGATCGCTTGATGGTGGCTCATGTCGGCGACAGTCGCATCTATCATATTCGTCAAGGTGAGATTAGTCAGCTAAGTGAAGACCATTCTATGGTTGCCATGATGGTTGCTAGCGGACAAATCACTCAGGAGGAAAGTTTAGAACATCCAGATCGCAATGTTTTAACCAAATCTTTGGGAGCGAAACGTATTTTGCCCCCAGGCTACGTTCAAGATTTAAAACGTACCAAGCAAGAATTATCGGTAATTCTAGAAGATAGAGATATCTTATTACTTTGCTCTGATGGAGTCTGGGATTTAGTTACTACTGAAGAGATGAATAAGATTTTTACCGATTATGATTCTTTACAGTCGGCAGTAGATACAGCGCTCGAACGAGTATTAGAGCGCGGTGCATCTGATAATGCGACTCTTTTGGCTTTGCAGTGCCATGTAGAAAAGGACAATTAGCCATGTCTATTCTCTGTCCAGTATGTTTAACTGATAACGATGCTGCTGCACTCACCTGTACAGTATGCGGGGCTGTTTTGCAACCTGGCAATACCAACCTCAGCTATCACTTACCAAGCAACAGCCTACTTCGAGGAGGTAAATATCAAATTCAAAAAATCTTGGGGGAAGGGGGATTTGGCATTACCTACAAAGCTGTAGATTTAACCAATAACAACAAAGTCGCCATCAAAGAAAATTGGCCCGAAAAAGGAATTAGACAGGGAACAACTATTATCTGGCCTCATACTATACCGCCTCAAAACCGAACCTGGCAACTAAAAAAGTTTGCTACCGAAGCCAGCTATCTTGCCCAATGTTCCCATCCCAGCATTGTCAAAGTTTACGACTGGTTTGAAGAAAACAACACTGCATACATGACCATGGGTTTGGTGTCAGGAAAACCCCTATCTCAGATTTTACAAGAAGAAGGCACCTTAAAAAGCGATCGCCTGAAGCTCTATTTCCTACAAATTGCCGAAGCCCTCAAAGTAGTTCACGATCACAATTTACTCCATCGAGATCTTAAACCAGAGAATATTATTCTAGATGGTCATAATCGAGCCGTCTTAATTGACTTTGGCGCAACTAAAGAATTCGTTGCAGGACAAACCCGCAAAATGAGTGTCACTCTAACCCCTGGCTATGCACCCATCGAACAGTATAGTTATCTGAGTAAACGCTTTCCTGCTACGGACATTTATGCTCTTTGTGCATCCATGTATGAACTACTTACAGGTCAATTACCCACCCCCGCAACAGAAAGATTTGCCAACGAAGCCTTAATTCCTCCCAGTCAGCTAATCCCAACAATAGATCCGCTTTTAGAACAGGTAATTCTGCGGGGAATGAAGATGAAAGTGCAGGAGCGTTTTCAGACAGTAGACGAACTATTAAGAATATTAACGGGTTCTGGACAAATAGCCAAATTAATTCCTACTCGCAATGCTCATTCTTATCCTGAATTTATTTTAGATAAAAGTCCCATAACAATCGGTAGATTTAAACCAGGAGAACCAGAGGTAGATATCAATTTAGAAAACTTTACTGGTTCTCGTACTGTATCTCGTAGACATGGCATAATTTATCGCGAACAAGCTCAGTGGAAGATTAAAGACTTAGATTCGGATAATGGTATTTTCATTCGTCGTATAGGGGAATCTAAATATAGTAAAAAAATTGTCGAGTCAGAAACCTTGAATTCAGGAGATGTAATTTCTTTCGGCAAGGTTGGTTTTGAATTTAAACAATATTAGTTATGATTTCAAAAAATAAAAATAAAAGTATTCCCTATCAAATATTTACTACTTTTGGAGGTAAGATAACAATTTTTACCATTTTCCTTTTTATTTTTAGTATAGGATGCTTTGTATTAGATTTTTTAGTTCTTCAACCAGGATGTCGCACAGAATTTACTATAGAAGAAGAGGATGTCTCTAGTAATTTAAATCCCTCTGTAAACAAAGAAAAAAATAAATTAAAAATTACTGATAGTAATTCATTACCTATAACTTGTTCTTTTCAGCAGCTATTTGCTTTTGTCTACTCATCTTTATTAACTTCAGCAATAACAATATTTGTAATTGAAAGATTTCTTCGTCAGGATTTTGCTGAAGAATTAAGAGAACAAATGCTCGAAATATCGGATTTAAAAATATTATGTGGTTTGATTAAGAAATTTCATAGAGATAATAATGAATATCAAAAAGAAATAATAGATCTAATTGACAATAGTAGAAAAGGAGATGAAATAACATTAATAGGTTTGAATGAAGAGATACTAATGTTAAGGAGAATTACTGCTCTAAAAATAAAAAATAAAGTTGAAAGCGGAATCAAGTTCAAAATACTAATTTTAGATCCTAACTCTGACATAGTAAATAGTCTTAAAAATACTTTTGATGATAGTAATAAAGCAGGTAGTTATCTTTCTGGAGACTTTAATATTGTTAAATCGTTATACTCAGAGCTTAAAGGCAGTATTAACCACGATAATAAACAAATTGAACTTAAACTCAAAAGTGATATATATTCTCCAATTTGCTATTTTTCTATAAAAAACCCAGATAATAAAGAAGAATTCCAAGCTGCTTTTGTTTGGATATATCTCTTTGATAAAAAGTCAGTTAAATATCCTGGATTTGAAATAGAAGATATCGATCTCTTTAGAGATGCAGAGGCTCATTTCAATCATTTATGGGAAAAATCTATCAATTACCACCCAGAATCGAATAAAGATACTGAAAACAAAAATTTAATATGAAACTTGATTAAACTAAAATTATTCAAATAATGTCTATTCAATGCCCTGCTTGCTTAACAGATAATCCAGACGGTGCAATAAGATGTTCTACTTGTGGTTACGAACCATTAGACGCTAGTTCTAGTACTCCCACTACAACCACTGCTATCTATCACTTGCCTCCAGGTGTTCTACTCAAACAGGGACATTATGAAATAGAACAGGTGTTAGGGGAAGGTGGTTTTGGCATTACTTATAAAGGTATCAATAAACAAAACTATACAGAAGTTGCGATTAAAGAACTATGGGCAGAAAAAGGAGCGAGACAAAACAATAGTTTAATTTGGCCTAGTTCTATTGCTCCTAAAGATAGGAAATTACAAATTACCAAATTCAAATTTGAAGCTAGTCATCAGCAACAATGTCAGCATCCCAATATTGCTAATGTTTATGAATGTTTTGAAGAGAATAATACTGCTTATATAATTATGGAGTTTATTCCTGGTAAATCTCTTTTTAGAATTCTTAAAGATGAAGGCATATTACCAGAGAATCGAGTCAAAAAATATTTTATTCAAATTGCCGAAGCTTTAAAAGTAGTTCACGCAAAAGAATTTCTGCATCGCGATCTTAAACCCGATAACATTCTTATAAACAATCAAGACGAAGCCATTTTAATTGACTTTGGTGCAACTAGAGAATTTATTGATGGCTTGAGTGGTGATATGAGCCAAATTGTCACTCCTGGTTACGCACCCTATGAGCAGTATTCTTATCGTAGTAAACGTTTCCAGGCTACTGATTTCTATGCATTATGTGCATCCATGTATGAATTGCTGACAGGAGAGCTACCTATAGATGCAGTCGAAAGAGTAAATAATTTAATGCAGGGGGATTCATCAGATCCTTTAATTCCGCCACGCAAATTAAACCCCAAAATTAGCGAATTGATGGAAAGGGTTATATTAACAGGAATGAAGATCAACGTCGGCGAACGATTTCAAACCGCCGATGAATTAATTGATGCTCTCAAGGGTAAATTTGTTCCTCCCAGTCAGAGAAAAGCTCAACAATTAGTCAAGCAGGGTAAATTCGCCGAAGCTATTCAAGCATATAGCCAATTTCTGACTAACGATCCCGATAATGGCATAGCAGCAGTCGAACTGGCATTGGTTCAAATGCACGTCAAAGACTCCGAAGCCGAAATTACGGCGAAAAAAGCAGTAAAACTCAATCCTAATGACGGTAGGGTTTATGGAGTATTGGGTTTAGTCTGCTGTCGAAAGGGTCAATGGAAAGAAGCTGTTGAGCACCTACAACAGGCTGCAAGACTATCACCAAAGGAAGTCTGGATTCAAGCAAATTTGGCTTGGGCTTTAGGTAAAACTGATAATTGGCAACAGGCTGAAGTGGCTGCGTCTAATGCTCTGGGGATCGATAATAACTGTACCTTTGCCCTGGGGATCAAGGCTTGGATAGCAGCCCACCAACAACAATGGGAAACAGTACGCCTTAATGCTACTCCAGCAATATTTAAAGCAAAACAACAATCATTACAAGATTATAAACAATTACAGCAATGGTTATCTCCTCTGATGATAATGGCAATTGAGAAAACTGCAATAACCAAGCAAGCAAAGGATGTAGAAAAAAGAGTTAACCAATTCATCGCTCAAAATCCCAATAACCCTTGGGGGTTAGGTTTTCAAGGCTGGAAAAAAGGAAAGCAAAGGTTGTGGAATGATGCTTTAGATTATTTTGAACGAGCTGATACCACCAGCAATAATACTCAATGGAATTCAATTAATCACGGTATCACTTTAGAACATTTAAACGATACTTCTAATGCGATTGGCGTTTATGATTCTTGTTTGTCTAAATTTGGAGATAATGCGTTGCTTTTATTTCGTTTAGGAACACTCAAAGGAAAAATAGGACAATGGGCTAATGGATTGTCTTATTTAGAAAAAGCCATTCAACTCAAGCCAGATTATGCAGAAGCATATCACAACAAAGGTTGGATCTTATTAAATACCAGAAATGCCGATAACGAAGTAGAAGATGTTCGAGCATTATTATCAGCCTATAGTAAAGCTTATGAACTATACCTACAGCAAAATAAAACCAATCTAGCCAAAGAGATCGAACAAAAATTTCAAATAGTTGGTGTCCAACTATAAACCACGTAAATTTTTTAAAACTCAAATTAATTATCTAATCAGGAGTTCGAGATGTCTAACAGCAATGTGGCTTTAATAGAGCAATTCAATCTCTTTTTTCAGATTTATGAATCACTATTGCCCTATATATTTCTCAACGATACTCAAAAAAAGTACTTTGACAGCAAAAAAATTTGGACTACAAAGCTAAGAGAAGAAAAATTTGCTGTCGCTTTTTTTGGGTCTTTTACATCGGGTAAATCCACCTTAATTAATGCCATCTTACATCAAGAATTACTTCCTGAAGGAGTAAAATCAACCACTGCTTTCCCAACTTTAATCAAAAAAGGGGAACGAGATATCGCCACTATTTATTATCTCAATAGCAGCAGTAAAAATAAATATAAAGGTCAACTTATTTATGAAATAAGAGAAGCTATCGGTAATAAAATGCCGCCATATAATCAAAATACTCAGCAATTTTTACAGGATATTAATCATGCAATTGTTCAATACGAGCAGGAGTCTCAAAACAAGGTAGAAAGAAAGCCATACGAACAACTAAAACAACTACTAGAAAATTGGAACGAACAAAATACCCCAAGTACCGAGGTTAATCTTACCAACTTAAAATCTTATGTTGAAGGGCATCCTGATTCTTTGTTTATTGATCGCATTGAAGTAAGCGTCAAAGATATTAACCTTGCTAATGACATTGTTATCGTAGATCTTCCTGGAGTTGCTGTATCTAATTTACGTCATCTTAACTTTACCGAAGATTATCTAACCAAGAAAGCCAAAGCTTTTGTGGTTTGTATGAAACCGAGAAGCCTAATTGAAGGAGAAGAAGCAAAATTTCTCAAAAGAATTCATGCAATCAATCCTTCAATACTGAGTAATTCATTTTGGATTATTAATCAATGGGACTCACTCAACGCAGTAGAGAAGCGAGGAGAAGAAGAAAATTTTCAGCAAAAAATTATAGATTATCAATTTAACATTGATCCTGATCGCTTTTTCAAAATCTCTGCTTTACAATATTCACTACTTAGATATATCGCTGAAGGTACTTTAGAGCAAACGAAAAAGCGAAAAAAAGAAATAGACACTCTCCAAAGTATAAAATCTCCTGCAACAGACATTTCTTCTCCTGAAGCTCAATCTTTTCTAAAAATAGTCGAACCTGTTGTAGACTTTGCCAAATTTAAAGAAGCACTATTTGCACACTTAAATACTGATGCGAAGAATGAGTTTTTTGCCTCAGTTACTAATGAGCTATTTGAAATGATTCAAAAACTCACTCAAATGATTGAGCCTGACTATTCCCAGTATCAAAATCAAAAAATGGATGATTTTAGAAGTATTAAGCTAGAATCTGAAACTAGAAAGGAGCTAGATAGATTTATTTGTGATTTAGAACAAAAAATTAGAGATTTTGCTAAAGATATTCGTACTTACTATTCCCAAACTGATTATTGGACTGATAGTATTCAGAATGAAATTAATCGTGAGATAGATACTGTTCTAATTAATACTCCAGAATTAAAAAATGAGTTAAGAAAAGGTGCGCATCAAGATTCAGATTATAGTCAGTTATCGGCAATATTAAAGAAAAAAATTGGCTTGGTTGCTATTTTAGAAAAATATTTAACTGTTGATACCTTTTTGGAGCAAATAAATAATTTATCTAGAGAACTAAGATTAGTTAATCAACGCTATTTACCTCAAAGTACATTCAATGTTTTAGAAGATAAGTTAGGGAAGAGAGATATTCAAATGCGTATATCTGGAGTAGCTGATATTATCTTTTTTGACCTAGGAGATAAATTTCAAGACATTGGCTTCGAGCTTAAAAATTTACTGAAAGAGACTGAACAATCATTTGATGATAGCGAACAAGATAATAATGATAATGAATTGATAGAATCGGCTTTAGACCAATATCGGCAAGAACTAACAAAATTCATGAGTAGCCTGAAGCCTGATATTAATAAATATATTAATCGAAGTATTAAAAATCATGTTGAATATCTAGACGAAGAACTACCTAAGCTTTTGAATGCTAACCCTAATAAGGATGCGATCGCTCTGAAAATAAGAGAAAATTTAGAAAAATCGAAAACTGTAGAAAATGAAATCCAAAAGAAAGAAGTAATCACAGCAGCGTATCAAAAACTTATAGCTTTGCAGGAAAGTCTTTAGTAGTCTGCCAATTTTAAATTGAGGGGTTGAGATAAGACAAGGAGGACAAGGAAGACAAGGAGACAAGTAAGTTTGCTAATTTATCTTCAAAATTTAGACGAAAAAAGGTGGGCAATTGACCCACCTGACAAAACCATTTTATTAATAGTTTTTAAATCAAACCTTTAACATGGCTCATAATGCCTTCAGGATCTAAACCTTGATAGGGGAACTGTTCCCAAAGTCCACCACAACCTTCTTCATGGACACCAAGATAAGCATACTTGGGAGTTAAGCCACGCTCAAGTAACCAAGTACCAAAACGACTACCTAAACCAGTACGACGGTTAAAGGATTCTACTACCATGACAAAAGGTGCTTGACCAATTTTTGCCATCATATCTTCATCGATAACATTGAGAGTAGACTTGTTGATCAGACCAACGTTGATTCCTTCTTGTTTTAAACGTTCTACTGCGTCTAAAGAACGATATAAAGCATCACCAAAACTAACGATATAGCCAGCATCCCCTTCACGGATCACTTCGTCTTTACCAGGAGTAAAGGTATAGTCGCCACCAAAGTATTCCTTACCCTGATCATCTAGGATCATAGGAACTTTAGAGCGAGTGGAGAAGATAAAGCGCATTCCTGGGTGATGAAAGACTTGGTTCACACAGGCAGTCATTTGGTTAGCGTCGGCAGGGAAGTAGAGACGGGTTTCGTAACCATCTTCTAGTCCGTTATCGGCATACATATTATTAAGACCGAAGTGACAGGTATTATCTGCCATGTCGTCGATACCAGCGTGGGAGAAGTGACACAGGAGATTAGAGTTGTTGAGACGTGCCATAGTGATCTCAGAAATACACATTTCCAAGAAAGCACTAAAGGTAGCAAATACACCCTGTTTCCCTTCTTCCATCCCAAAACCAGCAGCAGCGGAAAGATTACCCCGTTCCATAATGCCAGAGGGAATAAATACTTCAGGATAAGCATTATGGATTTGTTTGAAACCGCAAGAACCTTCTAAGTCACTATCAATAAAGATAACTTTCTCTTTGCGTTCAGCATCACTCATTTTGCCGAGGACAGATACCACTGCTTCACCAAAAACGTTGCGGTTGGAACCTAACTTATCGCTAACCCCCAAGAATTTATAATCATTACTGGGTTTTTTAATATTTTTTAAGAAGTCTACTGCTGCGCCTTGACCGTGTTTTTCCAGATAGGCGATCGCTTTATCCACAGGAATTACATCATGTCCGTGAGTAGAACCTTCAATGCCCTCAATTCCAGGAGACATGGGACGTTTATTGATTAAAGCAACGGGTCCATCACTAGTTACCGCAGCACACATACGACTATACAAAGAATCAAGATCTTCGCCATCTCCCTCATTAACGGCTAAACCATGTCCCGTTAAAGTTTTTTCGACGCTATAACCCGTTAAATATTCCGAAGGATGACCTGCAATAGTGACATCATTATCATCGATAAATAACTTGACATTAAGGTTTTGTGCCACTGCTAAACGGGCAGCTTCAGCGTCGTTACCTTCTTGTTGCGAACCATCAGAACCCAAACAAACCACTACCTTGTCAGGGTTAGCCATTGCCACACCATTAATATAAGGCCACATATGTCCTAAACGACCAGAACTAAATTTAACTCCAGGGGTCAAACCCAATTCAGGGTGTCCAGGTAATTTAGAATTGGCTGCACGATAGTTGAGTAAATCTTCTTTAGGTAAGTCACCGTTTAGTACTGCCATTAAATACTGAGTAGCCACACGGTGTCCCGCCTCATCGAAGAAAATCGGCACAAATTTATCAGGCGCGCCTCTAAAGAAAGCATCTAGGATCATCACTTCAGGAACAGTATCAAAAGGTCCACCAGTGTGCCCGCCAACCCCTCTAGCTGCACCAGTAGCAGTAAAGAAAATGATCGCCTCCCGACAAAGTTGAATATTGGCTTTTAAGGTCGCTCTCTGCTCATCTGTTAAGGTAGAGTTAGTGGGGTCTAAGGCTAAAGGCTTATATGCGTCTAGATCGATGGGAAAACGAGTCGTGGTTGCTGTCATGATTTATCTTAAATTGTGCGAGTAAAGTTGTAAGTTAAAAAATTGCTACACTGCATAGTAAGTATCAATTTCTGAATTGTGGAAATCTAATACTTAATATAGAGCGACAAACAAATTCAAGTTTATCGGGTTGTGGTAAATGAGGGAAATTGTTTCTGTATATTTGATGACAATAGAATTTGTTATTTGTCAATTATCTAAGCTGGCGTTTTCCTATTTTCTCAGGCGATCGCCTAAAGTCTACTTTTTTCAAGTAAATAAAATGACTAACAAATTTCTAATTAAAATTTAATTAGATCATTGACTTATTGATTATAATTAATTGTATTAATTATGCTATAATCTTCTCGCAATTTCAGTTATTCAACCAGTAACTAAGATCTTGCTGAATTAAATCTTGAAGCTTTATAATATCTTCGCGATATTCAAGAATCAACTTATTTTTTACTAGTGAATCTATTTCAGGCTTAATGTTACTTTGATTTAGCTTATTTAACACCTGCTCAATTTGATTTTGCCAGTTAGTAGGAATTAAAGTTTTCACTAGTGATCTTGCTGGATTTTGTCTTGTAGTAAGATTATGAAATGCCAGAGATTTCGGCGGTTTAGTTACATTAAATCTTTCGGAAATATTGGGCACAAAATTACTATCTATATCCAAAAAAGTAAAGATATCTTTTAAGAACATAGTGGGTTGAGATTGATAATATTCATAGAGATAAACTTGAATTTGTTTTTTCTCAAAAAGATCGAAATATCGCTTTAATTGTGTGTAATAAAATCCTTGATTTTTGATATGCCAATAATACTCCCAATTAGCTTTTATCCGTTCTGGTTCTGCTTCAAGTCCTTGTTCAAAACTATTTAATGGTTCACGACCAGCAGAAAGCAAGTGTAGAAAATTTGAATATGCTCTTTCAACTGGATGACGGAGAATAGCGATAATTTTTACATTAGGTAATAAATTTTTAATCCGTTCAGCTGTCCCCTGACAATACAGATATGATGGAGAACATTCTCCGATTGCTATCTCATTAGTAACTCCTGCAAAAAGTTGGCAATATGATTCTAAATCAGTAGTAACTTCAAGATGTTCAGCCATATCTCCAGGACCATTAAAACATAGCTTTTCCCCTTCATTAAATGCAAAATACTTTGGTTCTTTTACTGGACTCATATAAATCTGTGGATGTTGCCTCAGATAATTAAATAGGGAAGATGTTCCTGACTTGGCAGCACCAATTACTAGAAAATTCGGTAATATCATAAGTCCACTTTGAATTGTAATCTATAAACTTCTTTTTCATATGTATGTAAGTCTTTAAGCTGATTGCTGACAAAAGTATCTGAACCCATTGCTATATATAGCCTATAGGATTTATCGCTTTTTTTGGCGATCGCAAATAAGAATTAACTCAACTACGAAGATAACTTTAACTATTGTTAAAACTAGGTTCTGGCAAGTAGCAAGCTCATCTTTTCTCGGAAAATAGCTCTTTGTTCACACTGACTAAAGAGATGATAAGTTGGAAAAACTTACTTAAAAAAACTTAAAATAAAGTTTATATCCAGCAATAATAAATTTTACTCTGATGACACTGCCATCCCAGATAGAACAATATCAGCTTTCAGAAAATACCAATACAAATAATAGTCAAGAAAGCAAGGAGGAAAAAATTCTCTGTCCCCATTGCCTCCGCACAGCTACTAACGGCATCAAGTGTAGAGGAATGTGTGTTGCTGATGATGATTATTAAATAATTAATTGGCGATCGCATTTTTTAGTTGAATTAAGTAATGCATTTAAGTCTGGCTTGTGAAACAATAGAAGAATTGCCTTAACTAAAGGTTAAAATAGTCATAACTTTGTTCCCGTAAGATTGGATTGAGTGCTAGACGAAAATATAGAGCGCATTGATAAACTTATAAATTTATAAATTAGAATTTTAGAGCAAGAAGATTTTATGATTTACGATCAACGGGCTGCTAGTAAAACTGAGACAGTTCTACAGACAGAAAATGTCAATGTGTATTATGGCAATTTTTTAGCGGTAAAGGGTATTTATTTAGATGTTTCTAAAAATCGGGTTACTGCCTTTATTGGACCTTCTGGCTGCGGGAAAAGTACTCTATTGCGCTGTTATAATCGCCTCAACGATCTAATTCCCATTTTTCGTCTCGAAGGATTAGTGACTTACCACAATCAGAATCTCTACGGCAAAAATATTGATCCAGTTCAAGTACGGCGTAAAATCGGGATGGTTTTCCAAAGACCAAATCCATTTCCTAAATCTATTTATGACAATATTGCCTTTGGAGCTAGGATCAACGGCTACAAGGGTGACATGGACGAATTGGTAGAGCGATCGCTCCGTGGGGCAGCGCTTTGGGATGAGGTGAAAGATAAGCTTAAGCAAAGTGGTTTAGCTCTTAGTGGTGGGCAGCAACAAAGATTATGTATCGCGAGAACTATTGCCCTTCAGCCGGAAGTAGTATTAATGGATGAACCATGTTCTGCTCTAGATCCCATATCAACGCTGAAAATAGAAGAACTAATTCATCAATTAAAAAAAGATTACACCATCGTGATCGTTACTCACAATATGCAACAGGCTTCACGGGTAGCAGATTATACTGGCTTTTTCAATGTTACTGAAGTGGAAGGAGGAAACCGTCAGGGTTATCTGGCAGAATTTGCGCCGACAGAAGAAATCTTCCAAAATCCTCAACAGGAAGCAACTCAGCAATATGTTAGCGGTCGTTTTGGTTAATTTCTAACCACAGCAACAGACTTATCTAAGAGAAAATTGAGAGAGCATCAAGACCGTGATTCTTCAAGGAGCAAGAACTTCCCCGAAACTCACGGTCGATTTCTTGGTAGGATAAGTTGAGCTTGGGATCGTTACAACTAAAATTATGTTTTCAAAAAAATACTTATCTCGTCTATTAGCCTTAGTATTAGTAGTTGCTATTAGCTTAATGGGCTGTACTTCTAATCCCTCTGGATTATCGGGCAACTATCGCGAAGATACTTTGACAGTATTAGAGAATATCAGATCGGCAATCGATTTACCCGATGATGCTACGGATAAAAAAGAATTGGTCACCTTAGTACGCCGTCAAATTAGCGATTATGCTTCTCGCTATCGTCGTAATTCCAAAACTTCTGGTTTAAGATCTTTTACTACTATGCAAACTGCCTTAAATGCGATCGCAGGATATTATAGTTCCTATGGCAATCGTCCTCTGACAGAAAAGCTGAAAAAGCGTTTGAATCAAGAGTTTAGACAGGTAGAAATTTCTTTAAAACGTGGCATATAGCTGAGAATTTAATCCACATACAAATTACTATCCTCCTAGACTTAGGGGGATTTTTTGTTGACTGTAGTTATTCAAATTGAACAAAAAAGCGATCTCCTAAATACAAGAATTAAACTTGACATTGAAGACAATTACTATGCACTTAAATTAGACTAAATTAGACTTGATTTAAATGCTAACCTCTTTGACTAACTCCTTATGATAGATCCTGATTATCCCAACGTGATCCTGGCTTTTATGTATCGAGATTTTGAGATCAAGATTTCCCGTGACCAATGGCAAGGACAAGATATTTATACTGCTTGGGCGGATTATAGTCTCGGTAGTGCCGTTGCTGTCCCTTGTGCTGTCACCACCAAGTTAGCGATTAGAAATGCTAAACGCTGGGTTGATCAGAGAATTCAAGGAGTAGAGGATTAATTCAACTTACAATAGTCAGGAGGACAAATAACTTGGATTAATTTGATCGTAGCATCATCATGAAATTCCTCAGTTTCGTTATATTCAGCATTGTCAGATGAATAAATTCCCGCAAAACCAGAATCAGAAAAAGTAGGACGGAAATAGATATTAGGCGCAGGCTGATGGTCAAATCTGATATATTCCCTAGATTCGTTTAAGGTATTGTAATATAGCTTGGCATTGCCATAAATAGTTTCAGCTTGCTTGATTTTTGTCCCCACACCAACTCCTTCCTGGGTTAAATAACTTGGGTTTTCGGTCATTAATATTTCTAGGGGACTATTATCAGTAAAGTTGGAATCAGCAAGATACAAAATATAGTATTGGACTTCTCCTGACTGTATGACTGCAACTGCATCAAGATCGACCATAAACGGGGATATGATTTTATATTCAGTGTTTTGGCTTAATTTCTGCTTTAGTTCACCAAATGTCATTCCCAATTTAGCGATACCAATTCCTGATGCTGAAATAGTAATAGCTTCCTTTTGAGTAGGAGAAGATCCTGTGGTATTGTTTATGTCTTTTAAAGAATTTGCGGTGATTTCCTGATTAGAAAGACTTGAGGAATCTAATACTTCCGTTTTTTTTACTTTGGTTTGACAGGCTGCTAGATTTAGTACAGTAATTAAGACAACTACTGACAGAAGACCAATATTTTGTATTCTAAGCATCGCTCAAGTCAACCTTCACCGCTTTTGAGTGTATATTCTCTGTTGCTAAAATACTCCTTTTTGTTCGCAGAAATAATAAAGGTAAATCTTAAAATCTAAATACCCAACTCATCAAGCAAACTACTGTTATTTGTCCCTTCAAATTTATCACGAAGATTCTCAACGATACTATCGATTCTAACTCCTTGGTTATTAATCCATCTGCCGTCAACATCTTGCTCACCACCTGCATGATGAAGCGCAACTATTTGCCATATATTATCAAATACTGAAGAACCAGATGAACCAGGTTCCGTATCTGTTGTATAGCGTATGAAATTTTGATATAAATCTGTAGATTGGTTATTTTGCAGAGCTATTTGCTTTCTTCGTCCACTTGGGTGTTGAATTATGTTGAGATGTTGTTCTTCAAGATAAACTGGATCTGGATTTAGTTGAATAAAACCCCATTTTTGTCCTGGAGCAATTATTCCTGAACCAAAAACAGGATCATTAATTACTGATTTAGAGCGCAATCTAATTAAAGTAAACCCGCCTTGGTCTTTCCCAACCTCCACCAGACTGATCAAAACAGTGACCAGCAGTTAAGAAAAGTTCGTCAGAGATTAATGCACCAGTTCCAAATCTTTCACCAGAAACATCTCCTGGAGAATCACCTGGGCCACTAAACATTTCATTAAGAAGAAGAGCGTTATACTTTTGATTGCCCAAGTAGATTTTAATTCTCATAATGAGCGATCGCCA
>CBDUCX010000023.1:0-29209 GCA_965365755.1 uncultured Pleurocapsa sp.
ATCAACCTTGATTAGCTTTAGTATCCTGTACTGCAATCCAAAAAAGAATCGCTGTCAAGGGAATGCTCGCAGCTAAGATTAAACTAGTAACCATACCGCCTAATTCTGGATTTCCTGAAGATAATTCAAAGACTGAACCGACTCCTGCGATCGCTGTAATACAACACAGCAGCAAACATACACCGCTCTTTGGTGTCATCGAAATCATATTATTAACTCCCCTAATTTATCACCGTATTTTATAAGTTGATTTTTTATGGCTACTATTTTCTCACAGGCTTGACTGCACTAACAGCAAAACCTCTTTTCTTTAACTCTTCATTGAGAGCGATGTTGTTTTCCACGCGATCAACAAACATGACACCATTGAGGTGATCCATTTCGTGCTGAATAGCGCGGGATAGTAAACCAGTAGCTTTTAGTCTACAGGGTTTTCCCTGTTCATTTTTATAAGATACTTCGATCGCATCAGGGCGAATTACGTCTAAATAGACCCCAGGAATACTTAAACAGCCCTCTTCAGAGTTACACAGATTGCTGCTAGATTTAATAATTTTGGGATTAATTAATATCAAGGGTGGTTTATCTGGCTGATCTAGAGCAATATCGATCACGATAAGCTGCTTATTAATACCTACTTGGGGTGCTGCCAAACCAATCCCATCTGCACTATACATCGTTTGCAACATTTCCTTGATAGTATGGCGCAGTTTATCATCCACCTTAGCAATTCGTTTAGCTGGTTGACGCAACACGCGATCGCCCAAATAATGAATATCTAGTGGAGGATTGTCTAACTTTTTCTTTTCTACTGCTGTTACAGTGGTCATATGTCTGATCGCACAATCTAAAATTATTCCTGATTATATTTTATCGTTAATCAAAAATTAACTTCACAACATGGGTGCAAGCCCTTTGTCGAATCGACTTGAGAGATCGCTCTATGTATCTACTTTTCAAGTCTGATGCGATCGCTCAAAAAACTTTAAAAACAACAATTGATAATTGCGATCGCTCTTGATAGAATACATATGAATACAAAAGAATAAAATATATTTTACGGAAAAGATCAAGAGGAAAATGTCAAAGACTGTAACTATTCGTTTAGACGACGATAAATATCAGCTATTTAAAAAATTTGCTGAGATGGATAATAGAGCGATTTCTAATTTTATGGAAACAGCTACTTCCAGATATATTGAACAAATAAGCTATCTAGATGAATTTGAAATGGCAGAGATAAATTCTAATCAAGACTTGCAGAAATCATTACAAAGCGGACGTGATGATGTGAAAAATAACAGGAGACGTTCCGTTGACTAATTATGAAGTCTTCGTTGCGGCAGAATATGACAAACAGCTTAACAAAATAGGCAAAAGAGATCGAGCTTTAATTGAAAAGAAAATGAAAGAGCATATCATTCCACAATTAAAGTCTGAACCCTATTTTGGTTCTAACATCAAAAAACTAAAAAACTATAATCCTCCTACTTGGCGATATCGAGTTGGGAAATACAGAATTTTTTATGAGATTGATAGTGACGCTAAAGAAGTAAATATCCTCACTATTTACCAGAGAAAAGATGCTTACTAGAGGTGTTTAACCATAGGGATCGCTCTATGTATCTGTTTTTCAAGTCTGATGCGATCGCTAAAAAACCTTCTGAAATAAACAACTAATACACTTCATCATGATTGCCAATATCGATAAAAACAGCGTTCCCATTATCTGTAAAGTAAAATAGGACTCGCTGGTCATATTCTATGCTAAAGCTCCATAAATCTTTTAGTTTTCCCGATAACTTATGAGTTCTCAGACTTGGCTCGAAGGGATTTTTGGTAAACAATTCCAGTTTGTCCCAAAACCTAGATTCTAGTTCCTGTTTACCTTTAATTCTTTTTTTGAAAACTCGCTTAAATGATGAACTAAAGCTAACTTTAATCATTAATCTTCGATTAGTTGTTTTAATTCATCCATATTCGAGGAAAAATTTAATTCTTCTTTTTGCTCTTCATCAATACTTTTTTGATAATTGTTATATATTTCTTCTCGCCGCTCTTCACGTAGATATTGAGCTAACAGAGCGTGAATTTCTTGTTTTTCTTCAAAGGAGAGATTTTTAATTGTTTCAACTACATCACTAAAGCTCATGAGCTAATCAAATATTCTTTGTTTATATTGCATTTAATCTAACATAATGCCAAATATTCAATTTTTCGGCTACTCAAAGCATAATTGCTTCCTAATTTTCCCAACACAATTATCATCTCATTATTTTAACTTGAGCGATCGCTCTATGTATCTACTTTTCAAGCCTGATGCGATCGCACTATATATCTATTTTTCCAGGCTAATGCGATCGCTTATCTGTACACTTAGGATAGCTTTATTTCTGTCTATATCGCTTGTTAGTTTCTTAAAATGAGAATTGCTGTGGTTTACGTCTCAATCCCAGAAATTGAATATCAATTGTCCGACAGTAGTTGGCTTCCAATATTTGATTTGGTCAGTTTCAACCACCGACAATTCAGAGATTGATGCGTCTATTTATTAAGATTTTTTTACTCTTGCCATGTCCATAAATATATTTTGGGCGCTTCTTTCTGACTCATCAGCTTGGGGATGACGTTGAATATATGTCCCGTCTGATTGTAATTCCCAACCATAGCGATTATCGGATAACATAATTTCCAGAATTTCTTGCAGTTTCTTAACTAAACTTGGCTCTTCCACTGGTGTAACCGCCTCTACCCGACGATCTAAATTACGGGGCATCCAATCGGCACTACCTAAATAAATTTCTGACTGTCCATCGTTCTGAAAATAAAAGATACGGGAATGTTCGAGATATCTACCCACAATGCTAATTACCCGAATATTGTCGCTGATGCCAGATAAGCCAGGGCGCAAACAGCAAATACCTCTAACGATTAAATCGATTTGGACTCCTGCTTGAGAAGCTGCGTATAAAGTGGCGATAATTTCTGGGTCAACTAGAGAGTTCATTTTGGCAATAATTTTACCTGATCCCCCATCTTGAGCTTGTTTGATTTCCCGTTGAATCATTTCCAGCAAGCGATCGCGCATATTAACGGGAGCAATTAGTAATTTACGAAAGGTCTGTTGTTGAGAATAACCAGTGAGAAAATTAAATAGGTCGCTGAGATCCGCTCCTAAGTCTTCGCGACAACTCAGCAGTCCTAAGTCAGTATACAGTTTGGCAGTTTTAGAATTATAATTACCCGTGCCAATATGGACATAGCGACGAATCTCTTCTGCTTCTCGTCTGACCACCAGTAAGATCTTGGTGTGGGTTTTTAGTCCTACTAAACCATAAACTACATGAACTCCTGCATCTTCCAGCTTTTTCGCCCAGAGAATATTATTTTCTTCATCAAACCGCGCTTTTAACTCCACTAACACTGCCACTTGCTTGCGGCTTTCTGCTGCGGCAATTATGGCTTTAATAATAGGCGAATCACCAGAGGTGCGATACAAAGTCATTTTTATCGCCAAGACATTAGGATCGCTGGCGGCTTGAGTAATAAATAGCTCTACCGAGTCCGAGAATGACTCGTAGGGATGATGAACTAACAAATCCCCCCGTCGAATAATCGAAAAGAAGTCTTCACTTTCACGAAGTTCCTGTAAATTTTCGTCTCTAGCTAATTTAGCGATCGCTTTTAAACGAGGTGGGATAAGGGGTTGCCAAGGAGCGTCTTTATGTTCTGGTAAAGGCAATGCCATCAAAGACATCAGATTTCCTAAATGCATTAGCCCTTCAACTTCGTAAACATCCCTGGCAGCTATATTCAACCCATTCATCAATGTCTCCCGAACAAATTCAGAAGCTGAGGCTTGAAGTTCTAGCCAGACTGCAAAACCCTGGAAATGACGTTTACCAATCTCCTGCTGAATTGCTAATAATAAGTCATCGGCTTCGTCTTCTTGAACGGGAAAATCTGCATCTCTAATCAGGCGAAAAAAACTGTATTCTTTAATTTCTAATCCAGGAAATAGCGAGGACAAATTATGGGAGATGATTTGCTCTAGAGGTACGCCACTCCAAATCATTCGCTGATCCTCCGTAGATGGTTGCAGATGAGCAGGAATTTGGACGAAGCGGGGTAGAATATCGGGAATCTTAACCCGAGCAAAATACTCTTCCTCGGTTTTGAGGTTCTTAATGACCACCGCCACATTAAAGCTGAGATTGGAAATACGAGGAAAGGGATGTCCTGGATCGACCCCCAAAGGAGTCAGAATGGGAAAAACCTGTTTTTGGAAGTAATTTTGACAGTAAAGAGTCTGTTCTCGGTCTAGATCAGTGTAATTTAGCAGCTTAACCCCTAGGGTCGCCAGTTGAGGACGTATTTCCTGCTCAAAGTTTTGGTGTTGTTGGGCGACCATGGGTCGTAGACGTTGCTTGAGTTCTGTCAACTGTTGTTGAGGAGTCCGTCCATCGGGAGTTAGCTTGGCAACTCCTGCTTTTACCTGCTCTTGGAGCGTAGAAACTCGAATCATCAAAAATTCATCTAGGTTGGAGCTAAAGATAGCGGTAAACTTTAAACGCTCTAATAAAGGGGTGCGTTTATCTAAAGCTTCGTGTAAAACTCGGTAGTTGAACTCCAACCAACTCAGTTCTCGATTGAAATAATATTGAGGATCACTGAGATTGATTTTTGACTCGGATTTCTTTTTTGGCATAATTTTATTGACTTATGAGCTTTTAGTTAAAGCAAGAACCATAAGCCTTGATTCGATTATTTTGTTCTCAATTCCTAGATTATAAAATTTCGCTATCGTCCAGGTTAAGCATTCTGCCAATCTGGCAACAATTATTAAGATTTAAAGAAGATAATTGAATTATTTCCCAAAATAATAAATATGCCGAGGAAAAAGTCATGGCACGCAAACCTCTAAAAATTGAGAATATTGATGATCTGAATTTACAAGAACTAACCGACGAAGAAAGTAAATCTCTCCGTGGGGGCATGATAGCAGAACAATTGCCACGAGAAGAATTGATCTATTATCCATATCCTCATCCTGATCCTTATCCTAAGCCTAACCCCAATCCAATTAACAACATTCCCTGCACCAATTTTCCGAGGGAAGATAGTAAGTTACCCTGGTGTGCGGTCATACTCTAACGTTTTTCTGAGTTCGATTGATTAAATCCGAAAAATGAGTCAGTTTTAATCACGAAACTGCATCTACTTTGAAACCAGAAAATATTGCCCCAAACAACCAACAAATTTCCCCGTTATTTCGTCCCCGATTATCTTGTAAGGTAAGTCTTGATCCAGAACAGATTGTTTTTTCTCAGGGCGATCGCGCTCTGGCTGTGACCATTATAGATCAATCACCAACAGCATTACAAAAACTATTCTTGATGATGGATGGGACGAAAAGTTTGGGGGAACTTCAGCAACAATTTTTTCCCCAAAATCCTGATATCTTGAGCAATATTGTCGGAGATTTACAGGCACAGGGGTTAATTAGTGATGCTACTCCCTTAAGCATTAATTCTGGTATCAATACGCTTCTGGAATTAGAAGCACTAACTACTAAATTACTCGCCAAAAATCCAGTACAAGAATATTTTTGGCAACAAGTAGCATCTACTGACAGAGAGATAGCAATTAAAGTATTATCTGGTTTGGCGATCGAATACTATCATTTTTGTTCACAGCAGTATTGTTTTAATGCTCCTAGCTTCAGTTTTCCCAGCTCACGCAAAATTCAACAGTTAATTAACCAATACTACCAGAGAAAATACGGACAAGACAAAATTTTACTGGAAGCACTCACTGGGATCGGCATCAGTCAAGAAGATCTGACTAACTCCATACCACTGCCGCAAACTACGGCACTTGTTCATGCTCTTACCTTCTGGGCAAACTTCGACCCCATTTTTTACTTGACTACCCTCGAAGCGATCGCAACGCAAACATTGGAGAGTTTTACCTCTTGTCTACAAATTAGCGAACAAATTGAATTAAACTCTCCTTGGCTCAAGTCAATTAGACGGTTGATTGATAGCAAGTTAAAACCAGAAACAGAACCTTTAACTCGTCTGATCTTTCAAGAAATTCCTCATCTAGAACAGCTAACTAAGCAACGGCTCAAAGGACAAACTCACCTTTTCTGGGAAATTTATACCAGTTTTTATCAGGCGCTCTGGGACTATTACTCTTCTGCTCCAAATTTATTACGACGAATTGAATCAATGTGAACAAGATTAATCTCGTGTCATCTTTCCCCATACCACTTAGATAATGAAATTCAGATTGGCGATCGCTTGGTTAATTTTTACCGCATCTACGCTCTTTTTCCTAGTTAAAACACAATCATCCATCCCTGTTTCTGTGTTTGTTCTTTCGTGTAAGATACCCCATGAATTTTAACTCCTTCAGTATTGAGTAAGGTTATAATTCCACCTTTATTAGAGAGTTGGATATCTTCTCCCGTCAACGAGATAGTAACTACTTGACCTGCTTTAAGGCGGAGGTTAGTTAAAAGATGCTTACGCTTATTTTTATCCTTTAAGCTCCAACCATCGAGGTCTATTTCATTTGGTGAAATATTCATTAGCACAATAGATTCTTTACCTGGGTCATGACCCATAGGATTCACTAGTGCAGCTAGAATTTTCACTGGTTCTTGAGGGGGTTGTTCGCCGCAAACTTCTTTAATCGCATCTCCTGTTTGATCATCAGTGTGGAAACATTGAGACTGGAAGGCTAAGAAGATAGCAAGCCACTGGTTGCGGGATGGAAAGTGAATCAGCAGTGCACCATCTTGGTAAACGCCATTATCTCTCTGGAAGCGTCCTACACTCCCCTGATTCATGTGAATATCGTGGATGCCACGACCAGGAAGAAAGTTAAAGTATTTATCAGCATTTCCTGGTTCTGGTCCCCACGGAGCACCGAAGGCGTATAAAATAGCATCTTCCGATTGGATGGCTCGCTGAATATACAGATCAATCAGTTCTTTCAAATCATTGTCCGGTCCCGGAACATCAGGAGGCAGTGGCTTCATATTTTCTGTGGGAAATAGATTACCACGGATGAAATCCAGTGCCATTCCTCCAGGTTGTGTGTCCAGTTGATGAAATCCCCCATCCAGAGACATCAATTGATTGAAAATGGGATGCTGAAAGCTGTCATCGACAAGATAAAGCAAATCCGATGGGCTGATTTGTGATTTAACGTTGATTGCGATTCGGTGCCTGTGTTCCCCATCGCTGACTAAGACTTGATAATGGGGTGATTGATCCGATGCGGGGTCAATCTCACTACCTAAAGCTTGACCTTTCAAAACACCATAGGTTTCTAAAGACATATTCTCAAGACCTCTTTTTTAATAATCAACATATATTTGAGTCGGCGATCGCCTAAAGTAAAGGAAAAGAAAAAATGCGATCACCTTTGTTGTTAGTTGTAAGATCAAGATGTTGTGACTCTGGCAATTAATCGCCAGGAATCGAGCCGACCATCATCCATATTCGGTTCAGCGTATTCGACATTGCTACGGGCGACGGCTAAATTAGCTGTCTTGATCAGTTTATGAGCGAGTTCCTCTAACTGCTTCTTCCTTTTAAGTTAAAAAAAGATCGTGAGGAACTTGTGTGCAAGCTTGAATGTTACATAAGTTTATGGTGATTGAGCATCAGCGATCATAATCGTTCATTACCCCCCTACGGGATTTAAACAATTCTCAAAGTTAAAATAAGGTAAATTCGTCGAACTCTGTCGAACTCTTAGGAAACAAAATTGTTTCTGACAGATATAACGAATCCTAATTCGTTGGACGCTGACGTTAAACAGGAGAGCAAATTATGTTATCAACCCAGATTCTATGCCAACAGCCAGTTTTTCGTGATGGGGTATTGTTGATCTTTAAAAATGCTGCGGTAGAAATTCGCGATCGCCACAGTGGATTTTCTCTGACTATCGATCTAGAGATCAAAGATGACCTGACTAAATTCCTCAAATTGTTACAAATTGGAGGTTTATCTCCAGAGCAACTCAGTCAAACCTGTCCTAAAATTACCGAAGACATCCCCGATTTGTTGAGGTTATTCAGCGATCGCAATTTATTAGAAGAAACTCAGAGAGAAATTACATCCCAGGGATTAACAGGCAAACAATTTTATCGAGAGCTTTGCCGATTTAGCGATCGCCTTAAAAGACGATTTCCCCCTTCTAGTTTTTCGCAGAAAATGTCCGATGGGACGATCTCAGCCAACCAGTTGCTCGGTTATGTATTAGAGTCCTATCATGTTACCCATCTTTGCCCCAGACTATTAGCCCCCGCTTTAGCTAACTATGAATCAAAAATTACTCATAAACTACTCCAAGAATTCTATGTTTCCGAATTAAATCATGATCGCCTGATCGAGAGTTCCTTAAAGAGCGTGAACATCACCGCAGACCAATTAGAATGGATGCAGCCACTCCCCATGACTTTTGCCGTTTGCTCCACACTGGGAGTTTTTGCCCAACAGCATCCCCTGAGTTTTAAAGCAGCGCTAATGTTGTTTGAAGAAGACGAGCAGCAGTTTCACCAATTGTTTGAGGAACGGTGCCGTGATTTGGGGCTACCAACTGAATTTTATCGACCGATTTTGTTACATGCCCAGATCAATGAGGATGGTGCTCATCAAGAGATTACCGAACATCTGCTGGCGGAAGTGGTTTATGTCTCCCCAGAAGAACAACTGTTAGTCCAGAAAAATATGGCAAATTTGATGGAATCGATGGTGCTGCGAACCCACGAAATTCTTAATTACTATGGTAATCCAGATAGCATTATTCCTCGTTGTTTTAAATAATCTGTACTGAGTTGCCAGGAAATGAAAGATTTAACTAAGGTGTGAGAGAATTCTCGTTCTAAATTTAAAGGATGGGAATTTAGGATGAGATGAATCGAACTGAATAGCGAAGGGTTGCCCTAAAGGATTAGCTTCGCGTCAGAACTTTGTATTGGTAATTCTACTATGAACTTATATAATGATAGATATGATTAGACAGGTTCAAAAAGTAAGAATTTATCCGACTGACGAACAAAAGCAGCAGTTAGCAGGTGCGATGGGTTGTTGCCGTTGGTGGTGGAATTATGCTTTGAACAAAAGTATTGAAACCTATAAAGAGACTGGGAAAGGCTTGTCTCGTTCTGGTCTAAATGCTTTACTACCTAATCTAAAAAAAGAACATGAGTGGTTAAAAACAGAGGTTTATTCTCAATCTTTGCAGCAATCATCTCTTAATTTGTCTAGAGCTTTGATCAACTTCTTTGAAAAAAGAGCTAAATTTCCTAGATTCAAATCCAAGCACAGAAAACAATCTGTCGGTTTCCCTCAGTCAGTACGAATAGAAGGGGACTATGTTTATCTACCTAAAATTAAATTAGTTAGGGCAGTATTTGACCGTCGTTATTACGGCACAATCAAAACTGTAACTGTTACTAAGGATAGCTCAGATAGATATTTTGCTTCTATTATTTACGAGGTTGAAGCTTGTTTTATTTCTGGTAATGGGGAGAAAATAACTGGATTAGATCTGGGAATCAAAGACCTGATAATTGCTCATGATGGAAAGAAAACAAGCAAATATGCCAATCCAAAACATTTCAAAAAACATGAAAAAAATTTAGCTCGTAAACAACAAAAATTAGCTCGTAAGAAACTAGGAAGCAGAACTAGACAAAAAGCGAGAAAATTAGTAGCTAAGATTCACGCACGTATAAGTAATGCCCGTCAAGACTACTTACATAAGTTGAGTAGAAAACTGACAAACGATAATCAAGTTGTTGTGGTTGAAGACCTCAATGTAAAGGGTATGGTGCGTAATCATAAATTAGCGTCATCGATTTCTGACTGCGGGTGGGGAACGCTGGTTAATTTCCTAAGTTACAAATTAGAACGTGAAAACAAGCGTCTGGTTGAAATTGATCGCTGGTTCCCCTCGTCGCATATTTGTCCCGATTGCCTAACTCAACAGCCAAAGATGGATTTGAGTATTCGAGAATGGGTTTGTGTCAATAGACGTTGTAGCAAGACTCATGATAGGGATGAGGCAGCTAGCCGAAACATAAGAGCAGAGGGGATCAGAATGTTACAAGTGGATGGAACAGCCACTTCTGCTAGTGGAGGGAGTGTCAGACAAGACCGAGGACGAAAGACCAAGGTAATGCAGCACCCAGCGAAGCTAGAAACTCGTTCTAAATCTTCGATTTAGGATGAGTAGTTCATTTTCTCAGGCAAGAATAATTTATGAAGCCTCTCCCAGAAAACTATTTGATTATCGCTATAGTAGCTTTATTTGTTACTAGCGGTGTTTGGTATTTTCGCAAAATGGAACGAATTTTTGCCGATGTCATTTAGGTAAGGAGTGAGTTAAATGTCAGAAAGCATCATTCAAGTGTCAAACTTGGGTAAAAAATATATCATCGGTCAAAATGGGCAAGCAGGGGGGATGAATCTCCGAGAAACCATCACCAAGAATGCTAAGTCATTAGGCAAAAAAATATTGCAACCCCACAAAAAGATCCCCCAAGCTAATAATGTTAAAGATTTCTGGGCATTAAAAGATATATCCTTGTCCATCAAACAGGGAGAAATTGTCGGCATCATCGGGCGTAACGGTTCGGGAAAATCAACTTTATTGAAAATTCTCAGCCGTATTACCGAGCCAACTACAGGGCGTATTGTGATTAAGGGTAGAGTTGCTAGCCTATTAGAAGTGGGTACTGGTTTTCATTCAGAATTAACAGGGAGAGAAAATATCTATCTCAACGGCGCAATTTTAGGTATGAGTAAGATAGAAATCAAGCGCAAATTTGACGAAATTGTGGCATTTTCAGAAGTAGAACAGTTTCTCGATACCCCCGTCAAGCGTTATTCTTCAGGGATGTATGTCCGCTTGGCTTTTGCCGTTGCTGCTCATTTAGAACCAGAGATCCTGATTGTGGATGAAGTATTAGCCGTAGGCGATGCCGCCTTTCAAAAAAAATGTTTAGGCAAGATGGGAGATGTGGCAACCAATGAAGGGAGGACTGTCTTGTTTGTCAGCCACAATATGACTACGGTTAGAGCTTTATGTCACAAAGCCTACCTCTTAAACTCTGGTCAAATAGATTATCAAGGTTCCACCACAGGTGCCATTGAACGCTATATGCAGTCGGTTAAGTCTTCGATCATATCTGATACTACCTCGTTAGCACAAAGGACAGATCGCTCTGGAGATGGTAGTGCAATGTTTACTGGAGTCAAAGTTGAAGATGCAGATGGCAACGAAGTAATTCGACCAACTAGCCGTCTTAAAGTAACAATTTACTATAAAAGCGATCGCCCTTTAACTAGACCACAATTTTCGGCGACGATCTACGATGATCAACAAGATGTGGGCATGATTTCTCTACACAGCGAGATAGTAGGGGGGTTGCCTGATAGTCTACCGCCAGAGGGCAAAGTTACCTGCATAACCGAACCTATCGATCTTACTCCAGGCAGATGTTACCTCAATTTATCTCTGCTCAAAGGAGGCGAAATGGCAGACTATCTTCCCTATGCGGTCTATTTTGATGTGGAGACAGATGACATATATGGTACTGGTAAACTACCTGAACGCAGTTGGGTTTATTGCTTACGTCAACAGCAATGGCTGGCAAATAACTAGGGCTATCAACTGAATCAGAATATAAGCTGACTAGTTAATATTCATTAACAAACGGTTGAAAGATCTCTCGACTGTTAGAGAATATAAACTTAACAACTGCTGATGTTGGCAATTAGAGTCGGCATATTAACTAGAAAAGAAAGTTAAATATTAGAAATAATGGTAGATAGCCTTAAAAAACCACAGTTTGAGGAAGTTCGCCCAGGAGTAAAATCTCCAGCGAAAGAGACTATTCTCACTCCTCGCTTTTATACAACTGATTTTGAAGAGATGGCGAATATGGACATCTCCCTCAACGAAGATGAACTTCAAGCCATCTTGGAAGAGTTCCGTATTGACTATAATCGCCATCATTTTGTTCGAGATGAGCAGTTCCAAAAGTCTTGGGACAACATCAGTGGGGAAACTCGCAAACTATTTATTGAGTTTTTAGAGCGTTCTTGTACGGCTGAGTTTTCAGGCTTTCTACTCTATAAGGAATTGGGCAGACGTTTAAAAGACAGAAGCCCCTTGTTAGCTGAAATCTTTACTCTCATGTCCAGAGATGAAGCACGTCATGCAGGTTTCCTGAATAAAGCTCTATCTGACTTCAATCTTTCTCTAGATTTAGGATTTTTAACTAAAAGTCGCAAGTACACTTTCTTCAAGCCTAAGTTTATTTTTTATGCGACTTACCTCTCAGAGAAGATTGGTTACTGGCGTTACATCACTATATACCGTCATCTGGAACAGCATCCCGAAAACGAAATTTATCCCATCTTCAATTTCTTTGAAAATTGGTGTCAAGACGAGAATCGTCATGGTGATTTTTTCGATGCCATCATGAAATCTCAACCTCAGTTTCTTAATGATTGGAAAGCAAGACTATGGAGTCGCTTCTTCTTGCTTTCGGTTTTCGCAACTATGTATCTTAATGATGTACAGCGTTCTGGCTTCTATGAGTCTCTGGGTTTAGATGCTCGTGAGTACGATAAGCACGTTATTAAGCAAACTAATGAAACCGCAGGAAGAGTATTTCCCGTTGTGCTGAATGTAGAACACCCTGATTTTTATCAGCGTTTAGAAAAATGCGTAGTTAACAACCAAAAATTAACTGCAATAGCTAGTTCTAATGCTCCTGCGCCAGTGAAATTATTACAGAAATTACCTCACTACCTTTCTAACGGCATAGAGCTAATTAAAATGTACTTTATTAAGCCAATTCGGGTTGATAATCTGGCTAATACTGTTCGATAAGTTACTTTCTAACCAGTTTATTTGCTTTTCTAAGTCCTGTTTTAAGCGGGACTTTTTCATTTGATACACTAACGGCTAAACCGACTTGAGGATATTAGTTTTGCTAGGACTTAAACTAAATGCCGACATCTCCTGATGATAATTACATTGTTGATAAATGTTTGACAATTAGCGATTATGTTAGGAGCGATCACTACACAACACTCTATCTTGAAGACCAAGAAGAAAAGTAGAAACTTACGAATCAATTAGTGCGATCGCGATTCGATGTATATTTAGCTTATTAAAGTTAATTTTGAGATGTCAACTTTCAAAAATTGGTTGTGTCGCAAAAACTGAGGTATGACAAGAGAAAGTATTAATTTAAGGACTTGCTGGCTCTTACTTAACTCTGGTTCATGGTTTCATCTAAACCCTTCAAATGGCGACATTTTCGGATGTCATGGGACAGATCTATTTCATCAATCAAATATTTGGAATCGCCGCCTAAATCTCTTCTCATTCTGAGATTTTTGCTACCTTTCCTCGGTTTTTGCGACACAACCCGATAGAGCGTCGGTGGCTCACGGGGTGGCAACACACCACCGTTAACATTCCTTATTTCCAACTTCTCTTTTGTTCTCTTGCTTCAACGATTTGCCATACTTCCTGCCATCTCTCAGCAATCAGCGTTTTCATTTTTTCTGATTGCCACTGTGGAACAATATTTTTTTGATTGTTTTTGGTTCTACTCATAATTTTTTATGGGGTAATTATTTTGACAATTCAATTCAAATTGGCAACATTTACATAGATCTGACCTCATTTCTAAATTGCGATCGCAGCAAAGTCGCTACACTCTTATGAGCATAGGGTTGCTTAAATTAGTGCAGTAGCACTAACCGAAATCAGAGCACGGTGGCTACGCCTCATTTAAATAAACACTGATACATGTATCTTCATACATAGCGAAGGCAAAGCTTTTTGTCAAAAACAATATATCATCCTCTAGTAGTTAATTGCAAATAATTCTCATTAATTTTTAGTAGCGCTATCCTAAAATCAGTAATTCCCATTAATTTTGATATTGATCAATATTGAATAGCTTTAGTATTAACTATTAGCTATTGATTTATTTTTTACTATTCGTTGTTAGTCACAAGAAAGCGCAAAAATGATCAATTAATTTGACGGAGTGCAGGTCGACAGCCTATTATAAGTTTAGTAAATAAACTGTAGATTGAATTTTAAATCACAGTTAAATTAAAGTTGTCTGTAGAGAAGAGTTCAGCCCTAAATGGAAATATTGTCTCTTTCTCTCGTACTAGTATTAATTACGGTCTATGACTTAGCGGTTAACACTAAATGCTAAGCAAGACTCAAAAATATACCAGTATTTTGAAGCTATTAAACAGTAAATAGGGAAAAGCAAGAGAGATTATAAATTGTGCTTCAATGTTAAATCTTTTCCCTAGCTCGCCTTAATTCAATAATCAGTAATTTGGATAGTGCTGTCTCAAATAGAGACGGTGCTTTTTTATTAATAATCATAACCAAGGGATAACTCTGTCTTTTTCAGTCAATCCTATTTAATACCGATTGACAATCTTTAGTAATTTGTTCTTTCAATGCTTCGACAGAGGGAAACTTTTGTTCTGGGCGTAGAAACTTGAGCAAATTTACTTTGAGAGTTTGACCATAAAGATCTCCTGACCAATTGAGCAAGTGTACCTCGATTGAGGGAGATTCTCCTGCAACTGTAGGACGACAGCCAATATTCATAACACCTTTAATTTCTGTTCGTCCCCACAAAACATCCACTGAATATACACCGTATCGAGGCAGAAACTTTTCCCTTGGGAGTTGTAAATTTGCTGTAGGAAAGCCAATAGTTCGCCCTAGCTGCTGCCCTGCAACTACTTCTCCAATTAAACTGTAGGGTCTACCTAACATCATGTTAGCCTTTGACATCTCTCCCTCAGATAAAGCCTGACGAATCAAAGAGCTACTTACTCGCACGCCGGCATTATTGTGGTTCTGAGACTTGAGTAGAGAATTAAGGAGTACCGTAATACCAAAACCAGCAGCAATATTTTTCAAGTCTTCTGCCGTACCTTTTCTTTGATAACCAAAACGAAAATCTGAACCAACGCTGATCAACTTAGCCTGTAATTGCTCTACTAGGATTTGTTCAACAAATTGTTGTGGACTAAGAGAAGCTAAATCACGATTGAACGGCAACAGTACTAGTTGTTCAATGCCCAAATTAGATAGAATTTCCGCTTTCTGAGGAATAGGAGTCAAAAGTTGTAGTTTCCCCCCAGAGAAAAACTCACGAGGATGAGGAGAGAAGCTGACTACTGAGGAATATAGATTGGGCTGTTCACTCAGACGAGGAGCATCAATAATTGGTTGCAGCACTGCCTTATGCCCTTGATGGATACCATCAAAATTACCAAGGGCGATCGCTGTGGGGGTTTTAATTTGTTCTACCGAAGATACTACTAACACGCTTTACATTTTTACACAATTTTTGACTAATGTTAATTATGTATGGGTTAAAAAAAATAGTAGTAATCTTGAAGAGTATAAGTAATGAGAATGGTGGAAACTAACCGATGATGAATCCTTAACCAAGATCAATAGTGAATAAATTTAAATTCTTTAGTCTAATGGCAAATTTAGGTCATAATTAGCCTTTAATTAGAAGCATATTTGTAATATGAGACATAAGTTGTACTCGAACCTTCTAGAGAAATAGGAGCAGGAGCAGCCATGTCTGAGGGGAGGAAGATGCGTATACTCACTGCGAATAAAGCGAACAAAAAAATTAGTAGCACCACAAAGGGGGCTAAGTATTGACGAAAAAAGCTCATAAGCAAAATTTTCCACAAACAAGAACAAACAAGAATCTAATTTCTGACTTTGGTGAAAAGTAGTTAACGCTCAAAGCCAGACTATAATCTTATCTTATAAGCAGGACTTTTTTGTGGGTTTTGCTGGTTTAGTTAAAGGAGATAATGTTTAGTTTACTGAGCAATGGTTCGGACAATTTTAGAAGTCGTGAATATTTTTTAGATGAATATTTTTATTTTACAACAACAAAATAGGTGAATTATACAGAGAAATCATCTCTCTGTATGCTACTGTGAGCAATAATTAAAGTACGATCAATCCCTTATCAATGTTCGCTACAATTGAGAAATCTTGCGTCCAGATATGCTATGTCAGACTCAGACTTTACTATTCCCATTTCCCAATCCACAAATTCTCACTCTGAAAGTAATACTGAGTATGGATATAAAGCTCTCAAAACAGGAGATTTACTCCACCAAAGATTTCATATTGTTCGAGAATTAGGTAGTGGTGGATTTGCTACTACTTACTTAGCTATTGATCAACAATCAGTTAACCAAACCAAATGCGCCGTCAAACAATTACAACCAAGATTTAATAGCTCCTCTATTTGGGCAAGTGCTAGGGAACGTTTAGCGACGGAAGCAATGGTGTTGCAGTGGCTAGGAAAACACCCTCAAATTCCCGAATTTATTGGTCATTTTGAAGAGAACAAGCAGTTTTATCTAGTTTTAGAATTTATTGAAGGAGAAGAATTTGAGCAAGAGATTCATCGGCAAGTACTGAATGAAACCCAATCAATTCAATTCTTGTTTGATATTTTGGGTATTCTCAAGTCAGTTCATCAGCAGGGCATTATTCATCGAGACATTAAGCCATCCAATTTAATTCGGCGCAGTCAAGATGGCAAAATGATTTTGATCGATTTTGGTGCAGTTAAAGAAATTGGTACTTTAGCTTTTGATACAAGTAAGCAACAAATACAAACTCAAATCATTGGTACTCCTGGATATATGCCTCCAGAGCAGAATAATGGTAAACCAGTTTATAGCAGTGATATTTATGCTCTAGGTAAAACTGTTATTTTTGGTATGACAGGTAAGTCTCCAACAGAATGGGAAATATCAGAGTCTGGTGATACGGCTGCCTGGAATAAAAAAATAGCTATTAGCGAAGCTTTTTTAAAGATTGTCAATCAAATGACAATAGATGATCTTTCTAGACGTTATCAAAATGCTAGCGAAGTACTGCAAGATCTTGAACCACTGCAAATGATTGGTATGACTATTGGCAGTCAATATCAAATAGTCAAATATTTAGGTGGCAATCGAGAAATACGTTCTTATATAGTTGAGAGTCTTGAGCAAGCTAATACTCGATATTATCTGGAACTACAAAGGCTACAAAATTCCCAAATATCCTCTTTGTCGTCAATTACTCAAGAGATAATGACAGGATTCAACAATTTATCAATCATTGATAAAGGGCAAAGAATTCCGGCAATTATTGAATATTTTGTTGACGAATCCAGTATCTACATTATCCAAGAATACATTGAAGGTAAAAGCTTAGCGCAAATTATTGAAGATCAATTTATCCTTTCCGAAACTGAGGTAATTGATATCTTACTGGATACTGCCACTGCTCTAAATCCGTTTCATCGGCAGCAAATCATTCATGGTAATCTTAAACCCTCTAGCCTAATTAAACGTGACGGCGGTGGCAAAATTGCTCTAGTCGATTTTAGTCTAGTCAATGAGGCAATTAATTTTCTACCTGATAGTAATACGGGATATATCCCCCCAGAACAAATTACGGGAAGACCTACCTATGTCAGCGATATTTATGCTTTGGGTATGACTGCTATTCATGTATTGACAGGAACTTCTCCCCACAATCTAGAAAAAAACCCCCGCACAGGAGAGTTATTATGGCATCGCAAAGCAAGGATCAGTCCTAATTTCGCTAAAATCCTCGACAAAATGATCTGCCTCGACAAAAATCAGCGATATCAAACTCTGAACAGGGTAGTCAAAGATCTCAATAAAATTAAGCACAAGTCAAGATTCAAAGGAACATACAAACACCTGTTGATTGTCCCCGTCTTGCTCTTAGGAATTTTTATAGGATTTGCTCAGTGGGCGCAGCGAGTAGCAATTTTAGAATTTTATAAGGGAGATATCAAATTAGAGTCAAAGCAGTATCGTCAAGCAATTGACTACTATGATAACGGACTCAAAAAATTACCAAATACTAGAGGACAAGTCCGAAATTTTGAACAGGTTTGGCTCAAAAAAGCCAAGGCGCAACGACAGTTGAATGACTATGAAGCAGCTTTGAAAACTTGTAGCAAAGCCTTAAAGTATTATCAAAGTCCTCAGTTATGGAATTGTAAAGCGTTAACCTTATATAGTCTGAAAAGATACGAATCGGCGATCGCAGCCTATAATCAAGCAATTAAGATAGATCCTGAAAATGTCTGGCTTTGGAATAACCGTGGCGAAGCTTACGCTCGTCTACAACAATACGACAAAGCAATCTTTGACTTTAATCAAGCGATTTCTCTTGACCCCAATCGTAGTTTTGTTCCTGGAAATAACTTAGGCAAGCTATACTACCAGCAACAAGAATATCAACGAGCGATCAAAGCTTATAATGAAGCGCTAGCCGTTAAGCCCGATTATCTTCCAGCCTTGATCGGGTTGGGTAATGTGCAGAAAGCAACCAGACTTTACGATCAAGCAATGAGTTCTTACGATCAAGCCCTAGCCATCAATCCTGATTACTATGAGGCATGGTACGGCAAAGGTTCTGTTGCAGAATATTTAAGACAATATCAAACTGCGAGAGAATATTATCAAAGGGCAGTAGAGTTGAAACCCGATTGGGAAGCAGCAAGTAGATCTTTAAGCAGAGTTGAAAGTAGATTGGGCGTTTAAGTAATAAGTCAACAGTCAACAGTAGAGACAAGGCATGCCTTGTCTCTATGGCATATTGTAAGGCGGCAATTGTAGAAACAATAGTATAAGTAAATAGTGCATGAAACAGATCCTAGCTCAGATTAAGCCTTATCTACGTTGGTTTATTTTAGGAGGGGTCTTATTTTTCTTAATCAAGACAGTTAAAGATCGCTTTGCTGAAGTTGCAGCAGTTCAGATTAATCATCAAGGCTTGATGTTATTAGCGATCGCTCTAAGTATAACCATCATCGCTCATGTTTGGTCTGGTTGGGTCTGGACTTGGATTCTCGTCATTTTTCAGCAACCATTGGCTGTCTCAGAAGGTATTAGAGTTTATTTACTAACTAATATCGCTAAGTATTCTCCAGGCAATATCTGGCATTTTTACGGTAGAATTAGCGCCGTAGCCCGTAAAGGTGGTTCCAGAGGCGCGGCAACTTTAAGTGTCCTCTTAGAGCCTCTGTTGATGGCAGCAGCAGCTTTACTGATCGGCTTGTTTAGTAGTGGATTCAGTGGATTAACGACCAAATTCCAGGCAAATTTAAACCCGACATTCTGGTTACAGTTAATTTGTTTGCTAGCTGTATTAGTCGGTATCCAACCTCGTATTCTCAATGCTTTATTACACCGTTTGAGCCGTAGTAAAAATAAAGCAGATGCTACCGCAGCCGAAGCAGTTAATTTAACCCAATATCCTTTGCTACCTTTTCTCGGTGAGATAGGCTTCGTAATTTTGCGCGGTCTGGGATTTATCTTTACTTTTGTGGCATTACAATCTGTTACCTGGCAGCAAATCCCACAACTATTTACTGCCTTTAGCTTTGCCTGGTTACTAGGTTTAGTTGTACCTGGTGCCCCAGGAGGATTAGGAGTATTTGAAGTTACAGCTTACAGTCTGTTAAATGATTCCCAGTTTCCCAGTGAAATTGCTGCCGTCGCCCTATATCGTCTGATCAGCATTTTAGCAGAAGCGATCGCTGCCCTCCTTAGTTTTCCAGTTAGAAAATAGAATTAACGTGAGTTCGGAGTTCGGAGTTCGGAGTTCGGAGTAATATAGGTTATAGAGCGATACGCAATTATATTAGGATATATTAGGACACTTGTTACTCGTTACTTGTTACTTGTTACTTGTTACTTACGCACCATTAACTAAACTCGTCCTAACCAGCTAACGTACTGCGATAATTAATAATGTGTTCCTGATTTACGATGATGAATTGCAGTAACTCCTTCAGGCTGCAATACTTTTCCTTGCTGCGCCACAGCATATACCAACCAGTGATCGCCACATTCCATACGATTAGCAACCTGACATTCTACGTAGGCTAGAGCATCACTTAAAATCGGCGATCCGTTATCAGCTTCTTCTGTTGCTACCCCCTCAAAACGATCTTCACCAGGGGCAAAGGGTTTAAGAAAGTGCTTCATTAAGGGGATATGCTTGCCTTCTGGCAGAACATTCAACACAAAGTTATTTCCTTTAAATAATAAGGACTCGATCGCTCTGTCCTTGGCTACGGCAACGGTTAAACCTGGAGGATTGAAGGTGGCTTGAGATACCCAAGAAGCTAACATCGCCCCTGATACTTCATCCTTTTTAGTAGTAACAATAGACATTGAGCCTACTAGTCTACCCACAGCTTTAGCGGTGCGATCAACATCGGAATCAATTCCTTGGGCTTGTCTGACCTTTTTGCGATCGCGTTGTGCTTTTTTCAAAGCTTGAGCAAAGTCTGTTCCCGCTTCTTCACAGGTTTTTAGTACGGCGTCGGTAGGGGTAAACTTAACTCGAATTGGTTTAAACCCAAACTTATACCCAGCATTACGAAATTTATTTTCCAGCAAGTCTACAGCTTCCCCACTCCAGCCAAAAGAACCAAATACCCCTGCTAGTTGAGTTTTGGCTGCATTGGCTAAAACAATACCCAACGCTGACTGAATTTGAGTTGGGGCATGTCCTCCCAAAGTCGGCGAACCCATAATAAACCCTGATGACTTATCGATAGCGGTTTTAATTTCTTCAGGTTTAGCTGATTCGGCATTAATAGACTCCACTGCTACTCCTGCTTTGGTAATTCCTCTAGCGATCGCCTGAGCAATAGTGGCAGTATTACCATAAGCTGAAGCATAGATTAGAGCTACGCTAGACTCTCGTTCATTCTGCTGCTGCGCCCAGGTACGATAATCAGCAGTTAATTCAATTAAACTGTGCCTGACTAGATAACCATGTCCCGTGGCATAGATACGGGCTGGTTTAGCAGCAAGTTTGTCCAAACTAGCCATAATTTGACGGGCGTGGGGTGCCATCAAACAATCAAAATAATAGCGACGATCTTCGGTATCTACTGTCCAGCCTTCATCAAAAACGCGATCGCCACAGACATGGCAACCAAAAATTTTATCGGTATATAATACTTCCGTCTGAGAATCGTAGGTGCAGAGATGATCGGGGTAACGAGGATTAGGTGTCGGTATAAATTCTAAAACATGACCTTGACCAAGATCGAGAGTGTCTTCCCCTTTGATGATCTGAATATTTAATTGCATATCCGTCAAAATCTTACGTAAAGATATCGCTCCAGGGTTAGAACAAATAATGGTCATCTGGGGCGCAATTTCCAATAAAGCCTTGAGGGTGCTAGCACGATTAGGATTAACATGTCCCAAGATCACATAATCTATCTCTTTGGGGTTAATTCTTTCCTGGAGAGCATCAAGAAAGATTGTTGTAAAAGATTCCCCTGGAGGGTCAAATAAAGCTACTTGCTCTCCCTCAATTAAATAGGAATTAGCGGTAGTTCCTTTTTGTAAAGCGTACTCAATTTCAAACTTGAGCCGATCCCAAGTCCGCGATCGCAGTACACGGGTATTAGTAGCTACGGGAAATACCTGAACATCCTTGGCTTTGTTGACAGGAGACATAAGTTTTTTTGTATCTTATCTTTACTATGCTTAACCTTAGTTTACCAAGCTAGATAGATTTATTTGATAATGATACATTTGGTTTTGGGGCGCAGAATCAAACCGTCTCTTTCAAATTGATTAAGGGCTCTGGTTACGCTGATTCTAGTTGTATTGATTGCCTCAGCCAATTCTTGATGGGTTAACTTAAAGTCAATCAATTTTCCCTGGTTGACTACTCGTCCAAATTTTTTGGCTAACCAGTTTAAAAGTAGCCATAATCGTTTAGCTATTCTAGTATTACGTACAATATACAACAGTTGTTGATTTTGTTGAGCATGATATAGCAAATTTTGAGATGCATTTTTCCATTCACTTCGATGTACGGCGATCGCTTTTACCTCGCTAATACATCTAAGATTATAGGGAGTAATATTAGATAAAGTACTCCCGACTAAATCTTCTCTCCCCCAAAACCCTAGAGTAACTGATGTGCCTTCTTCGCTGATGGTGCAACTTTTAATTACACCGCTGAGAAGCAGCCATAGATAATCTTTTTTCTGAGGTAGATTATCACCGGGGTGAAAAAGCACAGTCTTTGGTTTACTGATTGATGTTGGCATGAGAGCTAATAACAAGTATAGATACAGTCTGTATACTAACTTCTGAGCAATTCAGTAATCTTATGTATTTTGTTACAGAATTTTACATTCGATTGAATTAGCTTTGTTCTAATTGTTGTTAGTTGTTAGTTGTTAGTTGTTATTGCAGTTGGGGTGCGGTTAAAGCTCTAGTTTCTCCCAGTAAATTTGAGTTAGGTAGAAAGGAAATAAAACCATAGCTGTGATCATGGTTATCGACTCTTTGCTGCACGATTACGGGAAGAGCAGATCTTGCTTTAGATGCCACTTCTGTTGTCTTAAGATCGTAGCCACTGGTAGCAAGTTTAGGATATAAACCAATTCCAATGATGGGAAGCAGTAAACAAGTAGCAATAAAAATTTCGCGGGGTTGAGCATCAAGCTGAAAACTTTCCAGTTTGAGATTGGGATTAGTATCTCCATAAAATACTTGGCGCAGCATTGATAGTAGATAAATTGGAGTCAAGATTAAACCAACCGCAGTTAAGAAAATAATTGCGATCTTGAAACTTTGACTATAAACATCACTGGTAGCAATTCCCAAAAATACTGTTAATTCACCAACAAAGCCACTCATCCCAGGTAAGGCTAAAGAAGCCATGGCACCTGCGGTAAACATGGCAAAAGTCTTCGGCATTTCTTGTGCCATCCCGCCCATTTCATCCATCATCAGGGTGTGTGTGCGTTCATAAGTGGCACCAGACAAGAAGAATAAAGCAGCAGCAATCAAACCGTGAGATATCATCTGCAACATGGCACCGTTTAAACCTAAATCAGTAAACGAGGCAATCCCAATTAAGACAAAGCCCATATGGGAAATTGAAGAAGAAGCTAATCTGCGTTTGAGGTTTGTCTGTCCAAAGGCGGTAAAAGCACCATAGATAATATTAATAACTCCCAAAATTACTAATAAGGGTGCGAACTTGATATGTGCATCGGGCAAAATTTCTATATTGAAGCGGATTAAAGCATATCCACCCATTTTGAGGAGTACTCCAGCCAAAACCATGGAAATAGGTGCAGAAGCTTGACTGTGAGCATCAGGTAGCCAAGTATGTAGAGGAAAGATTGGTAGTTTGACCCCAAAGGCAATTAAGAAACCCCCATAAGCCAATAACTCTAAGGATAAAGGGTAATCTTTTAACCCTAGTTCAGTTAGATTAAAAGTAATGTTGTCGCCATAAAAAGCTAAAGCCAAACCAGCCACTAAAATGAAAATGGATGCTAAAGCCGTATAAAGAATAAATTTAGTAGCTGCATAAAGACGTTTTTTACCGCCCCAAATTGAAATTAGTAGATAAACCGGTACTAGTTCTATTTCCCACATCAGGAAAAACAGTAACAAGTCTTGGGCTGCAAATACGCCAATCTGCGCGCTGTATAAAACAAAAATTAAAAAGTAATATAATTTGGGCTTGTAATCAACTTTCCAAGAAGCCAAAATTGCTAAGGTAGTAATCAAGCCAGATAGCAATATTAAAGGCATTGATATCCCATCAACACCAACCGCCCAGTTCAAACCAATTTGAGGTATCCAGGAATAGCTTTCCTGTAGCTGCATCTCGGTATCGTTAAGATTGTAATGTTCCCAAAATCCGTAAACCATTAGGGTCAAATTCGCCAACCCCACAGACAAGGCATACCACCTGACGGTTTTTCCGTCTTTATCAGGAATCCAAGGGATAGCGGCTGAGGCTACTAGAGGCAGGATGATTATGGCTGTTAGCCAGGGGAACTGAATGCTTTCCATGTTTTTTTAGGCAAGTATACTCAATCTTTCTTGATTTCATTATATTAAGTTTTGTTAAAAAAACCAATGTTTTATGTCACAGGTTCAAAAATATGCATTGTGATTGATTGAATTAAGTAGCCATTATGAACTGTTTACTCATCCAGAGAAATAATAGAAATATTTACAGTTAATTCTTGCTAATTTTTGATTACATACTGCTCAAGCCTTTGTTTAGGAAAAGCCTTGGTGAACTATTGGCGATCGCAATTAACTAAATCCCATCCAGATTGAAAACAGTAGTTTGGTTTCGAGAAATATTTTAATTATCTAAATATCTACTAAATATCTAAATGAAAATGCTGCGAGGTACTGCTGCTGCTTTGCCTCCTGGTGCTGCAATGGCAACTATCTGTAACCAATTATCAGACTTGATTAGCAAGATATTTTGATTTAATCCAATCTCGTTACCAGGGAGCTATTTGTCAGGAAATAAAAACATAAATCGTGCAAAATAAGTCAAAATGTTGCAAATATAACAGTAAGATTGAAAAAAGCTATTAAAAACAATTGCTGTTTTTGATGGTACTTAAAAAAATTATAGATAAGGCTCATTTTCAACTTAATAGATCAATAAAATTTCTTTCAATGTAGTTATAGGAGAAGCTAACACGATGGATTGTAGTCATATTCAGTTTTGCACCACTAAGTCAAAAGTAGATTTTGCACAATTACAGCAATTACTTGCTAGAACTGCTTTTTGGGCGCGAGAACGAAATATTGAGCAACTCAAGATTGCGATCGCCAATAGCAATCCTGTAGTTACAGTCTGGGATACAGAACGTCTGATCGGTTTTGCCAGAGCTAATTCTGACGGTGTATATCGCGCTGCTATTTGGGACGTGGTTATCGATCCAGACTATCAAGGGGTAGGTTTAGGCAGAAAGCTAGTCCAAACCGTCCTTTCCCACCCTCTGGTTAGTAAGGCAGAGCGAGTCTATTTAACCACTACTCACCAACAAAGCTTTTACGAGCGTATCGGCTTTGAGCGCAATGAAACTACAACTATGGTATTGTATAATTGCGACTCCTCCGAGGAATTAGCCCGACGTATCCAAGAAATTCCTGTAGCAGTTGATCATTAGACTTCTTGCCCTAAAGGACTGCTAAAGCGATCGCTTTGATCAGCAAGACGAGAAAATCAACGATCTAAAAATAGAAATAGTCATAGTTTAAATTGACTACAGTAAATGTAGTATAGAGCGAGAACTCGCAGAAGGCGATCGAGTAGTAACTTTACGACGGATATTTATTAATTAGCTGCTTTAATTCTTCATCCGTTATTGGTATTGTCTCCAATAGTTTCTCTCAAAATGCGCTTTGCTTCTTCTTTTGGCGTATCTGCTGGAATAGTTACAGAGCTATGTTTGGGTCGGGATTTTAGTTCTCTTAATGCTTCCATGTCATTTCGATTCTCAAGCAAATGCTGCTTTAACTCTCTTTGAGTCATGGTTTTATAATTCATCGCCAATTTCTATATTGTGTGTTGCATCTGAATATATCGTTACTTCTATTCTGGCTGTTTTACCTGCCAAAATGAAAAACTCTTGTGTCTCTTCATCATAAAGAAACAGCAATATGTCCTGTCTTAAGTCAGATAGTCCATGGCATATCTGAGCTACTTTGAGCAATTGCTTGTAACTTGGCATTTTCTCTCTTCGCGATCGCTATTTTGGTTGCCCATCTTCATTAATTTCCCCCGCAATCAATTTAAGATAATTAAGATAGCAAAACCCCCCCAAGGCAATACTCGGAGGGTTGGTGAAAGTTCATTGATTATTCCGACTTCGGATATCTACTATTCCAACGTCAGACTTCATCTTGACCACCTCAACCACACAAGTTGAATCTGAGTTAAGGCTATTTCTCGGCTAGCACAGTAAGCTTTGTCTCCAGATATTGATGACATCCAATACCAACCATCACCCCAAGGATCTTTATAGTATTGCCCCAGTTCCAAATTGCCAGAGTGCAAATAAAAGTAGGTTATGCCGTCACTGTAATTGTGCTGGCTGCTGATTTCTAGATGGATAAAGCGCGATCGCTTGTAAATGCCCTCTCGTTCTGACTCAAGCTCAATAGCATTAAATTCTTGACCCATCTTTACTTTCTCTCAATCTTTTTAATCATCAATCTCTTGCCAGCCTCATCAATAGCTTGCTGTGGCTCCATGCCCTCCTCTTCAACTAACTTCATCGCCAAATCCTCGACACCGCGCACGATGAATAACTCTTCGACAGTCATCGCAGCCCGAACATCATCACATTCCCAGTCTTCCTTTAACTGTTTGGCACTGCGACCAAATACCAGCCTGTAAGTGCGATCAGTACAATTGTTGTAGATAAACTTTTTGTAGTTATCGCTCAGTTCGCCACTATGGGCTTTAACATAGTCCCTGACTACGTTAGTCATATTGCGACGGGCGATTTTTCCCTGTACTCTTGCCTGCTGTTTCTCCTGATATTCTTCAAGTGCCTGTTTGTTATCAAAAGCAATATCAAAGGCTTGCTCAATGGTGGTACTAACAGAAGCTTTCAATATGGCTTTAGCAACATCATTACCGCGAAAAGCAACATGAAAAGTCAACTCTCCAAACTGCTCTATGGTCAGAATATTAACTTTCCTGGGATTGATCTCTGAGGCAAATTTGAGGAACTGGAAGTCATTACCTAGCAAGTATTTGATATCTCTGTTTGCATTGTTTTTGAGGAACTGGAAACCCTCATTACTTCGTTGGAAAAGTTCGACAATTTGAGTAACAGCGATCGCATAACTTCCATCAGGTAACTGTAAACCTGGAAACTCAAAGCCAGCATAAGTAACCGTAGCAACGACGGCTTTCTTAGGTTTTTCCTGTGGCATAATATATTTAGCCTATTCAATTAGGTTAATTCAAATTAGTTAAGTGAAGGGTCTGGACAACTATTCACTTAACTAAAATAAGTTTAACTAAATATATTTAGTGTAGTCAACAAAAAATGCAGAATGAAGATATAAAAGTAACTACTAAACTTGCAGAATATAGAAAAAGCAAGGGATATAGCCAAGATCAGCTAGCTAAATTAATTGGTGTTACTACTGCGACTATCCAAAATTGGGAAAATGGTCGCGGAATGGGTTCTGTAGAAAGAATAATAAAACTTTGTGCTGCGCTAGATGCTGACGCTAGAGAATTATTCCCAGTGCAAAATTAGTGATCGCCATGACCACGGAACAACAGTCGGAACTAGAAGAAATTAAGAAACTGATAAGTGATCGCATTGATTAAAAAACTCTTATTCGTATATTGAAACCATATAGATAGTGATAGTAGATCTACCCAATCCTGAAAATAGATTCTCCAACTGCGTGCGGATGGAGTTGAAAACTAGGCGAATTAATGAAGCGCAGTTCGACTTAGTAGCAAACATTCGCTTTGGCAAGCATAGGATACCAATAAATAATGGGGAAGCAGTTTTTGGTTTGAGAAAAGGAAAACTGAAAGTCTTGTTAACTAATGGAAAAGTTCCCCTTGAAAATATCAAGTTGAACGGAGAATTTCAAACAGAAGTAGAAATCACGGTTAAAGAAGGAAAAGAGACGGGAGGACAAATCGATGGGAAATTGGGGGGTAAAAGCCAAGGTATAGGAGGAAGTGTTAAAAGCGCGTCTAAGCAAGAAAAAGAATTAAGCTATAAAGATTATCAAGTAAGTACGGAAGGAGATTTGCAAGATCCCACCTGGGTTTTTGAAGTTAAAACCAATAAGGAAATTCTAGAAGGTTTGCTGAAAAGTGCTGACTTGGCAGAAGTGCAAGTTAATGCAAAGCCATTTAGTTTAACAGCGACTTTCGAGGTAGAAAATAACCAGGATATTCATTTAGTTAATGGCTCACTTCTTTGGCAAACAAACATAACCAAGAAGAAGATTGCAATTTTAGAAAGGTCGATAGTTAATCGTTGGCTAAAAGAAATACTAAATGAAAAAGCTTATTTGAGTCTGCAGGAGTTAACTCATGGATGAGGAAAAATTTGCTCAAGATATTGAAGCAATGATTAAGCAAATTGAAAATACTGAAGAAGAGAAAATATCAAAACTTGCAAAGATTGCTGGTTTGGATTTGACTAAAGATTTTGTGGGTGTCGATCTGAGTGGTGAAGATTTAAGTAATGATAATCTCGAAGGTGCCAACCTTGAAGGTGCCAACCTTGAAGGTGCCAACCTCAGAAATGTCAACCTCAGACATGCCAACCTCAGAAATATCAACCTCTTTCGTGCCAACCTCTTTCGTGCCAACCTCAGAAATGTCAACCTCAGACGTACTAACCTCGTTCGTGCCAACTTCTTTCTTGCCAGTCTCTCTAGTGCTGATCTCTCTAGTGCCGACCTCAGAAATGCCGACCTCTCTGGTGCTGACCTCTCTAGTGCTGACCTCTTTAGTGCTGACCTCTTTAGTGCTGACCTTAGAAATGCCGACCTTAGAAATGCTAATCTTAGAGGTGCTAATCTTGAAGGTGCCAACCTCAATGGTGTCTTAGTTGATCGGGCAAAATTTGGCAATAACATTGGTATAAACAATAAATTAAGACAAGACTTAATAGAATTAGGGGCGAAATTTGTTGATTCACCTGAAGATCCAGCGCTTGTTACATCTACTGTGGGTCGGTGATCGAAGGCAGAAAGTTTTTAGGTATTGGGTAGAAGGTAGAAGTCAAGAGTCAAGAGTCAAAAGGGAAAGATTGAATCAAGAGAATTAGATTTAGTTTAATGTTTAATATCCCGAAGCAAATTACCCAAGGCGACAAAATAACTTGGTCGGAAAAACTACCAGACTATAACCCTTTAACTGATACACTATCCTGCTTTATCCGAGGACAAACAGCATTAGATTTAACGGGGACACCGACAGCCGAAGGTTGGTACTTTACCATTGACTCGGCACAATCGGAAACATTGGCCCCAGGAAAATACAATACGCAATTTGTCATTGAGTCTGACACAAACAAAAAAGCTCTTGGGATAACTGAATTACTTGTCTGTCCTAGCTTTGAGAAACTAACTGAACTTGAAACCAGAAGCGCAGATGAGATCGAGTTAGAAAAGATTACGAAAGCGATTAACAAACTAAACTAGCCAGTGGTGCAGTATCAGAATATTGGATAGGGGATAGAAAGCTTAGA
>CBDUCX010000024.1:0-29138 GCA_965365755.1 uncultured Pleurocapsa sp.
TTGAGATTAGCTGTAACTATCTTTCTCATTGATTCTAAGGCTTTTTCCTTAGTCTGTGCTGCCAGTAGTTTTTGTCGCACCTCTGGATTGTTCTCAAACTGCCTAACCAAAGCATCGTAATGATCGCAGATTAATTGACCGACATCTGATTGAGGACGTTTTCTCGGATTGGCGATCGCCATTGCGTCCGCTAAATCATTCTTGTCAGGAAGATTATTTTGTCGTCGATAGCTAACTGCTTGTTGATGTCCGACCCAAAGGACGCTAATGTAGTTTGTCAAGTATGTAAAAATCTTGGAAAAAACGTCGTTTTAGCAGGTGAGTAATTGTACTCGGTTGCATAACTAAGATGCTCCTACACATCATTTATTAGTTATAGCTATCAGCTATCAAAACTACTACTTTAGTAAGATGTTGCCAAGCTACGCAAATTGATATTAATTAAGTTAGTTAAAAAATATTGAGGTAAATTCATGCTAATGAATAAATTAAACAACTGGTTAAAATCTTCTTTTCGTCTAGTGTTAACAGTATTTGTATGTGGTTTATTATTTATCTCTAGTGCTTATCCTGCCCAAGCAGCGACTAGTAAAACTAATGATGGTGAAGCAAGTTTAAATAGAGTTCAAGCGAAAACAGATGATGTTGCTAGTTCCAACCCACGCGGGATTAAAGAAGTAACTAAGGAAGCTCAGAAAGGTTTAAATGCAGTACAAGGCGGTGCAGACAAAGATAAAATGGTTTCTCCTAAAGAAGCTGATGCCACTTCAGTTAAAGAGAAAGCAGCTAATTTTTTAGATAACTTGACTAACTAAAAGTAAAAGTTAAAACAGCTACAAGAACACAAAAGAAAATTTTCCTGACTATCCAAAGTAAGAAAGATGGTATGGTCAGGAATTTAGTATTTAATATTAGTTAATACTAATTTTATGCCCTCCAAGTACCATGAAAACCTGGAGGAATCACAGAGGGTAAAGCTAGACGACATACAGGGTCTTCAGATAAGCGATCGCTGTGATAAATTCGGACTTCGCTATGATCGCTGTTGCCATCGTAGACGACGGTTAAGAGCCAGTCCTGTTCATCCCTGCGAGGCACTAAAATCGGTTCACTAGGATAGCAGTTATTTCCCAGATCAGCGATCGCCATCTGACCAGTTTCCCGCTCAAAACGGGCGATCGCATTAAATAATTCTTCACCATGAATTACCCCCTCACGATGTACATTGAGATAAGTATAACGCCAATTTTGCCCCACCTTTTGGGAAGCAACTAGGGGAAATTCAGCACAGTTATCAGCTATTTGTTGATTGTTGATTACTTTGGCAATTTGCGGATTAATCGTCAGCGACCATAGAGTTCCTGGGGCATGAGTTTTAGTATAGCCAGATGGTACTTCTTTTAAATACTGATTAGTGGCAAAATCTGCATAACGTATAAATTCAGTAACGATGTTGCCGTCTTGATTGACGTAACCGTTAGCAAAATGCCATTGAAACCAAGGATCGGTTTTGCTACGACTTACTAGAGATAAGTTATCCCGATCAAAAATTAGAATTTCTGTGCCCAACTCTGGTTTCCATGTCAAAGAATCGCCATAGCTTTTCTGTCCCAAGACGACGGAAGCCATATTGACCCTTACTGGAGAAACCAAGAAGACTAAATACCTTCCTGCAAAACAAAAATCGTGAATTAAAGGCAATCCTGAAAGAGGATGAGAATTTTGCTGTTCTAATTTACCTGTGGAATCGCAACGATAGAGATTTAGCGTCCCATTTACTCCAGCAGCGACACCGTAATTAAAGATTTTGCCCGTAACAGGGTCAATTTTGGGATGTGCCGAAAAGGATTGCTGATCCCTTAAAGCAGATAGATTATCTATGCCAAGAGTAGTTAAATCATCTAAATCTAAAGCGTGAGGTGGCCCTGCTTCCCAAAGAGCCAATAAACGGTCTGGTAATGCCAAAACTGAAGTATTAGCTGAATTTTTAATCGGTTTAAGCCAATTATTCCAAAATGCCCCCGCAGCAGTCATACCATAGTTAGGGTAGATAAAAGCATCTACTGACTGTTCCGCTATATATCCAGGGGTTTGCACATAACGATAGACTCCAGTAGCCCCAGAATCCCTAAAGTGAACCCCCAAAATAGCCCCATCACCATCAAACCAATGTCCTACCCGTTGCTCCCCCCTAGATAGCCTAGCAGGACCATTACGATATAGTGTACCCCGTAGATCTGACGGGATTGCCCCTGAAATAATTGAGAGGGGAGTTAAGTCAAATTCCCTAGGGGGTTTGGCGATCGCTTTTGACCAAGCTTTGAGTTTAGATGCAGTGATACTCATTCCAATTAATTTCCGTCGGTTTATCTGTATTAAAAGTAACGAGTAATGAGTAACAAGTAACGAGTAACTAAATTTTGCTCCCTTGTCCTCCTTGTCCCCCTTGTCTCCTTGTCCTCCTTGTCCCCCTTGTCTCCTTGTCCTCCTTGTCCCCCTTGTCCTCCTTGTCCTCCTTGTCCTCCTTGTCCCCCTTGTCTTGATTTCAGGCTTAAATCTAAAAACTCTACCTTTAATCCCCAGCCTTGGCGATAATCTCTTGTAAGACAGGAGAGAGATTTCCGTTTAACTTACCTGCACGAATAAACTCAGCGTAGGTATCGGCTTCAATATCCAAAAGCTGTTCGTTGAGCTGTTCCATGGTGAGCGATCGCAAGTTATCATGTTCTCGTTGCATGGTATCAATTTTGTCTTCGATGGTTTCCAACTGTCCTTTAACTAGTTCTTGTTGATAGCGATAGTATTCTGGATCAATCTCCGAGGCTAGTTCATTATTACCCAGAAAATCCAAAACACGATTCATGGCTACTTTTCGCGCCAATAATTCCGAATATTCCTGACGCAAAGGCTGATCGCCAATTAGATTCAAGGTAGTTAATAGCCACTTAGTAGTTAATCCCTGGACTAAGAGGGTAAACAGTACCACACCGAAGACTGTATCAATAATTTCTTGTCTCCCAGTCAGTACCACAGGAACGCTCAATGCAACCGCGATGGAAACCGAACCTCTTAAACCACCCCACCACAATACAGTTTGCTCTCTGAGGTTAGTTTTAGTTTGACTAAATAAATTACTAATATTGCCCAAACCAAAGATGACAATCACTCTGGTAACTAATACTGTGGCGATCGCCACTATAATGAGATCAAAGTTCTTTTGCAGGCTAGCGAAGTTTATTTGGTCGCCAATTAGTAAAAACACGATGGAATTGACAAAAAATGCCAGAAAATCCCAAAATTCAGAAACTAAAAGCCTAGTACGAGGGTTCATCCCAATCCGAGAGCCAAAGTTACCCAGAATAATCCCGACAGTAACTACGCCAATTACCCCCGAACCACCTAACTCTTCAGTGATTAAGTAAGTACCATAAGCTGAAACCAAAGTTAAGGATTGCTCCACCAGAGGCAAATCAAATCTTTGAGTCAGATAGGAAATACCAAACCCAATCAAGCTACCAATGCCTAAGCCAATACCAACGAAGGTGAGGAAGCGAATCGTAATTAGGGAAATACCAAATTCACCATTACCTAAGGGAATATCAACCAATAGTAAAAAAGCAACTACCGCTACCCCATCATTAAATAGGCTTTCACCCTCCATTAAGATAGTCAGACGTTTGCTGGCACCTAATTCCCTAAACAATGCCACTACAGAAACAGGATCGGTAGCAGATAGACTAGCCCCCACTAATAGAGCAGTGGCCAAAGATAAATCAGTAAAATAGCTTAAAGGAAAGGCTACCCCGACGACAGAAATAATTACGCCGACAACCGCAAACAGAGTAACGGGTACTAAACTGTCCTTGAGACTGCGCCAGCGAATATTCCAAGCTGCTTCAAACAACAAAGGAGGCAGAAAAATTTCCAGAATTAGTTCGGGGGATAAGTTAACTAGACGAATATCTACAAACGCCAAACCTAGTCCAACTATTACCAGCAGCAGAGTGTAAGGTATTTCCCGAAACCAACTAAAAATCCGCGAGATTGTGGCAACACTTAAAGACACGGACAAAACTATCAAAAATTGCTCCAGATTGTCTTGGATAGAAATTTCTGTCACGCTGGGTTCCACCGAAAAAAAGATTGATTCCATAAAGTAATTAACAAATATAGCTTTGAGCAGATGTCATCATCAATAATGACGTGGAACACATTATTATACGAACTATTTAAATTATCGCTTTTATAATCTACTAAGCCACAAAATTTGTCTAGTAGACTGAGGCATAAATAAAGCCACTATTTCATTAACTTGAAATCTTGATGATATCTTAATTGCTACTTGCTACTTAAGCGTAGCGACATTAGTCCATGGGGTTTTTCTGAGGGCGAATCTCAACCCCTGTTTCCAAGGCAATAATCAGACCATCAACTATAATCGCCAATAATCCGCACGCGATCGCAATACCTATTTATTACTTATTTATTACAAAAAGTTTAAGAGTTGATGTGTAATCTTTTTTTTTTCTGGTTATCCATTAAGATAATTTGCAATATGAATTAATTATGTTGCGGTAATAATATCGGATTTTAGGTTGTTCGGGTATCTTAAATGATTAATATTTTGTTAGTAGATGATCAGGCTCTTCTATGTGAAGTGTTGAAAACTTGGCTAGATGTAGAAAAAGACATTCAAGTTCTCGGAATTGCTCACGATGGTCAAGAAGCCATCGAAGCAGTAGAACAGCTACAGCCTGATATTGTGCTAATGGATATTGATATGCCACAAATGGATGGTCTGGAAGCAACACAGATCATCTCTCAACGTTTTCCTCAAGTAAAAGTAATTTTTTTAAGTGGTCATGATGATGAGGTTTATTTAAGCAAATCTTTGCGAGCGGGGGCAAAAGGATACCTACTAAAAAACACCACTGCCGATGAACTAGTCCAAAAGATACGCTCAGTTTACAATAATGTTAATTTGCTAGAAACGATACCAAACGATAGTTCTTTAATGCCTCTACAAATTCAGCTAGAGGAACTTATTGAAACCTATCGCCTTAAGTTGGAAAACATAATTGAAACGCACAACGCAACCATCAATCCTGGCTATTTGGAACGTATCGAGCAAGAGCTGGAGCAGCGTTTTAATGAGCTTGAAAGTAGAGTTGATACCAACCAAACAAATAAGATCAACGAATTAGAATATAAAAATCAATCTAGTTGGAAATCAATTCGCCAAGAACTAATTAACATCAATAGTCAGTTCAACCAAGCAAATCGTAATTTAAGTACCCAGTTTAATCAACAAATAAACAATTTAAGACAAGATCTAGACAGTAAGCTATCAAGAGCTTTAGATGATTGGTTACGTCAGAGAGCAGCATTGCAAGAATGGGCGGTACAACGAGATGAAATGCGTCCTTGCCTGGAAGACTATGAAGCAAAAAACCGTCAGGAATTGATGTCTGTGGTTAGTCCTATTCGAGCTTCCTTTGGAGATCTCGATAAGCAAATACGAACCATGCGAAATTGGTTACTAACCAGCACATTACTTACTCTTATAGCATTGGCAGTTTCGGGCTATGTATTAATGTCACAAGTAAAGTCAGGAAACTCGGCGATTATTCCTGGTCAAGATTATGTTGATTAATATCTAGATATTAGATATATAAATATTAGAAAAAACCACTCCTTAAAGATAAATAAATAAGCAGTGGCTGTAATTTGACAAAATAAGTATTCACTAGTTAGAATTACTTAGTCAATATTGATGTCTTACATGCAAGGTATAACTTTAATATAACTTCGGTCTGGCAACAGAAGTTATACTACTACATCGATATTATCTAATATCTCAGGAGTAAAGATAAAGTTGGAACCACCAAGATCGTCAATATTGACATTCTCAATAACGATTCGACTTTCATTAAGCGGAGCAGTTCCCAGAGATCCTAAACTGTAGCCTAATTCTGGTCTAGAGCCGATAATAACGTCTGCACCTTCTTGGAAGAAAGCACTTTCTAAACCTTGAGTCATACCATTACTAAAGTCGTCGAAAGCAAACTGACTAGTTCCATCAATATCCAGCTCAAAAGCAGTAAGATCAATGCGGTCTTGATTGACATCAAAGTCAGTAATGGTATCGACATCAGTACCGATTAGGCTGTTAGCAGGAGAGAATTGGAAGACATCGAAACCCTCTCCCCCAGTCAATTGATCACTACCAAGACCCCCAGCAAGAGTATCGCTGTCGTCGCCACCATCTAGTATGTCATCACCCATACCACCAGTTAGTATATCGAAGCCAGCACCACCAGAAATCTCATCATCTCCTGCATCTCCAGAGAGTACATCGTCTCCGATTTCCCCAAAGATTTGATCGTCGCCAGCACCACCAGAAATAATGTCATCTCCTTCAAGGACAGGATCAAATAAAAGAGATAAACTGAAATCGGGATTGGCTGGATTTCTTACTTCTAAAGGAGTTATACTGCCGGCCAGGAGGTCAATACCAATCTCAGTTATATGATTAGTATCAATAATAGGCCCAGCTAAAAGATTATTAGCAGGATCAACAACTAAGCCATCAGCATTATCCCCCCAAAGAGTATCATCTCCTTCGCCACCTTCGATGGCATCATTGCCGAATCCACCTTCAGCATAATCATCACCTAGTCCGCCTAAAATCAGATCGTCTTGTTCGCCACCAAAAATAGAATCGTTACCAGCTCCCCCCGATAGCTCATCGGAGCCTTCTTCTCCTTTAATCTGATCGATACCATCAAGGCCGTTAAGGGTATCATCTCCAGAATCGCCTTCTAGGACATCATTCCCAGCTAGTCCGTCTGGGGTAAATAGATCAGCAGTATCATCATTGAATGGAGTACCGAAAAAGTTAACATTTGTACCGTTAGGCATAATCTTTTCCTCTGTGTTAGCATAAAAGGTTGGTATTTCTTATATCGTAAGAACTATCTAAATAGTATAAAAAAATCTTGTAGTCCGACAAGTATGCGACTTGATTACACCTTTTATCAAGCTTATTTGAGCTGCTTGTAAAAACAAGAACTTTTATCACAAAGGCTAAATTTATGATTTTATTTGTAACCTTCTGAGGATTAAATTCTCAGTTTAAAGTAGAATTGTAGGACGTTAGTATGTAACTTGTACGCCTAACATAATTATTACGTATTGATACACTAAGTACTGCATAAATTGTTCTTTTTTTAGATAAAAAAAAGATTAAATTATGACAGCTCAATATCGGCTTAAATCAAGAAAATATTAACTTTGTAGGAGCAAATATCAGCTCGTATTTTCTATAACAAAATCACTTCTGTAATATTACTTATCACTTCCAAATTATCGCTTAAGTCCCTAAGTCCCTAAATCCCCAAATCCCCAAACATTTTTTCGCTCAACCATTTAAAACTTTGATACGCTCAACTCTAGCTTTTGCCAGGCACTACAGGTAACTTGATGGCAACAATTGTCCCTTGGGGATGATTACCTTCAATCAAGATTTTTCCTTGATGAGCGTCAACTACCATCTGACAAAAATGCAGACCTAACCCAATTTGGGATACTCCACAAACATATTTTCCTGTGTTATAAGGTTCAAAAACTTGTTGGCGTAATTCTGGTTTAATGCCAATGCCTTCATCAATTACTCTAATTTGCACGCTTGCGGGATTTTGTCGGTGAAGCTGAATTGTGATGTTACTCTCTGCAAAAGAAAATTTAAGGGCATTAGAAAGTAAATTTTCGATCGCTCTTTGAAGTAGATTGACATCAACTAATATTTTTTGACTATTACTTGGCAGATCTTGGATGAGGTTAATTTCCCGAGCTGTAGCAGCAACCTCAAATCTTTTAGCAATAGTTGAAATTAATTCTTGGAGATCTACTTCAGTTTTATGTAGAGTTAAGCGATCTGCATCCATCTTCGCTACGATCAATAAGTCGTTGAGGAGTGAATCTAAACGTTGTGCTGTGGAGTTAATTGTCTGTAATGCCTCCAGGTTTTTACCCGACAAACATTTTCTTCTTTCTAAGGAACTACTTGCTAAAGTAATAATAGAGAGAGGATTTTTTAGATCGTGAACGATCGCCCGAGAAAGAGTTTCCCTCATTTGATTGAATCTTTTAATTTTAATTTGAGTCTCTACTCTGGCTAACACTTCAGGGACTTGAAAAGGCTTAGTGATATAGTCTACCCCTCCAACTTCAAAAGCTTGGACTTTATCCATTACTTTATCAGAAGCACTAAGAAAAATTACCGTAATTTGCCTAGTTTGACGATTGCTTTTAAGCTTTTTACAGACTTCATAGCCATCCATTCCAGGCATATTAATATCCAGCAAAATCAAGTCGGGGGTAAATTTTTCTACTCCCATCAAAGCCGTCGAACCATTAATTGCTTTACGTACCTCATAACCCTGTTTAATCAGTATTTGAGATAAAAGACGTAGATTATCTGGCTTGTCGTCTACAATCAAAATTTTCCCTTGCTCGGAAGAAATGCGATCGCTATTCATATTGCGAGGAATCAGTACTCTATCTAACTCTAAGCTAATTAGTATAAGAGTTTCAAGTATCAAAATATTGATCGCATTGATCTAACTCAACTCAAATAAACTTCGACGATTGATAAATCTCTTCTAAAGTTGCATCGACAATATCTTTAATTTCCTTTGGCTTGCTATCTACTTTTTGACCAATTCGTTTAATCAAATCTTTTTTATTAATAGACATCTGACAATAACAAAAATAAATAAATTAACGTACAATGATATGTACATATAGAACTATTGGACTATGGATACAGTTACCTACACAGAATTTAGACAAAAGCTGGCTGGATACCTCAAGCAAATTGAAGCAGATCGCACACCATTAATTGTAACTAGGCAGAATGCGCCATCGGTAGTGGTAATGAGTTTGGATGATTTTAAGGCTTATGAAGCAACGTTTCACTTGTTGTCTAGTAAAAACAACGCAGATAGATTGAACGATGCGATTGAAGAACTTCGCGCTGGTGGAGGAATAGATCGTGAATTGATAGAGGAATGAAGTTAACTTTTGCTGAAAAAGCCTGGGAGGATTACCTATACTGGCAGAAGACAGATAAGAAAATACTTAAGCGGATCAATACTTTAATCAAAGATATTCAACGAATTCCGTTTACGGGTATTGGCGATCCTGAACCGCTTAAATATAATTGGTCAGGTTTTTGGTCGCGAAGAATTACCCAAGAACATCGACTAATATATGCTGTGGAAAAAGATGCAGTATTGATTGCTCAATGCAGATTTCACTATTAGTTGATAGATTTTTGCATCACTTTAAGAGTAACCCCCATCGTGGAAATAATCACCAACGCCATTTTGAGATTACGCTTGATAAAAGTAATGTCGGTGTTAACCAGTCTCCCCAACGCACATATAGAGTTTTATGTTGGCGACTATAAATAGTATGAGCATGAATTGCATATTGATTAATATCGGAAATCCAGAGGGTATTGCCATGAGGATCGACGATCGCCGAATATCCCGTATTGGTGGCTCTGGCTGCCCAGCGATCGCTTTCTATGGCACGCATTACATCATGGGCGTGGTGTTGAGCTGGCATTGTCGTGCTATAGTGAGCATTATTCGATGCAGTAATGATAAACTCGCCTTCTTTTTGTGCTTGGCGCAAAAAATGTTGAGGAAAGGCTGATTCATAGCAGATAGCAACAATTGCTCTACCGAAGGGAGTATCAAGTATTTGATTGGCTTTTCCTGGTACTAGATGTGCTTCCAGGGGCGATAAGCGATCAATGAAATCGCCAAAAATAGATTCAAACGGAATATATTCCCCTAAAGGTACTAGCTTATATTTATCGTAGCGACTGTAAGTTTTACCTTCGCCAGTTAAGGTAAACAAACTGTTAGTATAACTGCCTCCTTCCTTACCATGGGCACCAACCCAAGCAGGCACTTTTTCTTGAATTACTGCCTGATAAAAACTTGAACCATTAATAATATCTGACCAATAAAAAGGTAGAGCAGTTTCAGGAGTTAACACCACATCAACTCCTTGTCTGGCTAATCTTTGATATCCCGATGTATAACCTGCGATCGCTTTGCGCCAACCTTCAGAAAATAGCTTTATTTCATTAGGAATATTACCCTGAATGATACCAACTTGTAAGGGAGCTAAATTATATTTATTAACAGGAATTATATAGAGATAGTAACCGATTAAATGAGCAGAACATAAAACTATAAAAGGAGAGATTAACAGTAGTATTTTGTTCTTGAAATTGAATTTATTCTGTCTAATAAATAGAGTTTCGGCGATTAGTCCATTGACAGCAATAATTAAGGCTGTAACAGTATTAATTCCTGATATTTTTTCTAACTGTAGGATAACTAAATTATGCGGACTTTGAGTATAGGCGATCGCTGACCACCATAGAGGTGTTAAGCTCCACAAAGTTTCTAGCCCACACCATAAAGCTACCCCAATTAGAACACGAATTAAACTACTATAAATGCTTTTATGCTCAATTCTTTGCATCAAAATGATAAAGATAATACCCCAGCTAATAGCTAATCCTGCTCCCCATAAAGTAATAAAAATCCAGCAAAAGATCGTAATGAGTAAACTAGCTAACCAAGGTACTCCCATCCAGGTCATGGGATGAATACCTGTAATCCAAAATAATGCTAATCCATGATAGCCAATTCCCCAAGCTAGAGCGAGAATTACAATTGACTTGAGTGATTTTTGTTGCCTAATTAATAGCCATAAAGGCGCTAAACTAATCCAGGCAAAATACCAAATATTTACTGGTGCTGGTGCCAAGCCCATCAAGACTCCACTAAGTAAAGATATCGTAATTAGTTTTATTTTGTGGGGCATTAGTAACCTGGCTGATAAATAATTTGTTCAGAATTTAGTTATAGCGTTTCTCAAATATATTAGTACACAACAGCTATCTACTCGTAAGTAACAAGTAAAAAAAGATTGAGTGTCAAGCATGTTGATACGTATTGCTATGATAAACGGTAGGAATTTTTATTCATCAAGAGTCTCCAAAAGTTCTTTTTTCCTTTTTTCTAGCTGAGAAATTTTTCTCTTTAAATAATTAAAAACACAATTGATGCTAAATCATCCGATACACGATCGCGCCATCCCTTTCTCTATTTCCTATCTCAATTAATTCTTCCCGCTCCATCTGATCTAAGAGTGCTTTAACCTTGGGTGTATCCTTTCCTACCGCCAGAAGGCAATCAGCCAAAGTAGCTTCTGGTTGCGTCGAAAGTAGTTTCAAGATTAATTGAGTGTCCGATAGAGGGGGAGTGTTAGTCGCAGTACGAGGTAGCCGTGGGTACGCAGCCTTTCTCAATCTGGCTGTATATCTTAAATTTTTGCTCTCAACCATCTCTGGAATGAGAAGCAAGTCGAATAATTGTCCGATGCCAAACAGTCCCCAAGTCAAAAGCCAGATCACACCACTGATGGGCTTACCCAAATAAAAGCGGTGAATACCCGCAAATCCAAAAATCCAAAGACCCCACAACAGATATGCTATTCCTGTACTTTTCATAACAGTCAAACTCCTTGTGCTTCTAGTCGTTCTAATTACACGATAGACGATACCTATATGAGCTTTCTTTAAATTTGATGTCGAAGGCGATCGCTCAGTTACCCTTTCGGATGGCAACTACAGGTACTGATTAATTTATTGCTATTTTATGTAAGCTCTCTTCAAGTGCGATCGCGCTTGTGACTATTCTGTAATGCATTGATATTGAGCCGTCAAAACACCCTACGATCAAACAAGTAAAAACAGTAACTAATGGCTATACAAAAGGTAATAAAAAGTAATAAACCGCTCAGATAAATTGTTAGATAATACTGGTAGTGTTTGATGTGGCTGTAAATCCCAGTCTAACGAGGTAAGTAGGTAGGCGAAATTAAATATAAAACCAAAATAAAAAAGAATAAAGTCAGGAGTAAGTGTCTTTTAACTTACTACCCACTACCTACTACCTATATGCGTTTGCGGAGTAAGTCCGTAAGACTCAGCGGTATCCTTTAGGACTACCTACCCTAACCATCTTCTAATTAATTTTACCCACCTACTTAGTAACAAAATGAAATTAGCTCTCTCCGATATTTTTCAAGTTGGTCTTTGTGCCTTTGGATATCTATACGCCACAAGTGACATAACCTTGGCTCAAGTTACCCCTGATAACAGTGTCAATACGACTGTTAATCAACAGGGTAATGTTGCAGAAATAACTGGTGGTACTACCAGACAAGATAATCTATTTCATAGTTTTAGAGAGTTTTCTGTGGGAAGTGGGAATGAAGCATTCTTCAATAATGCTGCGGATATTAGCAACATCTTCTCTCGCGTTACTGGGGGGCAGATATCCAATATTGATGGTTTAATTCGCGCTAATGGTAGTGCCAATTTATTCCTCATAAATCCAGCAGGGATTATCTTTGGGCAAGGTGCCAGGTTAAATATTGGTGGTTCATTTTATGGCAGCAGTGCTAACAGTATTTTATTCCCCGATGGTATTGAGTTTAATGCTACTGATACATCTGCACAACCGATATTATCGATCAATGCGCCGATTGGTTTGAACTTTAGAGATAATCCTGGAGAAATTGTTAATCAATCTGTAGCTAACGATCTTGGTTTACAAGTATCCTCAGGAGAAACCCTGAGCTTAATTGGTGGCGATGTAAAATTAGAAGGAGGTTTAATTAGCGCACCAGGGGGATTAGTTGAATTAGGTGGGCTATTAGCTGCTGGAGAAATTGCCATCGGTGAAACAGGAAGTTTGAGCTTCCCAGAGGGGATAGCTAGAAGCAGAGTAGAATTAACCAATGATGCAGCGGTTGATGTACGTGCCGATGGTGGTGGTTTTATTAATATTAATGCCAAAGACTTGTTACTTGCTGATACCAGCGAACTACTAGCAGGTATTGGGGAAAATATGGGTTCAGTTGATACACAAGCTGGCGATATTACAATTAATGCTACTGATTCGGTTACTTTGATTGGCGATGAAGTTGAAGAAGATCCAAATGCAGGAATAGAAGAACTTGATACATCAATTCGTAACCTTGTGGGATTACCCATAAATCGTCGAGAAGATGCCAGTGAAGAGAGTAGCGCTGTTGGTAATGGTGGTTCGATCTTTGTTAATACTAATCTGCTGCAAATAAGCAATAGAGCTAGTATTAGTGCTAAAGTTTATGGCTTAGGAAATGCGGGAGATGTTAACGTTACAGCCCAAGACATCTCTGTAGATGCGGGAGCAATTTTAAGTCAAATCAGATCAGGAGGGGAAGGAAACTCAGGCAATATTAATCTGGATGTCGATTCTCTTTCTGTTAAAGATGTATCTTTTATAATCACTGATAATAATGGCGCTGGTAATGCAGGAGATATTAATATCAATGCTACAGATTCAGTATTTGTCGGTGGAGAAATATTTAATGCTTTAATTAGCGAGTTAGGAGAAGATGTTGTAGGGGAAGCAGGAGATATTAATATTGATACTAAATTTTTAACTATTGATGGGACTCAGGGTGGTGCACAATTACTGACAATTAGTAAGGGAAAAGGTAATGCTGGTAATGTCAATATCAATGCTAGGGAAACAATTTCTCTACTGGGGGGGGGAGGAGCTATTTTATCTCAAGTTGGTGAAGGTGCTGAAGGTAATGGAGGCAACATTAACATCACTAGTAAATCATTAGATATTCAAGGGGATTTTACGCCAGATGATATAAATAGTGGTCGTTTCTTAATTCAGGCGAGTTCCCAAGGTGTAGGGGATGGCGGTGATATTATAATTAATGCTTCGGAAAAGATTTTACTGAATAATGCTTCAATTTTCTCTCAAGTACTAGAGCAATCTACTGGTAACGCGGGAACTATTACTTTTGATTCACCAATCATTTCTTTTGATGGGACTGAGGGTGGCGCGCAATTACTGACAACTAGTGAGGGAAAAGGTAATGCGGGTAATGTCAATCTCAATGCTAGGGAAACAATTTCTCTTCTAGGAACAGGAAGCATTTTATCTCAAGTTGGTGAAGATGCCGAAGGCAATGGAGGCGACATTAACATCACTACTAAATCATTAGATATTCAAGGGGATTTTACGCCAGATGATATAAATAGTGGTCGTTTCTTAATTCAAGCAAGTTCTCGCGGTATAGGGAATAGCGGGAATATTACTATTAATGCTGCGGAAAGGATTTCACTGAATAATGCTTCAATTTTATCTCAAGTGCTGGAGCAATCTACTGGTAATACGGGAACTATTACTTTAAACTCACCCATCATTTCTTTTAATGATTATTCTCTAGTTTCTAATAGTATTCTTGGACAAGGTTTAGGAGGTGATATTAGTATCGATACTGATAGTTTGTCAATCGAAAATTTCTCAATTCTCTCTTCTAGTGCGAGAAATGATGCTGTTGGTAATGGAGGAAAGATTGATATTCAGAGTAATGAAATCAGAATTGCCGAAGGTGGGGTAATTAATTCTTTTACGGAAAATGATTCTAACGGCGGGACAATCGCAATTACTAGCAATAATTTAGCCATCTTATCGGGAGGAAAAATCGTCACTCAAACTGATGGTGGTGGTAATGCAGGAAATATTACTTTAAATATTACCGAAGAAATTACAATTGACGGCAGTAACCCTGCTAGTTCTGGAGAATTACAACCATTTGAAGACAATCTCTTAATTGAATTAGAACCAGCAACAGGTTTATTTGCTAATACCAGTAATAACTCAACGGGAAATAGTGGAAATATTACTATAGATACACCAAATTCAGATACACCAAATTCTTTAAATCTTGTCGATGGCGCACAGATATCAGTAGATAGTAGAGGGTTAGGAAATGGCGGAACTTTGACTATTCAAACTGATGCTTTGAATTTAGATAATGGCTTTATTTCTGCTGCTACTGTATCGGGAATCGGTGGTCTTTTAAAAATAAATGTTAACGGCAATATACGCTTAATGAATAGTAGTGAAATTTCGGCTCGTGCCTTTAATGATGCCAATGGTGGAAACATCAATATTGATACTAAGTTTATTGTTGCTTCTCCTGATAGTAACAGTGATATTATCGCTAATGCTGAAGAAGGGCAAGGGGGAAATATTGACATTAATGCCCAGTCTATATTGGGGATAAATGAACAACCTTTAAACGATTTGACTAACGATATCAACGCCAGTTCTGAGTTTGGTTTAGATGGTACTGTCTCTATTACGATCTCCGAAGTCGATGCCATCCAAGCTGCAACGGAATTACCAAGTAACATAGTTGCACCAGAACAAACAACTACTCAAGCTTGTCAAGCCAATATTGAACCAATTGCAGCTAGTAATTTAATTATAAATGGTAGGCAGGTACGATCAAAACCTGATTATGTTTTAAATTCAGACAATATTTTCATCGATGGGGAAAATACTAATGAAAATACTAATAAAGCCGCAGATAATTTACCTCGGGTTATCAATACTTCTCAAGGTCATATCACTCTAGCTAGAGGCGTAGTTAAAACCCCAGATGGGAAGATTGTTTTAAGTCCTTATCCTACTGATAATCAGGCTGAACGTCTTCCCTCTAATTCCGCTAATTGTAGTTAGTAGTTAGTAGTTAGTAGTTCGGAATTCGGAGTACTCGCTCCGCGTTGGCGCAAGCCTTCTAGTGTATGGTGAAGTAAACTACAAAATTTTGTATCTCATCTATTTGAGAAACGCTATAGTTAAGCTTGAAATTTTTTAAGATTTTTAAAATTTAAAATAAAATCTGAAATAATGCTTAAACTCGCAGCATTTTAACTTTACCTTTAAGCTCGATATTTTCTTGCTTAAGAAGTTTATTTTCACACTGCAATAAATTAATTTTCTTTTGGGCTTTGATGAAAATATTTTTGCAAGCCTGTAGACTTTTATTTTGGCTATTTACTTGCTGTTTTTCCGCACTGCTACTAATGAATTGAGTAATTAATCCCTTATATTTGAGCTTTAATTCATGCAAGCCCATGTTAAATTCAGACTTGAGACTATTAATTTCGCGATCGCAATCTTGTAATTGTTGCTTTAAGCGAGTTATTTCGCTATTTTTCTGCTCAATTTCGGCTTCTTTTTGCTTTAGTTTGGCTTCTATTTGAATTGCTTCTAACTGTCCTCGACATTCGCTTTTAATAGTCGCTATTTCTTGCTTTTGTTGCTGAATAATTTGTTTTAAGTTTTCAATTTCTCCTGACTGTTGTTCCACAGTTAACTGTTTTTGTTCAATGATATTTTTATAGCTCGCTTGAATCCATTCATGCTGTTTACGGACAACCCGCCTAGTTGCTTCGTATTTAATCGTATTAAGAATTGCTTCTTTTAAATAACCATAAAATTGTTCTTTGATTTTTGTTAATAGAGAATTATAATTAGTTCCCAAATGACGTAATTCATCACAGCTAGCACGAATATAGTTAACCAAGCTACCATCTCTAGAGTCAACAAAGTAAGCACCATAGCCTTCTCCTTGAGGAGAAAAACAAATGATTTGATCTTTCCAGCTTTGAACAATTTCTTGTAGGCTATTTTTTAGCTTAACGGGTTTAGTGACAGTCATATATAATTATCTTGTAACTATTTTGATATCGTAACTTAGCTTATTCAATTGGGCTATATTTCAACAGTTGGCTTAAATCGTGCTGGGCTAAATATTCTTCTAACCAAGCCCGTTTTAACAAATCTAAAGTAGAAACTTTGCTGGCTAGGGTATATTCCCACTGTGCTCCTTTCCACCAGCTAATATAGTTAGATAGATCATCATAAGCTTCTTCTACCGCTGTCTCTCCCGTAAGCTGATGATATTGCTGTTGTTTTATAGCAGTAATAAATGCCTCAACATCTTGCTTAAATTTAGTGAACTCTTGAGAATCTTTAGTCAATTTGTCGATAGAATAGGCACATTGCGACCAAGAAACCTTGGTGCGGAAATCATACTGCTTATTTTTAAATATCGGAAAAGCTAATTTTAATTCCGTAAGACTATCAACTTGACCTAAATCATAGGTTTTTGCTTTAATAACCCGTAAAGGAAAACTATCAGGATTAGCCTGGATTTCTACACAAGAAACCAATTCTAAATATTCAAAGTTTTTAATAGCAGCCAATCTCTCCAAATCACTCTGAGACAGTCTCAGTTTTAAGCAGCGTTGATACTCAGCTTCTAAAATTGCTAGAGAAGAATTTAATTTAACTGTTACTAACCCTGCAATTTGATATTGCTTTAATCTTCGTTGCAGGTCTGTGTATTTCATCTTTTAATAATACCTAAGTTCGATGAGTACAAAATTTACTAATTTTAACTAGGGAGATAGGGGATTAGGTAGTAGGGAATGATGACGTTTCTCATAAAATTTTAGGCGACTAGAAATTACATTGCCATAACTTAATAGTGCGATCGCTGCTGCTACTAACCAATGTTTGACTATTATAGGCGATCGCCATAGTATTGATTTGGGCTGTATGGGCTTGTATAGTGGCAATTTCTTTGCTGGTGGCTAATTCCCACAGCTTGATAGTTTTGTCCCAACTACTACTAATTAAAGTTTGACCATCCTGACTAAAGATAACTTGAGATATGCGGTCTGAGTGTCCTGCAAAAGTATAAATTTCTCTACCCGTAGTTATCTCCCAAATTTTAATTGTGCGATTAAATCCTCCCGTGGCGAGTAACTTACCATCAGGACTAAAAGCTAAGGACATTACCCCCGACTTATTGTTGATGGAGCGGACTACTTGCCCATCTTTGATTTGCCTGATTCTAATTTGTGGCTCTAAGCCACCACTGCAAAATAATTGACCATGAGGATTAATCGCCAGACAGGTTACATTAGCTGAAAAAGAAATGTTTTTGATAACTCTGCCATGGTTAACATCCCAAACTTTTAGCGAATTATCCAGATCGCAACTAAGTAAGATCTGATTATCAGGACTAACCGCTATGGTGCTAATCTCGCTGAGGTGACCATCAAAAGTACGTCTAATTTTTTTCGTCCTCAAGTCCCAAAATCTAATTGTTTGATCTTTACTACCACTAATTAAAGTCTGACCGCTAGGACTTAATGCTAAACAGCTAACTCTATCCCTATGACCTTTAAGACTACCTATGGCTTGACCCGTATTTGCTTGCCAAAGCTGAATCTCTCGGTTGCCATTAATGCCAGCAATAGATCCTCCTTGACCAACTACGATACTTTTGCAAGGTTGATTAGTAACGAAAATAGTTTGACGGCATTGCAGAGGTAAACTGGTTTGAATCTTCACCTTAGCTTGGTCGGGAAATAAGTCTGAAAAGCGCCGCTCACTATAGGCAGCATATTGATACTTTTGAGGCTGCTTATATTTAACTTTGCTTCTCAGTTTGATCTGGTGCGCTTTCTTAAACTCGGCATCTGCTCGCAGATTAAAACCCATCTTAGACAGAATAAAACCCCGATATTGATAAGCCTCTAAATAATCGGCATTAAGTTTGATCGCTTGGGCAAAACTGGTCAGTGCATCATCATAATTTTGCGACTCGGCAAAAATGACTCCCTGCTGATAATAATAATCTGGAGTCTGTTTAATCTTGTTAATTTTCGAGTGCCGATTATATTTTGAGCTATGAGTATATCTAGTATCAAGCTGAAAATTGCTATCAATTTTTGCGGCTAGATAAGCCTTAATTTCCGAATAGGCTTGATTAATTTCTTTGATTTCCTCTTCGGCTCTCGACTGAAGCTCAGGATCATCGACATAGCGGTCTGGATGCCAAAGTTGAGCCAATTCGCGATAGGCTGCTTTAATTGTTTTCGGTGATGCAGTAAGACTCACACCCAAAACTCCATACCATTGAGAGATATCCTTCATATTCCAAAAAAATTTGCTCTGTAGCCCGAGCATAATAGGTGTTGTTGCTACTGGCTGCGATCTCAATCATGAAAGCAAAAAAAACTATCATTGTATCATTGTAAAAGTCACTCGGAATTAAACCTTTGCTGTTCCAAAGTTGTCTAAGACAGCTATTTTATGGATACGCGATCGCATTCTCGATCCTATCTGCTGTTTTTTTTCACCACACAAGAGTCCTACTTGAGTAGCACCAGCTTAAATAGAATTATCCATTAGGTCTGTGTCTCTTCAACTACATCCCATGCTGCTTGACATTCAAGATCTATTTCTTCTTGTGAATCGGAAGCCACCCGACTATGTAATAGGGTTTCTCGAATTTTTGACGATAATCTATCTGAACTAGTTTTTTGTAAGATTCTCGACTTCATTATTAAATCAGTCATGGAAATCATTCCTAAAAGCTCTTTTTGAATTACGGGCGCTCTGCTAATTCCTGTCTCCGCAAATAGCCGCGCCACATTTTTTAAATCCAAATCGGGGTTGACTACGATACACGGCTTAGTCATAATTTGATAGACCATAACCGAATCAGGATCTCTATCTTTACTCGCTACTTTATAAATAATGTCTGTTTCGGTAACAATTCCATAGGCATCATCATCGCTAGGTTCAACAATCAAAGAACGTACTTTTTTATCCTGCATTAGAGCGATCGCTTCAGTTACTGTTGCCAAGCTGTTGATTGTACATACGTTGGTTGTCATGATATCTGCTGCTTTCATTTCACTTCTCCCTGAAATCTCAACTACCCAAAACCATGGAAAAAATTGGCATTAATCCAGAAAATTCCTTTACCTAGTTAATTAATAAACAAGTAACTTGAGAAACTTGTGAGGATCGATGCTGTCGAAATAAGGGTTAATTAGTAAATTAACAGTTCCCTAAACACTAACCTTCGATCAATACAGTCGTTACAAGTTAAGATTCTTTTTCCCTAGTAACGGTAAGATGAAAGAAACTGAGTCTTAGGCGGTAGTCGTATGGCAAGAAAACTCTCAGATCACAGGCGAGCAGACGATCGCCATAACTTTGAATATTATTTAGACTATGGAAAGGTTCGCAGTTCTGCTCAGAAACCTGCCATTATGTTAGTTGGTGGTGCAGAAGGCGGAAAAGTAGGAGAAGATGCTGCGACTCAATGGTTTCTTCAGCAAGCCAACTATGGAGATTATTTAGTCCTGCGTTGCGGGGGAATTGGCAAGCAAGCACAGTGGATTGTGGATAATTATAAGGATTTAATCAATTCCGCAGCAGAACTCTCTATTGACAGCCGAGAAGCAGCTAACAACCCAGAGGTTGTACAATACATTAAAGATGCTGATGCTTTATACTTGGCTGGTGGAGATCAGAATAAATATGAAGATTACTGGGAAGGAACAGCCACCGAAGATGCCATTAATTACTTAATTAATCATAAAAAAGTTCCTGTGGCTGGGACTAGTGCGGGCATGGCAATTTTAGGAGATTATTATTATGCTCCTTCTCGGCGAGGGTTGCTGAGTTCAGAAATTTTGAATGACCCTTTTCATGAAAATACCCAGGATATTTTTCGCAGCAATTTTCTCCAAGTTCCATTTCTCCAGGATGTTATTACTGACACCCACTTAGATCGGCGCAATGACAAGCATCCTGAGACAAGATATGGCAGAATTTTCGGCCTCATGGCGCGAATTATGGTAGTTGAAAATCAACCAGTTTATGGTATCGGTTTAGAAGAAGGGGCGTTTGTCGCCATTGATGAAAACGGCATAGCTCAAGTTTTTGGCAACGATTCAGATCAGGGACAAGATGCCTATTTTTTGCAAACTAATGGTGTATTACCAGAGCAAATAGAACCAGAATTGCCCTTAATTTGGGAGAATAAGGGACGAGCAGTGAAAGTCTATCGAATTCAAGGTACACCGTCGGGAAGTGGTTTATTTGACCTCAACAATTGGTTAACTGCTGATGGGGGAACTTGGGAATATTGGTTTACCACAGGTGGGGACTCTGGTTTTCGACGAGAACGAATGTAGGTAACATACGATTAAAAACTCATAATTCTTAGCTCGTAGCCAGATAAAACCAAATTTTAAATCTTATGATTCACTTCTAAATCAGTATGCACTGTTTTATATTCTTCGTAATCTACCCCCAATAAGCCAGCAAAAGTACCAGCACCGCGATAGATAAGAAGTAGCGCCTTGGCGATCGCCGATTTACCCATAACGGAGGCGGGAATAAACCCTAAAATGCCAATTAAAATTAAACCTAGTCCCTTAAACATTCTGACCAAAAGAACCAGAAGCGAGGGGTACAGCTCTTTTTCGATTAAACTATGAGTCCCCCAACTGCGAAAACCTCGATTAAGAATCCACTTAAGGTTAGTACGAGAAGCAGGAATCCATTCATAAACAATGGCTTCATCTGCCCAGAAAATTTTATATCCTGCTTTATTGAGACCTAGAAAAAAATGTGAATCTTCCCCTCCGGTGATGGCAAAGCGATTATCAAACACAGGATCGTATTGACGGATAATTTCACCTCTAATCATTACGTTATTGGTAAAAGCTACATGACGTTGTTCCCCAGTCTGATAGCGAGGAGTATTGAACAATCCTCCTTTTTCAATCCAGTTAGGAACATCACTTTCTTGAAAGCGAGGTATCACTGGCCCCGTAACTACGTCAGCATCAAATTTTTGTTGTGCTAATAATAATTCCTCTAACCAAGAGGCATCAGGTGTTTCATCATCATCTATAATAGCAACAAAATCAGCTTCTTTTCTAGCTAGGCTGACTGATTTGTTACGAGCATAAGTAATTCCTCTCTGAGGCTGAACGTCAGTTTTTAAAGACCATTGAAAATTGGCTATGGACTGACAAACTTTTTCTGCTACGTGGTTGGTGTCATTGTCTACTACTATGACCTCTAGTTCAGGGCATTCTATCCTCTCAAAAGTTAAATTATTAATCCCTTCTAATAGCCGTTTTAAGCCTCCAGGACGCTTGAAAGTAATAATACAGATAGAAATGAGCATATTTGTTTAATTTTAATAGCAACAATAATCTCGCTAATATAACGGGTTAATAATATTTATGGTGAAATAGCCTGATTTAGACTGTTGACAATTATTAATTAGTGCTAGTTGAACGCAGTAATCTCTTGACACTCTTTTTATTTTTCCCAAATTTAACATTTTTCTGGTGAACCCATAGAAAACAATAGTTTTGCTTGGCAGAGGAATGACGAAAGTGTATCTTGCTAGAGGATAGTATGGTATTACTAAATAGCAGAATTTAAAATTATTGAGATGGAATTTAATACTGTATTCAACGTGATTCTTATTACAGTGGGGATCTTGATCTTAATTCCCTGCTCAGTATTTTTCCTAGAATGTTTAGCAGCTTTTATTTCAACCTCAGCAAGTTTAAACATTGAAAATATTGAACGACCTAAAACTACAGTTTTGATTCCAGCTCATAATGAAGCAGAGCAAATTACAGAAGTAATAGAAGTATTGCTCCCACAGCTAACAAAGCAAGATCAAGTAATTGTAATTGCCGATAACTGTCATGACAACACCGCAGAATTAGCTAGAGCTAAGGGAGTCAAGGTTTTAGAACGAGAAAATTCAACGGATCGTGGGAAAGGTTATGCTTTAGATTATGCCATACAACAAATCAAGCATAATCCCCCAGAAGTCCTGGTAATTCTTGACGGAGACTGTATCTTAAAGCCTAACTCCATCAAGAACATTAGCTGTAAGGCGATCGCCACTGGTAGACCAGTACAGTCTACTTATTTGATGGAACAACCCGAAAATCCCAGTCTCAAAGATAATATCTCCATGTTTTCGATTAAAGTCAAAAATCTAGTGCGCTTATTAGGTTTGAATCGTTTGGGTTGGCATAGCTTATTGACGGGTTCAGGAATGGCTTTTCCTTGGTTCCTCATTAACCAAGTTTCTTTAGCAGGAAGCAAAACTACTGATGATATGCAGTTAACGGTAGATCTGGCTTTAGCAGGTTCTACCCCCGTATTTTGTGAACAAGCTCTGGTTATCGGTCGTTTGATGAAAGATCAGGATGCCCAAAGTCAGCGAGCCCGTTGGGAACACGGGCACTTGGAAATGATCGCCGTGGAAGTTCCTCGATTGCTTAAAGCTTTTGTTACAACTGGAAGTTTACCTGCTTTGGGGTTGGCTTTAGATATTTTGATTCCCCCTCTATCTTTACTGGTAATGACTTGGTTTATTACTATGGTGGCTGTCTGGCTAGCTACTATTTTCACTCCTATTTCCCTTGTTCCTGCAATTATTGTCAGCATTGCGGGAGTTTTCTTGAGCAGTGGAGTATTATTTGCCTGGATCAAATTTGGACGAGCTGATCTACCACTCAAGAATCTGATCGCCATTCCCTTTTATATTCTGAGTAAAATTCCCATCTACCTTAAGTTTGTGGTTAAACCTCAAAGTAGATGGTTAAAAACCGAAAGAGATTTGCCTGATAACGTGAGTTCGATGAGTACAAAATCTACTAGTTTTGGGGAAGGTAAAAGGTAAAAGATCAAAGCCTATTACTCAAAGCCAATTCCCCAGCATAATAAAAGGTGACCAATAGTAGGGATGTTTAAATTGACGGGAGTTAATTAAATTCAATTGAGCTTGACGCAAAGCTTTGGCTTTATTAACTTTGCCTTGAGATTGGGTAAGATTCTCATAAAAACGATTCATAGTTAAGGCAGTAGATTCATCAAATACCGTCCAAAGAGTAGCCAAAGTAGTTCTTGCCCCTGCTTTTACTGCCATCCCTGCTAATCCTAAAGTGGCTCGTTTGTCCCCTTTGGCGGTTTCGCAAGCACTGAGAACCAATAGTTCAATCGCCTGTTGTTGGTCGGAGTTATTCTGGTCTAGGAGCTGTTCTAACTTCTTAATAGTGATATTGTTGTCCCAAGCCAAAAGAAAAGTATCTTCTAACTTAGAGCTAAATTGACCATGAGTAGCAATATGGACAATGGGATACTGGGCAGTTTCAATTTCTTCTTGTAAGCGGGTTTCAGTAAATTTATCGTCCCGCAGGACAAAGCTATCAGTATAATCTTGGATATTAATTAATTCTTGATTTACATATTCTAGTGAGGAAAACCCTCTTCTTCGTTGAGTAATACCTGCTGCTAAGGTCTTCAGTTTGACCTGTTCTAAAGATAAAGGGGCAAGGAGTTGTAAACCAGGGGTCAAAGCTAGATTATATTGTTCAATGAGATATTGTTGGCCATCATAAAGAGTTGCCAAGGGAATGTTGCGGAAACTACCATCAGGAACAAATACCAGAGTTTCAATATTGTGTTGCTCTAGTTCTTTTAATATTGGAGCTATTAACCAACTATAGAGTTTTTGGGCTGGTTGATAGAATTTACGCCGACTCCGAATTTGCAAGGTTTGACGTAATTCTTCAATCACAGATTCTAATTCTCCTTGAGGAATCTGTTGAGTATAGTGTTGGAGAGACTTATCAGGTAAACTAACAATTACTTCCAGGCGATCGCGTAATATAATGGGGTAGATTACCGCAGCTTGACGATCTATTTCATCTATGGCTGTGGGAGTGGCATCTAAACAAGCCTCACGGAAAAAATTGTTTAGTTCTGCCAATTGCAAAGATTCGAGCGTGTTCCTCGCTTGTAATAAATTGCCTTGACTGACTGGTTGATTGTTGACGGGGGTAAGTAACAGACTTACTAACTCGCGATACACAGGTTCAACTTGCTCGCGGAAAGAAAACTGTAAATTCGCATTGGTGACAGCTAAATCACTGCGGAGAGCTTCTAAAGCGTTAACGGCTTCGCTATAAGAGGCAACTGCACCCTGATGATTTCCATCGGCTTTAAATAGTCTTCCTAATTGCCACTGCCACTGATAGGTAAGATCGGAGTTATTAATTACCTGAGCCAATTGCACAGCTTGTTTAGTATATTTGCGTCCCAAGGCAATTTGTTGATCTGCTTCATATAAACGTCCTAACATTCCCAAAGCATAGGATTTGGCCTGAGGATCTTCTAACTTTTCTGCTTGCTGAATCGAAGTTTTTAAGAGATCTTGAGCTTGAATAAAATATTGTTGGTTATCAGTGTGACTGGTTAACTCAATCAATTGCCTAGCTAAATTAACCTCGGCATATACTACTCTTCGGCTATCAATAGAGGTAAGATTATCTAACTTGGTTTGAACTTGTGGCAGCAAATCTATGGCAGCTTGCCATTGTTTCGTTGTGATTAATAAGCCCAAGTGATTTAATTGCGCTTCGGTTTTGAGTAGCGGTTGAGCCGTTGTCGCCACAACCTGTTGATAATAAGTAATTGCCTGGTTGTGGTCTGCTTTAGCTAAAGCCGTATTGCCTAAACTCAATAAAGTTTTGCTACTTTCTTCAGATAAATTTAATTCTTGGGAAAGAGCGAGACTTTGATCCAACATCTCTTGAGCAGCTTGTAAATCGCCAGTAACTTGTAAAGCAATTCCCAAACTACGTAAACCAGTAATTTTTAAAGTCGGATCAGATTGCGCTGCTAATTTAGTTCCAATTTTTTGTAATGCTGTCTGAGCGCGACGATATAACCCTAAACTTTGCCATACTTGTGCTTGATTAATGGCAACTCCCAAAGCACCCAGCTCGTCCCCTGCTTGTTGATAAATCCTTTCTGCCTGTTGCCAACTTGTTAAAGCCGCCTCTGGTTTTCCCATACTGAACTCTAGTTGACCTTGAGTATTGAGAGTTTGAGCTTTAATATTTAAACCTGTAGCATCGGAGCGATTTTGCAGTAGCTTCCGACTTTGAGTCAAATATTGCTTAGTTGCGGTGGCATCCCCTAGCTTTTGACTAGTTAAAGCCAAGTAATTGAGAGTTTGGGCTTGAGCTAGGGTATTTTTCTCAAGTTTCATCTCTCGATATGCCTGTTGCCATAATCTTTTAGCTTCCCTGTAACGTCCTGACTGATAAGCCACTCTACCCTGGTTAACTAAACTAGGCGAAGTATTTTGCGAGATAGTTACCGTGGGATTAATCTTACCGATCGCGATCGCTTTACCAGATCCTGTGTAAAGAAGCGCAATCGTTAGTATCAAGCCCAATACAGGATTAATTGCCATAAAACTGATTTTCAACGACCAAATATAGCTCATATTTGTAATGTTAATTACATTTTTTGTCTCTAGAACAATAAATGTAATTTAAGTATCCATAAAAAAAATCCATGACTGGTCATAGATTTCCCAAAAAAGATATTTAACTAACATCGGCAAATTATTAGTGGGATAAATCCACCGCGATCAGCATTTGGCTCGTCTGATTGATATGAGGCGAGAAACTACTACTGAAAATGCTAACCTTAATTCTGAATTTAAATTTAAATTTGCGATCGCCAATTCATGGTCAACAACAAGGATTAACCTACTGTTTGCTGCTTAAATCAAACTCTGCAAGGTAATAGGACTCATCAACTTCTACCAATCGTTTCTTAGCTTTTGTTTGCTCCAAAGATTTTCCTGGATCTGGCGGTTGGGGGGTATCTGGGTCATCTCTGCGGAAGTCATCTCCACCATCAGAAGAATTGAATAAGGAAAATAACCAGGCTACTAGCAAACCAAATAAGTAGGAGATGGCTAAAAGGGCAATCAGTCTTATAGCTATTACAATCATAATTTCTTACAGCGTCTCTACAAACTTGAAGGAGGCTCTATTAGACTAGTATTATACCTTAAATTTAAGTCCCCTCTCTTTTTGTGCCGATAAATACAGGACTACCCATGAGAGGGAATAGGATTCTAATTTAAGCAGTTGTCAATAAACCACTATGTCTTAATAATGGTTCAGTTTTTGGCTCTCTACCTCGGAATGACTGAAATACTTCCATGGGATGTAAACTACCACCCAGAGAAAGCACCGTATCCTTAAAGCGTTTGCCGACAGTTTTTACTGCTACTTCATCTTCTAAACCAGCTTCTTCAAAGGCAGCAAAGGCATCGGCACTTAACACTTCTGCCCATTTATAGCTGTAATATCCCGCAGCATATCCACCGGCAAAGATATGCCCAAAGGAGCAGAGAAAGTTATCTTCAGGGATGGGTTGCAAGACACTAGTAGTTTTCGCCAAGCGATCGCGCACATCGCTAGGAGTTTCGTCTCCCCCTGGTTGATAATTAGAATGGAGTTCCATGTCTAACAAGCCAAAATGCAGTTGACGCAGCATCATTGACCCGCTGCGATAGTTTTTAGCCGCCACTAGTTTTTGATAATATTCTTCGGGGAGTGTTTCGCCAGTTTCGTAGTGTTTTGCCATACCGAAAAGAGTGGGGCGATCATAACACCAGTTTTCCATAAACTGACTTGGTAATTCTACCGCATCCCATTCCACATTGTTAATCCCTGAGGCCCCAGGATAATCAATCGTCGTCAACATGTGTTGTAAACCGTGACCAAATTCATGGAAGAGAGTCGTTACTTCGTTAAAAGTCATCAAGCTAGGCTGATCCTCCACAGGAGGAGTTTGATTGCAGGTAAGATAAGCCACAGGTAAGCGAGTTTCCGTCTTCCCATTCACTGTGACCTTAGCTCTACCGATACAGTCATTCATCCAAGCGCCACCTCGTTTTTCAGCGGGACGAGAATAAGGATCGAGATAGAAAAATGCGATCGCATCACCGTTTTCATCAGCAATCTGGAAATAGCGTACATCTTTATGCCATACAGGTGCATCTCCATCGGCAGCAGTTATAGTTACGCCAAAGATACGTTTAGCTAAACCAAATAAACCGTCTAAAACTCTAGGCAAAGAGAAATAAGGGCGCAATTCTTCCTCATTAAAGTTAAATTTAGCCTCTCTCTGCTTTTCTGCCCAATAACCAATATCCCAATTCTGGAGATCATCTTGTCCAGCAAAAGCCTTTAACTCTTCAAACTCTTGGAGCGCTGCATCATAACTAGCACCGCGCAACTCATCCTGTAGCTGTTGTACCGCTGCCACATCTGGTGCCATCTTACGAGCTAAACTTAACTCCGCAAAGTTAGCAAAACCCAAAATATTCGCTTTCTCTTTTCTTAATTCTAAGATGCGATCAATATTGCCGCGATTATCTAAGTCACCACTTGAAGCACGAGAAACAAACGCCTTATAAAGCTTCTCCCGCAATTGCCGATTAGTGGCATACTTCATAAAGGGCATATAGCTAGGATAATCTAAAGTAACTACCCAAGGGCCATTTTCAGCAGTAGCAGCTTCTTCCCCTTCAGCCTTAGCAGTTTGCGCCATCAAACCCAATGCACTGGGGGGTAAACCATCTACATCTTGTTTATCAGTAAGCTTTAATTTAAAAGCCTTAGTCGCATCCAGCACATTATTCGAGAACTTAGTGGATAATTCCGCCAACTCTAATTGAATCTGATTAAACTTATCTCTGGCTTCACCCTCTAAACCAACTCCAGATAGTTCAAAATCACGTATCGAAGACTCAACAATACGTTGCTGTGCCGATTCTAACTTATCCCATTCTGCACCTTCTTTAATCCCTTTAAAAGCCTCGTATAAAGGCTTACTTTGACTCAGCTTATTATAGAATTTAACAATCTCTGGCTGCATTTTCTCGTAAGCTGATCGCAACTCAGGACTATTTTTAACCCCCATCAAATGTCCGACAATACCCCAACTCCAGCCCAAACGCTCTTCTAACTCTGTTAGGGGTTCAACTAAACCAGACCAAGTAGAAGTTACATTCTTCTCTAATTTACTAATTCCTTCATCTAATTCTTGCAATATTTGCGTTATTGCAGGAACAACTTGTTCCGCCTTGATTTCGTCAAAAGGAGGCAATCCCTTGCCAATTAATAAAGGATTTTTGGTAATAGTTGCGTCTGTCATGTGAATAGATGCTTGCCGATTATTTTTATATTTATTTACATTAACGCTTTATCAACAGGCGGTGCAGTGGCAATCAGGTTGGGATTACCGAAAACAGGTGATTACAAAATAATTAAATTACGTTACATAGATTTTGAAGGGCGATCGCTTCGGTAAGCATTTCATATAAGTAATCCATAAGCTCCGAGTTAAGTATTATCACTTATTGATATGCTATGACATTCAGGTTTACCAAAGATTTATATT